>DASSTF010000216.1:0-49924 GCA_035708045.1 Rhodanobacteraceae bacterium | reverse complement strand
CGTTACCATCGTCAAGGCAAATCCCGCACACCCTGACCCGATCCGGAGAAACGCATGAAGCACGCATGCCTCACCCTGCTCGCGGCATTGATCGTCGGCGTGGCGTCACCGCTCATGGCGCAGCAACAGGCGCCGATCGCGGCCGGCCAGAAGAAATTTCTGGGCTGCGCCTATGGTCCGGCACAAAGCAAGGATTTTGCCCGTTACTGGAACAAAGTCACGCCGGAAAACGCCGGCAAATGGGGCGAGGTCGAGGCCATCCGCGGCCACATGAACTGGACCGCGCTGGACAAGGCCTACCGTTTCGCCAAATCACACGGCTTCCCCTTCCAGATGCACGTACTGGTGTGGGGCAACCAGCAACCGGAATGGATCGAACACCTGCCCGTGGCCGAGCAACGCCGGGCGATCGAACGCTGGTTTGCCGCGGTGGCCAAGCGCTACCCGGATCTCGACTACATCGGTGTGGTCAACGAGCCGTTGAACGACCCTCCGAACAAGGACGACGAAGGCGGCGGCAACTACATCGAGGCACTCGGCGGCAGCGGACGCACCGGATGGGACTGGATCATCACGGCCTTTCGCATGGCGCGCCACTATTTCCCGCACGCCAAGCTGCTGATCAACGACTACAACATCGTCAACGAGCCGGAGAACGCGCGGCGCTACCGCAAGATCATCGACCTGCTGAACAAGCGTCATCTGCTCGACGGCATCGGCGTGCAGGCCCATGCATTTTCGACCACGGCCGACGTCCCGGTGTCGACCATCCGCGCCAATCTCGACCTGCTGGCGGCATCGGGCCTGCCGATCTATGTCACCGAAATGGACATCGACGGCCCCACCGACGCGCAGCAATTGGCCAGCTACAAGCGCGTGTTCCCGGTGTTCTGGAACGACCCCGCGGTGCATGGCATCACCCTGTGGGGGTTTCGTCCCGGCCTGTGGCGGGACAAGGAGGGTGCGAATCTTGTCCGCAAGGACGGTAGTGAGCGTCCAGCGCTGGAATGGTTGCGCAGGTTTGTGCGTGGTCACTCGCATGGAGCTGCTGGGGGTTGACCCCGTGCGGCGGCGTATCGCGCCTGTCGGCGCTCGTTCATTTCTCTTGCTTGCCCAAGAGAAACGGAACCAAAGAGAAGGGCACCCCGCGTTCGGCGCTCACAGGGCTTCGCCCTGCGAGT
Source organism: Rhodanobacteraceae bacterium (assembly GCA_035708045.1). Classification (GTDB taxonomy): domain Bacteria; phylum Pseudomonadota; class Gammaproteobacteria; order Xanthomonadales; family Rhodanobacteraceae; genus Oleiagrimonas. The sequence goes on along the minus strand of DASSTF010000216.1, from coordinate 48,743 downwards.
ACGTTCCGCGTGGCGGGGTTTTTCTGACGGGCCTTCCTTGGCCCGCAGAAAAATGACCGGCGTCCTGCCGGTCACCCTTCGGGCCTTTTCCGCCACGCTCCACCGCCTGCCGAGGGGCCCCGTTGAAGAGCAGGCTTTGAGGCCTTGATGCCGGTTCCGGCGCTGGTATGAAGTCGTGCCGACGCTTGTTGTAGGAGCACACCTGGGCGCGATGGCCCTCAGCGTATGAACAAGCCTTGAGGCCATCGCGCCCAGGTACGCTCCTACACAGGGGATTTCGGAACCTGGCGTTGCAAAGGCGCTGGCTTCAGGGGTGATTTTCTTTTACTCCGGGCTTCCTGCCCTCCGCCCTTCGGGCCGGCTTCACCGTTCAAACGCGTTCCCCACGCGTTTGTGGTTCGTTTTCTTTTGGCAGCAAAAGAAAATGAACGAGCGCCGCCAGGCGCGATACGCCTTTCAAAAAAAATCTAATCGACACCAAAATCCCCGGTCAACCGGATATCGGCGCTGGAGGCTCCCACTTGCACCTGGTACCGACCCGGGTCGACGGCGTAGGCGTGTTGCGCCACGTCGTAGTAGCGCAAGTCGATCCGCGGCGTGATGTCGAAAGAGACCTTGCGCTCTTCGCCGGGCTTGAGCGAGATGCGCCGGAAACCGCGCAACGACTTGTTCGCGCGCGCATGCGCTGCATGCAACGCGTGCAGATACAACTGCACCACCTCGTCGCCGGCACGTCGACCGGTGTTTTTCACCTTCAGCGTGATCCGCATGCGTCCATCCGGATCCAGCACGGTGCGATCCAAATGCAGGTCGGAATACGCGAAGCGCGTATACGACAGGCCGTAGCCGAACGGGTACAGCGGCTTGCCCTTGAAGTAGCGATAGGTGCGTCCCGCCATGCTGTAGTCGTCGAATGGCGGCAACTGTTTCACGTTCCTGTAGAAGGTTATCGGCAGACGGCCGGCGGGATCGGTTTTGCCGAACAGCGCATCGGCCACCGCGCTGCCGCCCTCCCCGCCCGGATACCAGGCCAGCAATATCGCCGGCAGGTGCTGCTGTGCCCAATCGATGGCCAGTGCCGAACCCGTGGTCAGCACCAGCACCACGGGTTTTCCGGTGGCCTGCAAGGCCTTCAACAGCTTCTGCTGCGTCGCCGGCAAGCGCAGGCTGGTGCGGTCGCCGCCATCGAAGCCAGGGAAGTGCACAGACATTTCCTCGCCGACGATGTCGCTGGTCAGGCCGCCGACGAAGATCACCACCTGGGCCCGCCGCGCCGCCTTCAGCGCCGCGTCGAACTGCTTCGGACCGATGGGGTCGCCATACCCCTGCACCAGGTTCGCGCCACGCACGTAATCCACTTGAGCGTGCGGCAGGGCCTTGCGGATGCCGGCGAGAATCGTCACCGGCGCGACCGGGGTGCCGTGGTAATTGCCGAGCAATGCGGTGACGTCATCGGCGGTGGGGCCGATCACCGCGACGTGCTCGAGGCTTGTCGGCAGCGGCAGCAGGCCGTCGTTCTTCAGCAACACCATCGATTCCTGCGCTGCCTTCCGCGCCAACGGCTTGTGTACGGCCAATTGACGGGTCATGTCCGGAATGTCGGACCAGGGCACCTTCGCCGGCGGATCGAACATGCCCAGACGGAAACGTGCCCGCATCAGCCGCTCGACGGCAGTGTCGATGACCGACTCGTCGACCAGGCCGTCATGCACGGCCTTGACCAGATGTGCGTAGGTCTTGCCGCAGTTGAGATCGACACCACCTTTCACCGCCAGGGCCGCTGCCTGTTCGGCGGTGGCGACGACCTTGTGGTGCTTGTAGATGTCCGCGACCGCGCCGCAATCGGAAACAACGTAACCGTTGAAGCCCCAGTCCTGGCGCAGGATGCCGTTGAGCAGCCGCTTGTTGCCCGTCGCAGGCACGCCATCCACACGGTTGTAGGCGCTCATGACGGCATCGACGTGGGCCTGCCGCACCAGCGCCCGGAAAGCCGGCAGGTAGGTTTCGTACAGATCGCGCGCAGGCGGTTGCGCGTTGAAATGATGGCGTTCGGATTCCGGGCCGCTGTACGCCACGAAGTGCTTGGCCGTGGCGTCGAGCTTGCGGTATGTGGCGTTGTCGCCTTGCAGGCCCTCGACGAAGGCCACGCCCATGCGCGCCGTGAGATAGGGGTCCTCGCCATAGGTTTCCTGGCCGCGCCCCCAGCGCGGATCGCGGAAGATGTTGATGTTGGGTGACCAGAAAGTCAGGCCCTGGTAGCGCCCGCGTTTGCCTTCGCGCACGAACCGGTTGTGCTTGGCGCGCGCCTCGTCGCTGATGGCGATGGCGACCTTGTGCATCAACGGCACGTCGAAAGTCGCCGCCAGACCGATTGCCTGCGGAAACACCGTGGCATGTCCGGCGCGCGCCACACCGTGCAGCCCCTCGCTCCACCAGTCGTAGGCGGGCACGCCGAGGCGCGGGATCGCCGGCGCACTGTTCTGCATCTGCGCGACTTTTTCCTCCAGCGTCATGCGCGAAACGAGGTCGGCGGCGCGTTGCCCGAAGTCGAGCGAGGTGTTGCGGTAGGCCGGCGTTGTGGACGCGGCCTGTGCGGCATCCGCCGCACGGACTTCGGGCACGACGGGCGCCAGCGACAACGCGACGAGCGTGAGGCAGACGGCGATAGGTTTCGTTGCATGGTGTCTCGTTTGCATGTCGTTGCCCTCGGTTGCTCAATGATTGCCGGCGGGCTGCAGCCGGCCGGTACCGGCAGGTTTCGTCGTCCGTGCATACGGCCCCAGCACCACGCCGACGAAGCCGCCGGCGACATCGGTACTGAGAATGGTTGCGTCGGCATCGCGCTTCAGCCAGCGCCAGCCTTTGCCGTCCGCGTCATAGGCGAACGCATAGTTCCCGCGGTCGCCGGAGACCTTCAGTTTCAATACGCCATGCGGTGCAATCCGGGTGCGTGCGATCACCTGCGGCTGGCTGCCGCCATCCTTTTCAAGAAACAATTCCCAGGCATCGCCGATGCGACGGACGCCGAGGAAATACCAGTACCGGCTGCCCTGGAAGACGGCGATGCCCGCGTCGACGCCCGGCTGCGCGGGCGGTTCGAGCGCGGTGCTGGCATCGAATGAAAGATGCTGCTGACGGCGCGCCAGGAACGAGACGTTGTGCGTCGAGTCCAGCCCTTCGGGCAGCGGGTGGATCGTCAGCCAACCCGGTTTCGTCTTCAGGTCGACCCAGGGTTGCGTGGGTGCGCGCAGGTACATCCACGCGTCACCCAGCTTCGGTTTGCCGAAGTCGTCACGCCAGGCGAAGTTGCCGCTGAAAGGCGCCTGGGTGGCGTCGCGCTTCATGAACGCCGGACCGGTCGCGACCCGCGGAATCACGTGGCCGTGTTCGAGAATCGTCGGCCAACCGTTCCTCCAGTGCACCGGCAACAGGAAGGTCTCGCGACCGGTGTTGAAATGCACCTTGCCGTAGGCGCGGCTGGCCAGGAATATGGCCCACCAGCTGCCGTCGGGCGCTTCGACCAGATCGGCGTGACCTGCGTTGATGACCGGCGCCGCACGATCGGCAGGCAGATCGCGCTGGGTCAGGATCGGGTTGTGCGGAGCGGCCTTGTACGGCCCCCACGGCGAGCGGCTGCGCAGCACCACCTGCGAATGTTGCAGGCTGGTGCCGCCCTGGGCGCAGGACAGGTAATACCAGCCATCGCGCTTGTACAAGTGCGGGCCTTCGGCCCAGATCGGATGCTTCGACGGGTTCACGCCACTGTCGAGCACGACCTTGCGCAGCCCCACCGGTTTCATCTTCGTCGTATCGAACTGCTGCAACCAGATCGCACGCTGGCCCTTGTAACGTGGTCCGCCCTTCGGCTCGCCGCTGTAGAGCAGCCAGGCCTTGCCGTCGTCATCGAAAAACAGCGACGGATCGATGCCGTCGATACCGGGCAGCCAGATCGGATCGGACCATGGCCCGGCCGGGTTCTTCGCCGTGACGAGGTAGTTGCCGCCGCCGTCGACGAAAGTGTTGAGCACATAGAACGTGCCGTCATGCCAGCTGATGTCCGGCGCGAATACGCCGCGGGAGACGCCCAGGCCGTCGTAACGGAGCTGTGACGGACGCTCGATGGCATTGCCGACCTGCTTCCAGTGCACCAGGTCGCGGCTTTCGAACACCGGAATGCCGGGGAAGTAGGCAAAGCTGGAATTGACCAGGTAGAAGCGGTCGCCGACGCGCACCACCGACGGATCCGGGTGGAAACCGGCCAGCACGGGGTTGCGGTAATCACCCGGCGGCAGCGGCTGCGCGAATCCCGCGTCGTGGCCATGGTAGGCAAACCAGTCGTAGCGCACCGACTGCCCGGCAGACGCGGACGGCGCGAGCAAGACGCTCATGAGCAAGGCGAACAGGCAAAGGCGCATGGTCGGGATCCTCGGCATCTTCATTGCGGAGATGGAATCGGCAGCTGGAAGGGCCCGGCCGGCAAGCCGTTGCCGTCGAACAGCGTGACCACGGGGTTGTCGGCCCAGCCGTAACGCACGCGTGTCGCCGAGGCGGCGTTCGGCGCGCGCAGGGTCACCACATCGCCATGGATCGTCGCATCGGCGTAGTGGCACGAACCGACGCCAGTACCGCACAGTTCGAAGCCGACCGGCCCATCGGCGCCGTAGGCGACCAGTCCCTTTTCGATGCCGCCGAAGCGGACCCGCACCACATCGCCAGCGTGTCGCGCCGACAGCGGTACCGGTCCCGACGCGGAAAGCGATTTTTCACCGTAGACCACGTGTCGCGCGGCACGCGCCAGGCGGAGGCCGAGTTCCTGCTTGTCGGCCGGATGGAGGGCATCGCGACCGCCGGTGTCGATGGTCACCGCCAGGGCGGAATATGCATCGTCGTTGGCGACCTCGCGCTCGGCTTCGCGCACTTCGGCCCAGCCGCTTTCGCCGGGATGCACGGGCGGCGGTCCATAGTTGGCCAGTTGCACGATCAGCAGCGGCATCTTGTCGCCGAACTGCGCGCGCATCTGTCTGCGGTAGGCGCGCAGATATGTCGCGTAGGATTCGGCGTCGGTCGTATTGGACGCGCCCTGATACCAGATACCGCCGCGCACGGCGTAGTCGCCCAGCGGCGCAATCATGCCGTTGTACAGCGTGCTGTCGCCGGAAGCCGAAAGCCATGGCGCGGTGGGTGGCTCGCCTGCCGATTTCGGCACGATGCGATAGGTCCAGGTGCCGTCGAGCGGCACCGAACCGCCGTCGTCGAAATGCAGTGCGCGCGTGGATGCGGGCCCGAGGATGCCGCCCTCGCGGTAGGTGTTGAGTACGTTGACCACGATCGTGTTGGCGCCCGCATGCAGCAGGCCCTGCGGCAAGCGATAGTGGCGTGGCGTACCGATGTAGGCGCTGCCCACGGCGCGGCCATTGACCCAGGTCTGGTCGATTTCGTCGACCATGCCCATCGACAGTACCGCGCCCTTTGCCGCTTGCGCGGCGCTCAGTTCCACCGTGGTGCGAAACCAGACCATGCCGGTGAATCCGGCCAGTTCCGGTACGCCCCAAACGTTCCAGTCGCCCAGACCCGGCGGCGCCTTGCGCCAGCCGGTGGCGCCGGAATATCCCGGTTCCCACGGTTCGTCGCCCGGCTTCCAACCCGGATGCTTGCGCCACCAGGATTCCCAAAACCTGCCCCAACGCGCGTTCGCCGCCACGGGATCGGTGGCGTATTCGTCCAATATGTCGAGGATGTCGCCGTAGCCGCCCACGCTGCGCAGCGCCTTGGCGCTCATCCAGGCCTGGATCTTCGCGCCGCCCCAGGAGGCATTGATCAAGCCCATGGGGACGTCGACGTGCTGCTTGAGCGCACGCGCGAAGTAGTAGCAGGTGGCGGAAAAATCCGCGACGGTCTCCGGCGAGGCTTTTTGCCAGACTGCCGGCGTGGCGAAATCCGTTCGCGGCGTGACGCTGGCGTACTTGCCCACGGTCAGCATGCGGATCGCGCCATCGTGCGCGTTGGCGACTTCGTTTGGCCAGTTGAGCGTGCGCTTCACCGGAAGCTCCATGTTCGACTGGCCCGAGCACAGCCAGACGTCGCCGACCAGCACGTCGTGCGCGACTTCGCGGCTGCCGTCGGCCGACTTCGCCGTCAGCGTGTACGGGCCACCGGCATCCAGCGCCGGCAGTTCCACCCGCCAACGGCCATCGGCATCGGCTCGCGCGTGGGCCTGCTTGCCGTCGATCGAGACCGTCACCACCTGCCCCGCCGCGGCATGACCCCAGACCGGCACCGGACGATCGCGCTGCAATACCGCATGATCCTGGAACAGCGGATTCATCAGCGGCGCTTTGGTGTCGCCCGCCCGGGCCACGGATGCGACGGTCAGCAGCAGCATCGCGGCTGGCGCGACACGGCATGCACGCGAACGGTGGATCGGCATGACGGGTTCCTCCTTCATTGGCTTTGCCCCGGAGCGTGGGGAAATTTCAGGGATTCGTAGTACTTCAGCGAATGCGCGGGCGGCGCATAACCCGGCGGCAGCGGCAGGCCGTTCAGGCTCTGCCAATAGGCGATGCTGGCATCGCGCCACCACTGCGCCTCGCGTTGCTGGATGGCCAGGAATGTAGCGGCCTTGCGGTAGCGCGCAGCGTCGATGTCGCCCTTCAGGCTTCGCCAGGTCGCGCGCATCTTCTTCACCGCGTCGACGCCGCGCGTGTAGCGGTGCACCAGCGCCTGCCACAGCGTGCGGCCGGAGCGCATGCGGTAGGTCCAGGGCAGGTGGTGGAACCAGAGCAGGTACTTGTCCGGCACGCAGTCGAGGTCGGCGTAGCACCGGGCCACCGGCGGCGCATACTGTGTCACGGCATCGCTGCCCGAAGCCGTGCGGTCGAAACCGATGCCATGTTTGTCGGCGCGGTTGTAGTAGACCGGGTTCCAGTCCGCACGCGGCAGGCTGTCGTCCCAGGGCGCGGGGCCGTAGTGGCTGCCGGCGCCCATCTGGTGGGCCAGGCCCAGCGGCGTCATGTAGTCGACCGCGACCTGGCGCGAGGCCATCATCATGTCCACCACGGGCTTCACGAAGACCGGATCGTTGGAGAAGGTCATGCGCACCCAGTCCTTGGCGATGGCGCGCGCGGATTGTCCAGGATCCCAGGCCAGGCGGCCGAAGGCGTACCAGTTGGCCTGGTTGAAATCCGAACCGCACCAGTCGCGGTCGCTGCCGATGTTGGCGACGCCGGCGATGCCGCTCAACGCATGCCGGCCCGGCGTTCCCTCGATGATTTTCGCCACGGTCGAGCCCTTGCCGTGCGCCATGGTGTCGGCGTCAAGCGCTTCCTTGAACAGGGTGCCGAGATAAACCAGGTGCGTGGCGAAACCGAGGTATTCCTTGGTGATCTGCAACTCCATCATCAGATGGGTCTTCGGCATGGCGCCGAACAGCGGATTGAAGGGTTCGCGCGGCTGGAAATCCAGCGGGCCGTTCTTCACCTGCAGCAGCACGTTGTCGGCGAACTTGCCGTCCAGCGGCGTGAATTCGCTGTAAGCCTGCTTGACGCGATCCTCGCCGGGCCGGTTGGTGTAGACGAAGGCGCGCCACATCACCACGCCGTGGTGCGGCGCCAGCGCGGCGGCCAGCATGTTGGCGCCGTCGGCATGCGTGCGGCCATAGTCCTGCGGCCCCGGCTGGCCCTCGGAGTCGGCCTTGACCAGGAAGCCGCCGAAGTCCGGAACGAGCCTGTAGATCTCGTCCGCCTTGTCGCGCCACCAGTGGCGTACCGCGGGATCGAGCGGATCGGCCGTCTCCAGTCCGCCGATGTCGATCGGTGCGCTGAAGCGCACGCTGAGGTAGACGCGGATGCCCCAGGGACGGAACACGCCGGCCAGCGCCGCCACCTTTTCCAGATAGCGACGGGTCAGGATCAGCGGATCGGCATTGACGTTGTTGAGCACGACGCCGTTGATGCCGATCGAGGCATCGGCGCGCGCGTAATCGTTGTAGCGCGGATCCAGGTAGTCCGGCAGCGTCCACCATTTCCAGATCGACTCGCCGGCGTAGCCGCGCTCAACGTGGCGGTCCAGGTCGTCCCAGTGGTCGAGCACACGCAGGCGCAGCTTGGGCGCCTCGTGCAGATCCAGGTGCTCCAGCGGCCGGCGCGTCTGCAGCAGGCGCAGGAAATGAAACACGCCGTACAGCGTGCCGACGTCGCTGTTTGCGGCAATCACCGTCGTCGCATGGCCGTCTATCTTCATGCTGCGAATCAGGTAGCCCTCGTCACCCAATCCCGCCATCGGCAGGTGCAAACGCGCGACCAGCGGCGACGAAGCGGGTGTGCCGACGACGATGGCGCCGTCACGGGTTGCCGTGGCCGTGGCCGCCGGCGGCGTGCCGAGCAGGCCGCCGAGGCCACGCAACAGCTCCCCGCGCGCCGCACGCTGGGTCGGTGTCGCATCAGGGGCAACCAGTTGCGTGGCGAATGCCCGGTAGGCGTCGGCTTGGGCGGCGGCGACCGGACGGTAACGCAACCACAGGTCGTAACCGTCCTCGGCGTGCAACGACGATGCAAACGACATCAGCACCATCAACAGGACCAGCATCACCATGAAGCCGGGCCGCCTGCCGCCATGCCCTTCCGGCACGAATGACTGCCTGTTGCAGCACGTGCCATTATGATGAAGTACAGTCATGACCATGCACCCGACCATCCTTCACGGAAGCTTCGGCGGCGAACGCACGCTGCGGCTCGGTTCATTCCCGGCACGCGGAGAAACGCACCTTGGCAACGGGTAAAAAATCGGCTCGCCGCAAGGGCCGCGCAATCACCATCAACGAGGTGGCGGCCTGTGCCCGGGTTTCGCCCATGACCGTGTCGCGGGTGATCAACGGCAACAGCAACGTGCGCGACGCCACCCGCGAGCGTGTCATGAACGCGATCCGGAAACTCGGCTACACGCCGAACCTGGCCGCGCGTTCCCTGGCCGCCGCGCAGGACACGCGCATGGCGCTGATCTACACCAACCCGTCGGGCGCCTACCTCAGCGAACTGCTGGTCGGCGCGCTGCGCGGCGCGGCGCGTACCGGCGTGCAACTGGTGGTGGACAGCTGGGACGGCCTCGACGAAGAGGCCGAGCGCCAGGCCGCGCGCGCCCTTTCCAGGGGCGTGGCCGGCGTGATCCTGCCACCGCCGCTGTGCGAGTCGCAGGTGGTGGTCAACGAATTGCACATGGCCGACGTGCCGGTGGTGGCCCTGGCTTCGGCGCGCTTCGGCGACGAGCTTTCGCACGTGCGGATCGACGACTTCAGCGCCAGCAAGGAGATGACCGAATACCTGATCGGGCTCGGCCACTCCCGCATCGGCTTCATCAAGGGCATGCCCGACCAGGCCGCCAGTGCACAGCGCTACGAGGGTTTCAAGGCGGCACTCACCGAAGCCGGCCTCGCCCTGGACAAGGGCATGGTCGAACAAGGCCACTTCACTTACCGCTCCGGACTGCAGGCGGCCGAGAAGCTGCTCGGTCGCCGGAAACCGCCCACCGCGATCTTCGCCAGCAACGACGACATGGCTGCCGCGACCATTTCGGTAGCGCACCGCCGCGGCCTGGCGGTACCGGACGACCTGTCGGTGGTCGGCTATGACGACACTTCCGTGGCGACCACGGTTTGGCCGGAGCTGACCACGATCCGCCAGCCGATCGCCTCCATGGCCGACTCGGCCATGGACATCCTGCTGCGCAGCATCCGCGGCAAGGAGAAGGACGTGCAGATGGTGGTCGACCACGTCGTGCCGCATCAGCTGGTACGGCGCGACTCGGCCGTCCCGCCCCGGGATTGAGTACGGCCTGGCTGTCCACGCGGCGGCCATGCTCAGCCCTCCATCTGCTCCAGCTCGCGGCCGCGGGTCTCGTGCACGAAACACAACACGAAGAACACCGACACCAGCGCCGCCAGCGCATACAAGCCGTATGCCCCGGCCAGGCCGATACCGGCCAGCAGCATCGGGAAGGTCCAGGTGATCAGGAAATTCGCCGTCCATTGCGCCAGGCCCGACACGGCCAGGGCCGAGCCGCGGATCCGGTTCGGGAACATCTCGCCCAGCATCACCCACATCACCGGACCCCAGGACAGGTTGAAGAACACCACGTAGGCATTGGCCGCGACCAATGCCGCCACACCCATGTTTCCGGGCAACTGCAACGTCCCGTGCACCAGCTCGCCATGCGTGAATGTCCATGCCACGATCGCCAGCGTCACGGTCATGCCCGCCGAACCAAACCACAGCAGCGGCTTGCGTCCGATGCGATCGATCAGCACCACCGTCATCAGGCATGCGCCAATGCTCAGCGCACCCGACAGCACGTTGATCAGCAATGCGTCGTTTTCGGAAAAACCGACCGCCTGCCACAGCACGGCGCCGTAGTAGAACACCACGTTGATGCCCACCAGTTGCTGCAGCATGGCCAGACCGATGCCGATCCAGACGATCGGGCGAATCCGTTTCCCGGTGCGGTCGATCAGGTCCGACAGGCGCGGGCGATGAGTGTCGCCGGCCAGCGACATCCTGATCTCGTCGAGCTTCCTGCCTCCCGCCACCTCGCCGTACAGACGCACCAGCACGCCCCGTGCCCGTTCGTGCAAATTGCTCGCGGCCAGATAACGCGGACTTTCGGGCACGAACAACAACGCCACGCCGAACACCACGGCCGGCACGATCTCCGCCCAGAACATCCATCGCCAGGCCTCGTCCCCGAACCACAGCGGTTCGAGCGACGAACCCGCGCTCCTGGCCAGCAGCCAGTTGCACAGGAACGAGGCGAACAGGCCGGCAATGATCGAGATTTGCTGCATCGTCGCCAGACGGCCGCGATAGCGTGCCGGCGCCACCTCGGCGATGTAGGCCGGCGACATCACGCTGGCCGCGCCCACGGCCAGGCCACCGATGATCCGGAACACCACGAACTCCAGCGACGAACCGGCCGCGCCCGATCCCCAGGCCGACACCAGGAAACACACCGCCGCGCACCATTGCATCGTGCGCCGCCCGTAGCGGTCGGCCAATGTGCCGGCGAACCACGCGCCCGCCGCACAGCCGAGCAACATGGATGCCACGTTGAAACCGGTCACTGCCGCATCCGAATGGAATGCGGCTTTCAATCCGTCGACCGTACCGTTGATCACGCCACTGTCGTAGCCGAACAAAAACCCGCCCAACGTCGCCACCAGGCTGATCAGCACGATGAAACGCGTGTTTTCCGCATTCGCGGTCACCGGGCTTTCGATACCGATACTGCTCATGCCACCCCTCCCGTGAATCGCGCGATGACCGGCATTCCGGTTCATCGCACGTCCATCAAAACGAACCGGGGCCATGCCGGCCCGGCCATCCTGCATCAGCGCAACAGATACTGGTTCAGCAGGTTCTCGTAGCGCTCCTGCTTGCCGCTGATCTGCTCCGGTTCGCCCATCTTTGCGGCCAGCGCGGCCAGATCGGCAAGACCCAGCCTGCCCTGCTCGAATGCCTGGCCGTCGCCACTGTCGAAGCTGCTGTAACGCTCCTTGCGCCATGCCTCCCACGGCGAATCGTTGAGCAGCGCGTGCGCCACTTCCAGACCGCGGGCGAAGCTGTCCATGCCGCCGATGTGGGCGATGAACAGGTCCTCCATGTCGGTGGACTCGCGGCGCAACTTGGCGTCGAAGTTCAGGCCGCCAGCCAGCCCGCCCTGGCGCAGCACCACCAGCATGGCGCCGACGGTGTCGTACAGGTCGGTCGGGAACTGGTCGGTGTCCCAGCCGTTCTGCGGGTTGCCGCGGTTGGCGTCGATGCTGCCCAGCAGGCCGTGGTCGGAAGCCGCCTGCAGGTCGTGCTCGAAGGTGTGGCCCGCCAGCGTGGCGTGGTTGGCCTCGATGTTGAGCATGAAATCGTCCTGCAGGTCATGCGACTTGAGGAAATCGGCAACAGTGGAACTGTCGAAGTCGTACTGGTGCTTCATCGGCTCCATCGGCTTGGGTTCGATCAGGAACTTGCCCTTGAAGCCGATGCTGCGACCGTAGTCGCGCGCGCCGGCAAGGAACGTGGCGAAGTGCTCCAGCTCGCGCTTCATGTCGGTGTTGTGGAGGCAGGCATAGCCTTCGCGGCCACCCCAGAACACATAGTGCTCGCCTCCGAGCTCGACGGTGGCGTCGAGTGCGGCCTTGACCTGGACCGCGGCGCGGGCGACCACGGCAAAATCCGGATTGGTGGCCGCGCCGTTCATGTAGCGCGGATGCGTGAACAGGTTGGCGGTGCCCCACAACAGCTTGACGCCGGTGGCCTGCTGACGCTCCCGGGCCATCGCCACCATGTGCCGCATGTTTTTTTCGTAGGCGGCGACGTCGTCGGCGTCCGGCGCCAGGTCCACGTCGTGGAAGCAGTAGTACGGCACGCCCAGCTTGGTGAACAACTCGAATGCGGCGTCGACCTTGGCCTCGGCCGTGGCCATCGCGTCGTCCTTGGCCCATGGAAAGCGACGGGTGCCGGGGCCGAACGGATCATGCCCGGCATTGCCGAAAGTGTGCCAGTAGCAGACCGCAAAGCGCAGGTGCTCGCGCATGGTCTTGCCGCCGATCTTCTTGTCGGCGTCGTAACACTTGAACGCCAGGGGATTGTCCGAAGCGGGGCCTTCGAAGGGAATCCGGCCGATGCCCGGGAAATATTCCGTGGCGCCGATGAAAGGTTGGGTGTTCATCTGGGACTCCTGTGTTCGTGGGGGTGTCGCAAGGGTTCCGCGTCACGCATACAGCGTTCGCGCGGCATCCAGGTGATCGAGAAAACGTTGGTACGGTTCGCGGTAGGCGGTGACGCGGCCGGCATCCGGAACGGCGGCGCGCGCGGGATCGGCGGTGACGTGCGTGGCCGCCAGTTGCGCCAGGTCGGCATCGCCACCATGCGCGGACTGCAGCGACCACAATGCCTGCAGGGCCGCGCCGAAGGCCGCGCCTTCCGACTGTCGCGGCACTTCCACGGGCAGGTCGAAAACGTCGGCGACCATCTGCCGCCATGCCGCGCTGTTGGCGCCGCCTCCGGTCAGCACGATGCGGTCGAAGGCCATGCCGGCGCGGGCAAAGGCTTCGTAGCCGTATTTCAGGCTGTACGTCGCCCCTTCCATGGCCGCTCGATAAATCTTCGCCTCACCGGCATTGGCCGAATCCAGCCCGGCCAGCATGCCCTTGCCGCGCGGCAGGTCCGGCGTGCGTTCACCGTTGAAGAAAGGCATCATCGTCAACCCGCCGGCGCCGGGTTCGGTGGCGACGATGCGCGCATCGCCATCACGGACGGAAAAACCGAACATCCTGGCCACGATTTCGACGGCGACAGTGCAATTCATCGTGCAGATCAACGGCAGCCAGCCGCCGGACGAGGAACAGAACGCCGCCCACGCGCCATCGTCATCGATCACCGGCCGGTCCGCATGCGCGAACAGCGTGCCGGACGTGCCCAGGCTCATCGCCAGCCGGCCCGGGGAAACCACGCCGGTACCGATCGCCGACATCATGTTGTCGCCGCCACCGACGGCGACCTGCACCGTTGACGGGATGCCCAACTGCTCGGCAATCGCCGGCCGTATCGGGAACATCGTCCCCGCCGGCACCCGCGGTGGCAGGCATTCGGACAGATCGCGCTGTGCGTCGGTTGCATGCAACAGCTCCTTCGACCAGCTGCGCGTGCGCACATCCAGCCAGCCGGTACCCGAAGCGTCGCCGTACTCGCAAAAGTACTCGCCGGTGAGCACGAAGTTCAGATAGTCGTGCGGCAGCAGGATCTTCGCCATGCCGGCGTAGACCTGCGGCCGGTGCTTGCGTGTCCACGGCAACTTGGAGGCGGTGTAACCGGCCAGGATCGGATTGCCGGCCAGAGCGATGCAACGAGATGCGCCACCAACGGCATCCATGATCTCGGCGCATTCCGTACTGGAACTGGTGTCGCACCAAAGCTTGACCGGCGCCAGAACCTCGCCGTCGATGCCGACCGGCACGAAACCATGTTGTTGCCCGGATACCGCGATCGCGGCAATGCCATTGCGCAGCGACGCATCCACCTGCGCAAAGCAGGCATGCAGCGCATCGAGCCACCACGAGGCCAATTGCTCGCGGCTGCCGTCGTCGCCGCTGATCAACTCCAGCGATGCATTGGCCGTGGCCACAAGCGCGCGCCGCTCCGGGTCGTAGACGACCAGCTTTGCGCCCTGCGTGCCCAGGTCGAATCCGGCAACCAGATTCATGGGCTGGCTCTCTCACCGCCGATACATGCGGGCCGTTTCATCGATCGATCCTCTGGGGATTGAATTCTCTACAAGACATGTTAGCGCTAACAAATCTGTTGGGGCAAGCGCCCCGAAAATCGTTGGGGCAAGCGCCCCGAAAATCTTCATCACGCCACCGTCACGGCATCACGTCGATGAAAGTGTTGATCGACAATCTCCCGCCCTGCGGATCGGGCGGCGGAACATGGCCGTCGTCGATGCAGGCCGAGTGCAGCGAATTGCGCCGGTACACAAGCATGCGGTTGAAGACGGCGTCCACCCTGGCCACCTGCTCGAACAACGCGGTGGTGCCGTTGATGTAGCCGGGTGCCAGCGCCTCGCTGCCGCGGCTTTCCGCCTCCAGGCGCCGGAAGTAGGTTTTCCATCGCGCCTTGTCGACGTATTCGAAGCCGGTGTCGCGATGGCGATAAAAAGCCGTGCCACCCCAACTGCCATGGAACAGGTAATGCACGGTGGCCAATCCACTCCCATCGACCGAGTCGATGTGCGGCACCCTCTGCAGGAAGCGGAGCTCCTCCGGCGGCGTGGCCACCAGCGAGTAATGGCACATGGGGAACGCGAATCGGGTCGGCTGGATTCCGAAATGCTCAGGCAGCAGCGGTTTCAGCACCGACTCGAGAAAATGCTCGTACATGGCCGGCGCCCGCGCGCGGACACCCGGAAAGTGTTCGCTCCGGATATTGAACGGACGACGCGCGGCCCGCTGCGACAGGCGCTCGGGATCGGCAACGAGGTTGTCGATGACCAGCAGCACCGCGCCCTCGTCGCCGAGGATGCGTTTCTCGATGCGTATGTCCGCATGGCGTTCGATCAACATGACAAGGCCGCCGGCCGTTCAAGCCTGCACCGCGGACCGGTGCATGTCCCACACCCCCGGCGGCGCCTTGCAGTAGCGATCGATGAAGGTCTGCTGCGAAGGCAGCTGCGGGACCGTGCGATCGATCGGGTCGCGGATGCTGGCGAGCAGGCGGCGCAGGTCGGCGTCGGACAGTTCGCGCGGCAACGGATGATGCTGCTTCGGAAAAATCCCCTGGCCCAGCAGCACGTGTATCCACGAAGTGGTCGCGAACAGTTCGCCCGGCTCGTGCCACACGTACGCACGCTCGCGCCAGGCGTCGATGCGCCGCTGCAGCGAATCGGGCAGCGTCATTTCGCGGCAGTCCGTCCACATCTTCTCCTCGCGCTGGTTGGCGTGGTAATGCAGGACGATGAAATCGCGCACGTGCTCCAGTTCGCGGCGGCAATTGTCGTTGTAGATGTTCACCAGCGAGTCGGGAATGCCCTCGGACGGGAACATCTCGACCAGCTGCATGACCGCACTCATCGCCAGATGAATGCTGGTCGATTCGAGCGGCTCAATGAAGCCGCTGGCCAGGCCCAGCGCCACCACGTTCTTGTTCCAGGCCTTCAAACGGCGGCCGGTGCGGAACCGCACCTGCCAGGGATCCCTGACCGGCTCGGCGCCCACATCGTGCATCAATTTGGCCTGCGCCTCGTCATCGGACATGTAACGGCTGTCATACACCAGGCCACAGCCGACGCGGTGTTGCACCGGAATGTGCCAGCGCCAGCCGGCCTTGTGGGCGATGGCGCGCGTGTACGGCACCGGCGACGGATCGACGGATCGGGTCTGCACCGCGATCGCGCGGTCGCAAGGGAGCCAGTGGTTCCAGTCCTCGTAGCCGGTTTTCAGCGTCTGTTCGATCAGCAGGCCACGGAAGCCGGTGCAATCGATGAAGAAATCGCCTTCGATCACCTGGCCGTCTTCCAGCACCAGCGCTTCCACGTAACCGCTTTCGGGGTTCTGCCGGACCTCGTTGATCTTGCCCTCGATCTGCCTGATGCCGTACGGCTGGTATTTCTCGCGCAGGAACTTGACGTAGAGCGCCGCATCCATGTGGTACGCGTAGTTGATCTGGGGATCATCGACGATCGCGAACCGGTCGACGAGCGAGGCCATCGCCTCCAGGCTGTAGTTGTGCAGTTCCGACTGCATGCCGCGGCGCACGCTTTCCAGCCAGAACTGCTCGAAGCCGGCCACCAGCGTACCTTTGCCGGTGATGCCGAAAGGATGGATATAGCGATGTCCGGGCCGCACGAAATTCTCGAACGAGATGGACAGCTTGAAGGCGCCGGCCACCGCGCGCAGGAACTCCTGCTCGTCGATGTTCATGAACCGGTGGTAGTTGCGTATCGGCGGCACGGTGGCCTCGCCGACGCCGACGGTGGCAATTTTGGAGGACTCGACCAGCGTGACTTCGAGCTGCTCCTTGAGCTGGTACGCCAGCGTGCTCGCCGCGATCCACCCCGCCGTACCGCCGCCGGCCACCACCACCTTGCGAATCCTGTTGGTACCCATGTCTACGTTTCCCCCACTCGATCGTGCATCATCTTTCCCTGCCAGGCAGGGTTCCGTGCAACCTGAGACCGGACCGCCTTTCGACGTGGCCTGCATTCATCGGTTCAATTGGTTGATCAGCATCGCCCGCAATTGTCGGGCCTTCGTCTCGTCGAGCGGCCCAAGCACGTCACGCGCCGCTTGGGGCAGGTGCGCGCCAGCCCGGTCGGCCGGGCCGAACACGTAGTAGTCGAAGATTGCCCGCCACGCGCGCTTTTCCTGCTCGGGACGGTCGCGAATGCTCCACAGCGCGTGGTACAGCGCATGCATCGGTGTCGGCACGTACGCCGGCATGCCGCTCCACCAGTAGTTGACCAGCACGTTGAACGGCTCCAACCCTTCCACGTGGTGCCACCACGGGTTGGGAATGAAAACGGCATCGCCGGGCTCCAGAACCGCACTTTGCGCCGTCGCCAGCGCATCGCGAAAACGCGGGTGGCGCGCAAAATCGGGAGAGTCGAAATCGACCACGCTGACGGCTTGCCCACCCGGCGTCGGTTCCAGCGGCCCCGGATAGAGGTTGGCGATCTGCTCGGGTGGAAACAGCGTGCAACGTCGCCGACCGACGACGTTGCACGCGATGTTGTTCATCACGTCGTAATGCGCCGAGGCGATGGTGCGGTTGCCGATCCATATCCGGGGCGACGCATCAATGCCGCACGCGGCAAAATTCAGATCGTCGGTATGGCGGAGCCCCGGCAGCAGGGCGTCGACGGGAGCCGAAGCCATGTACCAGGTCGGCGGGTGTGGATCGTCGAGATGGGCGGCGATGGCATCGAGCAGTTCGTCCAGGCTGCCGCGCCGAACCTCGCAATTGATCCGGGTGAAGTCGTCGGTGTAGAACACCCGGCCTTCGATGTCGGGAGCGCCGTACGAATATTGAACGGGGCGCCGGTTGTAGAAACCGCGCAGGCAGCCCATGGCCTCCGCCGCCGAACGCCGTCCCGCCTGCGTCAGTGTCCAGTCGCGCACCAGGCCACGCAGGACGACGGGTTGTCCAGCTTCAAGCAGTTCGTCGATGGGCAGCGTGTCGGGCCGTGCGTCCGATCGTTCGCGGATGCTGGCAAGGGACTGCATCATCGCCATCAACCCGCGTTCGCGGCGGCCTCCTGCTGGCTCAGACGGCGCTGCTTCTCGGCCATCAGCCGGCGCAGGTTGTGCATGGATGCAAGAACCAGGTAGGCGCCCTCGAGATACCCCGAACGGTGCAGCATGTGCAGCGATTCGACATCCAGGGCAGCCAGCCTTTCGCGGTCGATGCCAAGCAGGCCGGTGACGTTGGCGCCGTGCTCGGCATCGAAGGTGATGTCGAGCGTGATCGGCTGGATCAGGCCCGCCGCGTCGAAGGCTTCGTACATCGCCTTGCCGCCTTCCACGCCGTCGCGGATGCCGCGCAGCACCGTGGTGATCTGTTCCAGATAGGGGCTGTTGCCACCCTTGGGAAGAAATACCGGTTCACCGTCGTCGAAGTTGATGCGCGGATGCTCCATGTCGACGCTGATGACGGCCTCGTTGCGCAACTCGCCGTCGATGTTCTGTTCCTGGAATCCGATCAGGAAAGGCCCCTTGGCGACATGGCCCGGCAGGTAGCCGGCGTTCCATTGTTCGCCCTGCAGGTACAGGTTCTCGTCGCTGCTGAAGCCGAGCAGGACCACGGAACGGTATTCGCCGCTCTCGCCATCCTTCTGGAAAAAGATCGGGTACTCGCGCACCAGTTCGGCATATTCGGTGGGATAAGCCGGCACCATGCCGACGGCATCGCCGAACGCCTCGCCAAAACGCGTCGCAACGCGCAGATCCTTGTGCGTCACGTTGTTGAGCAACTCGTACCGCGCCATTCCGGCCCCTCAAAAGATCGCCTTCGCACTATTTCGAAAAACCGGCAACCGGTCAAGCTGCCCGGAGAAAGCGGAGGTCGCCACGGCTGCGACGACCTCCTTTCCATGCCCGTGTCGGGTCGGCATTAGAACTTGTAGCGCACGCCGATCGCATAGCGCGGCTTCTGATCCACCAGCCTCACGAACTCCTTTTCCGAGCGTGCGCGCCAACGGACATCCTCGCCCGTCAGGTTGATCCCCTCCAACTGGAACGACAAGTGGTCGTTGAAGTTGTAGTTGATGCTCAGGTCGTACTGGTGATACGCATCCACGTAGTACGGGTTGCGGCTGTTGCCCTGGTTTGCGGCAGTCAGGAACTCGCCACGCCAGTTCCAGGCCAGACGCACCGAGAAGCCGTACTTCTCGTACATCAGCACGGCATTGGCACTGTCGCTGAGGCCGGTCAGCGCAAACTGGTCGACACCCGGGTCGCCCGCATCGTTGAAGTGCACATCGCCATCGACGGTCGTGTAGTTGGCCAGGATGCCGAAACCGGTGTCGCCCAGGAAGTACTGGCCGCCGAACTCCCAGCCATGCAACATGGCCTTGTGCACGTTGGCCGGTTTGCTGACCGAGAAAACGTACAGCGGATCGTCGGGGTTGGCGGTGATGTCGTACTTGCTTTCCAGGGCCAGCGACTGGGCATCGGTGCCGTTGTACGCGGCCAGGCCGCCAGTCTCCGGATTCGACAGCATGGCTACCGTGGCGAACAACGTCGTGTCGTTCACCTCGCAAGGCGCTCCCGTCTGGGCCGTACAGGCATCGCTTTTCAGGAATGCGATGGCCTGCTTGGCACGTGGGCCCGAGGTGGGGTCACGCTCGCCATACAGGTTCTCGTCCGTCACCGAGGTGCCGATGAAATTGGCGACGCGCTTGTCCCAGAACGTGATCGACACATAGCTGGACTTGGCGAAATACCAGCCCAGACCGAGGTCGAGGTTGTCCGAAGACAACGGCTTCAGGCCCGGATCGTTGTCGCTGCCGGTCGCCTGTGACGACGCATTGATGAGAATCGAGCCGGTCGGAGAGTTGGCGGTCGCACCTGCGTACAGGTTGCCGTAAGGCGCGCGCGCAATGGTCTTGCTGTACGACGCACGCCCCTGCAGCGAGTCGGTGAAGTTGATGCTGAAATCGATATTGGGCAGCAGGTTGCTGTAGCTGCCACTCGAGCTGACCGGCTGGATTGCGGAGCCGATCGGATTCTGGAAGTCGTTGTTGGACTGCCAGACGATCCCGCTCGGAATGCCGACCTGCGAAGTGGATTTGACGTCGGTCTGCTCGTAACGCAAGCCGAAGCGGGTGGTGGTCGGCAAGTCGCCCAACTGACCGTTCAGCACGAGTTGCGCATACACGGCCTTGGTGTTCTCGATGACGATCTGGTCGGCCGCCAGGTTCGGGCTGACTTTATACGTGGCGTTCGGATACTTGCCGACCGCCCATTTCGCGAGGTCGTCCGCATTGCCGATCCAGGTGCTCTGCGCGATGCCGCTGGTGTTGTAGCCATCGAACAGACCGGCGGTATTGACGGCCCTGAGGTGATCCATCAGGTCGGGATAAGCGCCGGCATCGTCCACGCCCCAATTGCCCAGATCCGAATAGCTTTCGACGGCCTGGGTGTGGTGCAGTTTCGTCTTCGAGAAGTCGGCGCCGAACTGGAACCGGCCGTTGTCGAACTCGAGATCGCCGCTGAGTTTCGCCTCTTTGACTTCGGTGGTCTGCGCCTGCGCATCGATACGCAGCGGCTGCGTGCCGAGGTTGTTGGGCCCGAACGGCACGTTGACCTGACCGGCGCCGGTGGAATCCGCCGTCGGATACCACGTGCGCGTGGCGATCGGCAGGCTGTTGTTGAAAAAGAACTCCTGCCCCCACGAGCCGCCGCACTGCGGACCGGTGGTGCAGTTGTTGCTGCCGGCAATGCTGATGAACGTGGCGCCGCCGCCCGTCAACGAATCGTTGGGCAGGCTCTGGCTCTTGGCATCATGCGCATCGAACGTCAGGCTGAAGCTGTCGTTGACGTCCCACATGGCATTGAAGCCGATGTCGTCGAGCTTGTACTCCTGCGCGTAATGCTGCTGCTCCAGACCGAAATCCTTGGTGCCCACGACATCGCGGATGTAGGTCGGCGTGGCCACCGCGTTTCCGGTATCGAACGTCACGTCGGTGAAGTTCTGCTGCTGCAGCCACATGCTCTGCTCGCCACGGTCGGCATCGATGTCGTACCGGGAAAACAGGTAATCCAGGGTCATGGTCAGGCTGTCGACCGGCGCCAGCTGGAGTACCACGTGGGCGTTCTTGCGCTTGGTCCTGTAGTCGTAGTACGCGTAACGGACATCGTTGGGGATCGCGTACAGCTGGCCCATGGCCGGTTCGTTGATGATGTTGGTATCGGCGTTGAAACCATTGGCGGTACCGGTCCAGGGCTGCACGGCCCAGGCATTTTCGGTCGCCTGCACGTTGCCGCCGTGGCGCTTGCTGTAGCTGGCGTTGATGCCGATGCCCCAGGTCTTGTCCGGATTGGCATAGCTGAAGTTGCCCGAAAACTCCGGCGTGACGCTGTTGCCGAACGGTTCGGACGTATCGTAGATGCCCTTGGCGCCGACGGCGGCGATCACTTTGCCTCCGTCATGATAGAACGGCCGGTCGGTCTTGATGTCGATGGTGGCGCCGATGCCGCCGCTGGCCACGTTGGCGCGCCCGGTCTTGTAGACCTCCAGGGCCCTGACGCCGTTGGGCGACAACTGGGCAAAGTTGAACGAGCGCGTGCCGCCGTTGATGTTGCCGATCGGCACCTGGCCGGGCGCACCGAAGGCGTCCGCCCCGGGGATGGTGCGGCCGTCGACGGTGACCATGTTGAAGTTCGGGCCGAAACCGCGGACGGTCACCTGCGAGCCTTCACCGTTGCGACGGTCGATCGACACGCCGGTGATGCGCTGCAGCGATTCGGCCAGGTTGGTGTCCGGGAACTTGCCGATGTCCTCGGCGCTGACCGCGTCGACGATGCCGATCGCGTAGCGCTTGATGTTCATCGACTGTTCGAGACTGTTGCGCACGCCGGTGACGACCATGCCCTGAAGCTCGGTCGGCGACTGTTCCTGGCCGGTTTGCGTCGTGCTTTGCGGGCCGGCTTTCGATTTCCGGCCGCTTTGCGACTGTTGCGAAGTCGTCTGTGCCGCAGGCGCGGGCTGTGCGGCAGACGGCGCATTCTGCGCGTAGATCGGGTTGATGATGACCACGCCACCGACGATGGTGAACATCACCTTCGACTTGAGGCGCTTCAACTTGTCGTTGTTCATGTGTGTGCACTCCCCTTCCTGCAGATTGAACGATGGGTGGACGCCGAACAAACGAGTGCACGACGTTTCCGACGGATACCGCAGCGCATGTCTTCGCCGCGATTTTCAACTGATGCGTGGCACGACAACTGCCTGTGGCTTTTCACCGGACTTCTCCCCTCTGGAATTGACTGGTTGACGGAATGACGTCTCCTCCTCCGAAACGCCTGCGGACCATCCCGCTTTTTCTGTTTTTTTGCCGATCGACACGAGCCGGGTGTCATTGGACGACCGTTGTCACCGCACCGTCCCGGGACAGCGGTTCGTCACGTGGGCCCCAGGCCCCCCGGACGCCGGCTTCTCGCATCGCGGCTGCATGACAGCGCTGTCATGCGTTTGCCCTGCCTCCTGCATTTTTCCTTTTGCATGGTCCGATTTTCACTGCTCCCTTGTTTTGTTAACGCTAACATTTTTATGTGTATCATATCCAAAAACGCTTGTCCAGACCTCCGAACACGGATCGATACCGGGGCGGCCCGACATCACTCATTGCCATAAGGATGCACCGTGGCGATCCGGCCCCGCGCGTCATGCTGCAATTCGGTCACCTTGACCGAACGCAGATGCGTCACGCCGCCGGAAAGGATCGCGTCGTGGTAGTACAACCACCAGCGACCGCCGAATTCGACGATGGAATGGTGCGTGGTCCAGCCGACCACCGGGCTCAGCACCCTGCCCCGCCAGGTGAAAGGGCCATACGGGTTGTCGCCGACGGCGTAGCACAGATGGTGGGTATCGCCGGTGGAGTACGACAGGTAGTAACGGCCACCGTGACGATGCACCCATGGCCCCTCGAAATAGCGTCGCTCATGATCGCCGGCACGCAATGGCAGCCCGTCCTCGTCAAGGATGACGACTTCGCGCGGAGGCTCGGCAAACTGTTTCATGCCCTCGTCCAGGCGCGCCACGCGCGGCCCCAGAGCAGGTTCGTCGGGCGCCGGCTCTTCATTGGTTTCGGCATGGACGTTGTCGCGATATTTCTGCAGCTGTCCGCCCCAGATGCCGCCGAAGTACATGTAGTGGCTGCCATCCGCGTCGGCCAGCATTCCCGGGTCGATCGAATAGCTGCCTTCGATCGGCCGCGGCTCGGCCTTGAACGGTCCTTCGGGCCGATCACCGACGGCCACGCCGATCTGGAAGATGCCGTCGGCGCGCTTGGCCGGGAAGTACAGGTAATAGCGGCCATCCTTGCAGGCGGCATCCGGCGCCCACATCTGCCGCTCGGCCCATGGCACGTCCCGCACATGCAGGGCCGCACCGCAATCCACCGCCTTGCCATCGGGCGATTCCATGCGCAGCACGTGATAATCCTGCATGCCGAAATGGTCGCCGTTGTCGTTGAACGGGATGCCGGCGTCGATGTCGTGCGACACGTAGACGTAAACCTTGCCCTCGAACACGCGCGCGGAAGGATCGGCCGTATAAATGTGCGTGACCAGCGGCGGCGAGATCGCCCGGGCGGACAGTTCCTCGAGGCGCTTGGCGTCTATTTCGTCAGGCATGGCTCGACTTCCGGAAAGGCATTTCGTGCGGCGCCGGTTTCGTTGCGGCGTGCGCCCAGATCCTGCTCGATGCGGATCTCCATCGCCTTGTCGATCTCGTACCAGAACAGCAAGGCGACGCCCAGCAGGAACGGAATCGAGCAATACACGCTGATCGCCAGCCTGATGCCCTGCACCACCTGCGGCGACTGTACCGGCAGGTTCGCATCGTAACCGTAGGCGGCCAGAATGCCGGCAACCAGCGCGCCGCCGAGGCTCAGGCCAAGTTTCAAACCCACCAGCATGGCCGAGAACACGGTCGCCGTGGCGCGACGGTGATTCTTCCACTCCGAATAGTCCGCAACGTCCGCCGCCATCGCCCACAACAACGGAATGGTGATGCCATAGAAAAAACCGTGCAGGACGTAGGAGACGACGACCAGACCGATCGCATCCGGCGGGTAGAACCAGAACGCCAGGAGGAACAACGTGGATATCAGCAGCGCACCGCCGAACACGTCGCGCTTGCCGAAGCGCTCGGCCAGGCGCCGCGAGAACCCGATGCCGACGATCATGAACACGATGCCGCCGGCGTTGAACAGGCTGAAGGCCGAGGTCGGCGCATCCTGCGGCCAGTGGAATCCGGCCAGGCCCATGTCGGTCAGCAATCCGTTCAGGCCATGGATCAGGCCGTTGAAACCGATGCCGTCGAGAAAGCTCGCCAGTCGCCCCGGGTCAAGGTAGTACTTGAAGTAGTAGACATACATCCCGCCCTTCAGAGCCAGATTGATGAACACCAGCACCGTCAGCGCCAGCAGCACCAGCCAGGGACGGTTGCGCACGAGGTCGGACAGATCCTGGCGAATGCTGCTTTTCTGCTCCGCCGTCGGCACCACCCGTTCGCGGGTGGTGAAGAAGGTGATCAGGAAGAACACGGTGCCGACCACCGCGAAGATGGCCATTGCGTCGCGGAAACCCGCCGCCTTGTCGCCGCCGCCGAGGATCAGCACCAGCGGCAGCAGCAGCACCTGGATGGTGAACTGCGCGATCATCACCGCCACGAAGCGGTATGCCGACAGGCTGTTGCGCTGGTCCATGTTGCCGGTCATCACCCCGCTCAACGCCGAATACGGCAGATTGTTGGCGACATAGACCAGCACCAGCAGCGTGTAGGTCGCCAGCGCGTAGACGACCTTGCCGTTCGTGCCGAGGTCTGGCGTGCTGAAAGTCAGCAGCGAAATCACGCCGAACGGAATCGCGGTCCACAACACCCACGGCCGAAACTTGCCCCAGCGCGAACGGGTGCGGTCGGCGATCAAGCCCGCCACCGGCGTGAACACGAACGCACCGAGCAGGCCGACGACGAAGATGATGGTGGCCGCGGTACCGGCGGGGATGCGATAGACGTCCGTGTAGAAAAACGCGAGGAAAGTGACCAGGGTCTGGAAGATCAGGTTGGCCGCCAGGTCGCCGAGGCTGTAGCCGATTTTCTCCGTGACCGAGAGCCTTGCGGAAGTGCTGCTCATGAACTACCGCCCGCCCATTCGGGCATCGGAAAAACGCGCATCGACGTAAAGCCCCGCGTCCGAGGTCCCTGCGCCTGGCGCAGCGAACTGTTTGCCGAAAGCGGAAGCTCTTGCCTCCGAGATGCGCGCGTCGAGTCCACCCTGTGCTCCTTCGCGATCGATCCGCCACAAAATGTTAGCGCTAACTTAGCAGCCATCCACCATGGATCGCAACATGGCAGAGAAAGCCGGTCCATGTCCATCGGGAACACACGAAATCGCGCGGTTCATGGCTGGCATGGTGTACCGCCGTTTACGGCGCGGGAGAACAACCATCATCCGGGCCGGGCGATATCGGCCCGGATGACGGATCGTATTCATGGCGCAGCGCAGGACACCAGGTAGTCCGCGTTCGTCCCCAGCGCGACGCGGCTGATGGCGACAGTGTCGCGGGCCGAGGTTTCCAGCCGGAACGGCACGTCGACGTGATGCATGTCGGCGCCGGCGGCCTGGAAACATTTCAGCGGCACGCCCACTTGCAGCCACTTGCCCTTCGGCAGCATCCTGAGTGTCGCCTCCACCGGCACACGGGCCCTGCAATCGGCGTGGCCGCAATCCATGCCCAGGGTGATCGTGCCCGGAGCGAGCGCGTCGATGCGCAGCTCGACGACCAGTTGCACGTCGCCATTGGTCTGGCGGTCGAGATCCAGCGGCGTGCCGGCGTGCAGGACGTATGCGGCCTTGCCCTGCCCCGACCAGGCGAGGCGGCGCGCGTCTTCCTGCCGGCGGTAATCCAGTGCCTCGACATGCAGGCTGCCGTCATCCGTGGCCGCCGGCACCGACTTGATCGTCGTGCTTCCGGAGGCGTCGACCAGCGACGCGGTCAGCCCCGCCGCCGGCTTGCCGCGCTGCAGATAGATGCCCGGCGCAGCCACGTTGTCGGGCAGACCGGATTTCTCGGGCAACTTGCCGATGTTGCCGTCGTCTTGGTAGGTGAGGCCGTAGCCGTAGGCGAACTGCGGGTGGTAGTCCTTCTGCCCCACGTTGAGCGGCGTTTGCACGGCCGTGCGCGGCCACGAATAGGACAGTTTGCCGTGGAAGTCGTATTGCACCTTGCCGTCGGCCTTGCGCAGCAGTACGTCAGCCACGCCCTCGCCCTCGGAACCGGGCAGCCAGGCGGCGACGAAGGCGTTCGAGGCGTTGATCTCGGGGTTCACCCACAATGGCCTTCCGCTCAGGAAGACCGACACCACCGGTATGCCCTGCGCGCGCAGGCGCCTGATCAGGTCGAGATCGGTGGAATCGCCGGGAGCGTATGCCAGTGTCGGCACGTCGCCCTGGAACTCGGCATAGGGGTTTTCGCCATAGACCACGATCGCCACGTCCGGCTTGTGCTTGTAATGGCCATCCGGCGCAAGCTCGGCGGTACCGCCGGCCGCCTGCACCTGTTTGCGGATGCCGGCCCAGATCGACGTGGCATGCGGGAAGTCGGCGTTGGTGGTGCCGGTGCCCTGCCAGGTCATCGTCCAGCCGCCGGACTGCTTGGGAATGTTGTTGGCGCCGTCACCGGCCACCAGGATGTGCTGCCCGGGATCGAGCGGCAACAGGTGATCCTTGTTCTTCAGCAGCACCAGCGACTCGCGCACCGCGCGCCGCGCCAGCGCGCGGTGCGCCTTGCTGCCGACCAGCTCGAACTTGCCGCCCAGCGGCTGTTCCGATGGCGCGCCCTGGTCGAACAGTCCGAGCCGGAATTTCACCCGCAGGATGCGCGCCACCGCGTCGTCCAGCCGCGACATCGGAATCCTGCCGGACTTCACTTCCGCCAGCGTGTGTTTGTACAGCCCCTTCCAGCTGTCCGGCGCCATGTACATGTCCAGGCCGGCGTTGATGGCCTGCGGACAGTCCTCATTGGTGCAACCCGGCACCTGGCCGTGGCTGTTCCAATCGCCCACCACGAAGCCCTGGAAATCCATGCGCTTCTTCAGCACGTCGGTGAGCAGCCCCTTGTCACCGCTCATCTTCACGCCGTTCCAGCTGGAGAAGGACGCCATCACCGTCTGCACGCCGGCATCGATCGCGGGCGGGTAGCCGGCGCCGGCGATGTCGCGCAGCTGTTTTTCGCTGACTTCGGCATCGCCCTGGTCCTTGCCGTTTTTGGTGGATCCGTCGCCCAGGAAGTGCTTGGCGCTGGCAATGACGTGCGAGCCGTCCAGGAATTGCGCCGTCCCGGCTTTCCCCTGCAGTCCCTCGACTGCCGCCGCGGCATACTTCGCCACCAGTTCGGGATTTTCGGAATAGCCTTCGTAGGTGCGGCCCCAACGGTCATCCTGCGGCACCGTCAGCGTAGGCGCGAAGGTCCAGTCGACACCGACCGCGCGGGACTCTTGCGCCGTTGCCTCACCGATCGCACGCACCAGTCCTGGATCGCGCGTGGCGCCGAGCGCGGAATTCTGCGGAAAAATGGTGGCCCCGAGCACGTCGTTGGCGCCGTGCACGGCGTCGAAGCCGAACAACACGGGAATCCCCGCACCGCCCTGGCTGGTGTCCACCGACGCGTGATAGAAGGCATCGGACAGCTTCAGCCATTGCGCGGGGGTGGCGAGCTTGCCGCCACCGGGCTTGGAGTTGCCGCCGGCAAGAATGGAGCCGAGATGGTACTTGCGGACATCCTCCGGCGTGACGCTGCCGATATCGGCCTGGATGACCTGGCCGACCTTTTCCGGCACGGACATCTTCGCCATCAGGGCCTGCACGCGATGCTCCAGCTTCGCGTCGTACGGCAATGGCCAATGCCCTTGCGGCCACTGCGAAGGGTGCACCTTCGCCGACAGCGGGACATGATCGGCCTGGGGCCGCGACAAACCGAGTGCGGCAACGGACACGCCTGCGAGCACCATGCAAGTGAGCCAGGACGCATGTTTCCTACGCAAAATCAATCGCACGGCAGACCCCTCACGCTCTGTATCGAATGATGTTGTGGACGCCCGACTCTTTCCAGGACGGACAAAATTCAGTATTCACGGATAATGACAGCGCTGTCAAACAGGCTTGCAACCATTTTGCATAACCGCGCTTTTCAAGATCGACCCGCGGAATAACTGGTGAAGGAATCGGCCGCACGCGCGGCATGTTGCCGGTGGCATGCCATCCACCGCAGCACGCCTGGTAGTGGAAACCGTGTCGATGATGGCGACTTCCACCCTCCGTATCGCATGCGGAGTCATCGATCAGGGCGATCCGCCGGAGCCGGTCCGGTCGACTGGCGCAGACGCAATGCATACGGCACCGATACCACCCGGCCCTCCGCACCGTCGATCGCGCGCAACAACTGCTGCGCGGCGATGCGTCCCATGTCCTGGCTGGGCTGGCATACCGTGGTCAGCGACGGCCATACCTGGCGTGACAATGGCGTATCGTCGAAGCCGCATACGGAAAGATCGTCCGGCACCGACAATCCCTGTGCCGCCGCTGCCCAGAGCACGCCCGCCGCCGTGTCGTCGTTGCCCGCGAACACTGCCGTGGGTCGTTGCGGCAACGCAAGCAACCGGCGCGCCGCGGCAACGCCGGATTCGAACGAGAACAAGCCCTCGACCACCAACTCCGGATCATGCGGCAGACCCGCCCGATCCAGGCCATCACGATAGCCAAGCAGGCGCCAGCCGCTGGCGCCGTGGGCGGGATGGCCGGTGACGTGCGCAATGCGCCTGTGCCCCAGCGATGCCAAGTGGCACACCATCTCGCATGCCGCCGCACGTTCGTCCAGGGTTGCACCCACGCCCTGCTCGCGATTCTTCGGGGAAATGCGCGCATACGGCACACCGCGCATATGCAGGCGTTCGAGCAATCCGGCGTGGTCGGTGATCGGTGGCGTCATCACCAGGCCATCTGGCTGGAATTGCGACAGCAGCGCGTCCACCCGATCCAGGAAGTCCGGCGCTTCCGACGGCAGCGGCCGCACCATCATGCTGTATCGGCGCGCGTCGCAGGCTTCGAGCACGCCGTTTTGCACTTCCATCATGTAATAAGGCGACGGATTGTCGTACAGCAGCGCGATCAGGAACGAACGACTGCTGGCCAGGCTGCGTGCCGAAGCATTGGGCTGATAGCCCAGGGTTTTCACCGCTTCCATGATCCGTTCGCGCATGGCAGGGCGCACATTCGGTTCATTGTTCAATACGCGCGAGACGGTCTTGGACGAAACGCCCACACAACGCGCGACATCTTCGATGCGCACCCTCATCCATCGATCCTCCTGTTCCGCATCAGCATAGCGTCACGCATGGAGGATTGACAGCGCTGTCAGAAGTCTGCCGACGGCGCCGGCAATCGCACCCGGGCACCACGGGAGATATCGGAAAATGCCCGGACGAGGCGGTCAGAATGCATTCAAGCCTTGCGCGATCAACCATGAAAACAGGGCGGTGATGGGCAACGTCAGCAGCCACGCCCAGACCATGCGCTGGACCACCGACCAGCGAATCGCATTGAACCGTTTGGCCGCGCCCACGCCCATGATGGCCGAGGACACGCAGTGCGTGGTCGATACCGGGATACCGAACATCGAAGCCACGATGATGACCAGCGCCGAACCGGTTTCGGCCACGAAACCGTTGATGGGATGCAGCTTGACCATCTTGTGGCCCAGCGTCTTGATGATGCGCCAGCCACCACCAGCGGTACCGGCAGCCATCACCAGCGCGCACAGCACCACGACCCACAACGGCACCTCGAAACCGCCGCTGGCCGATTCGGGCACGCGCAGAAATGCGAGCCAGTGCGGCACGTGATCGAGCGTGCCGGCGGCCGTGGCGCCGGCCAGCGCCAGGGCGACGATGCCCATGGTTTTCTGCGCATCGTTCATGCCATGCGAGAGACCCATCGCCGCCGCCGAAACAATCTGCGCCTTGCCGAAAAACGCGTTCACGAAGGGCGTGCGACCGAGCCGGTTGAGGAAATTCCTGCGTTCGGAAAACCACATCAACAGCAGATACAGGAACACCATCAGCAGGAAGCAGATGAAGAAGCCCAGCAACGGCGAGGCCACCATCGGGATGATGACCTTGGGCACCACGCCCTTGGCCTGCCACCAGCTTTCGCCACTGGATGTCCACCAGATGACCGAATCGAAGTTGTTGTGGCTGGCCGCCAGCGCCGCACCGATCAACCCGCCCACCAGGCCATGACTGGAGCTGGACGGCAGTCCCCACCACCAGGTGATGAGGTTCCAGATACAGGCGCCGAGCAGGGCGCTGATGAGGAAGTAGGCTCCCTCGTGCACCATGCCCGCATTGATCAGGCCCTCGGCGATGGTCTTGGCCACCGCCGTGCCCCACAGGGCGCCGACGAGGTTGGTGATGGCCGCCATGATGACCGCCTGCCCCGGCGTCAGCACCTTGGTCGCGACCACGGTGGCGATGGAGTTCGCGGTGTCGTGAAAGCCGTTGATGTACGTGAAGGCCAGCGCAATCAGGATGACCAGTACCAGCAATCCGATGCTCACGTGGACTCCTCAGGCGTTCTTGAGCACGATGGAATAGATGACGTTGCCCACGTCACGGCATTTGTCGATGGCCTTCTCGAGTATTTCGAACAGGTCCTTCGACAGCATCGCGCGCATGGGATCCGTGGCATTGAGGTACAGGTTGCGGTAAGGCTCCAGCAGCAGCTTGTCCGCCTCGGCTTCCAGCGCCTGCAATTGATCCTGCAGCTTGCGGATGGGTCCGATGCGCAGGCCGTTGCTCAGCTCGATCACCATCGTATGGACGGTTTCGGTGCAGGCCACCAGGATTTCGGTGCGCTGGGTGAAATCCACCCCGCCCAGCCGTTCGCTGACCAGCACGTAACGCTCGGCGAATTTCTCGATCGACTTGGGGATCTTGTACAACGCGGAGTTCATCGCCTCGATGTCCTCGCGATCGAGAACGGTGACGAACGTGTTGATCAGCTCTTCGCTGATCTGCCCCGCCAGTTCCTTCTCGCGCCTGCGCGCGGCGCTGAACGTGGCCATGAACGGCGTGGAATCGCCGTCACGGGTCAGCCGGTCGACCGCACGGGCGGCCTCCAGCGCGGCTTCGGAACTGGCCTTGAGCAGGTCGAAGACCTTGTCCTTGCGGCCAAACATGGTCTGCAGTGAAAACACGGCAAACGCCTCCCGGCTTTGGTGGGGTTGATGGCGTGCATGTTGCCAGCCCAACGTTGCGGTTATGTTACAGCACGTTCCGCGCACAAATGCGGGCTCCGGCCTGCCATCGGTCACGCCAACACGGGCGCCGGCAGCGGTTACACTGCCGGGCATGCCCATTCCGACATCCCGCCCATGCTGACCCAACTGGGCATCATCGTCCTGTTGTCCATCCTGAACGGCTTTTTCGCCTTGTCGGAAATGGCCGTGGTGGCCTCGCGCAAGTTTCGACTCAAGCAGGCCGCCCGGAAAAGCGGCCGCGCGCGCGTGGCGTTGCGCCTGGCCGAACACCCGGAACGCTTTCTGTCCTCGGTGCAGGTCGGCATCACCCTGACCATGCTGCTGACGGGTGCGGTCACGGGCGCCACGCTCAAGAACAGCGTCGTGTCGGCCCTGCATGCCGTCGGTTTGACCTGGTTGAACGCGCATGCCGCCGCCATCGGCTCGGTGATCGGATTCGTGCTGGCCACGTTCATCCAGATCGTGGTGGGCGAGCTGGTGCCCAAGCGCATCGCCCTGGTTGCCCCGGAAAAGCTGGCTTCCAACATCGCCTTGCCGATGCTGATCTTCGCCAAGCTGTGCACGCCGTTCGTGTGGCTGCTCAACATGGCCAGCACCGGCATGCTGAAACTGCTGCGTTTCAAACGCACCCGGCGCGAGGTCGTCAGCGAGGAGGAAATCCGCATGCTGGTGGCCGAGGGCACCGAACAGGGTGTCCTCGACGCCGACGAGCGCAACATGGTCAACCGCGTGCTGCGCCTGGGCGACCGCAATGTCGGCGGCGTGATGACGCCGCGCCCGCGCATCGCCTGGCTGGACATCGACGCGCCGCTGGAAAGCAACCTGGACGTTCTGCGTACCAGCAACTTCTCGCGTTATCCGGTGTACCGGGGAGACGAAAGCGACGTGCTCGGCATCGTCGAGATCAAGCGTCTGGTCGGCAGCATGCTGGAAGGCAAGCCGGATCTTTTCGGCACCATCCTCAAGCCGCTCTACGTGCCCGCCACGGTGCGCGCGCTGGACATGCTTGACGCCCTGCGCGAGGCCGACACCCGCATGGCTTTGGTGGTCGACGAGTATGGCGACATCGAAGGCCTGGTCACGCTCAACGACCTGCTCGGCAGCGTGGTCGGCCAGACCTCGCCCGGCCAGACCGAATCGGTGGCGCCCTACCGGCGCAATCCGGATGGCAGCTGGCTGATCGACGGCACCCTGCCCGTCGACGACCTGCGTGAACTGCTGCATCTGGATCACCTACCCAACGAGGACGAACACGAGTTTCATACACTGGGCGGCATGATCATGACCGCTTTCGGCCGTATTCCCCGCCAGGGCGAGACATTCGCCTGGCACGGCCTGAACTTCGAGGTGGCGGAACTGGAAGGCGCGCGTATCGACAAGGTAGCCGTCACGCCGCACCAGCCCGAGACCCAGACACGGCAGAACGACTGAATGACCCGACCCCACGGCAGCCACCGCACCACCACACGCGTGCTGCGCGACGCCATCGAAGCCCAGGAGGGCGACGACATCACGCTGGATACCCTGCTGGTGCCGCTGCGCTCGCGCGCTTTCGGCGTGATGTTGCTGGTTTTCGCCATCCCCAATTTCATTCCGGTGCCAATCGGCATCGGCGGCGCGATGGGCGTGCTGACGGTCCTGCTCGGTCTGCAGATGCTGTTCGGACTGGAGCACCCGCTGGTGCCCGCCTGGCTGCGCCGCAAATCCATGCACCGCACGCGCGTGGAACGTTTTCTCGAACGCACCTCGCGCATCACCGGCTGGCTGGAGCGCTGGTGCAGGCCGCGCCTGGAGCCCGTGACCCGCCTTCCGTGGTCAATGCTGTCGGGGCTGGCCCTGGTGATCCTCGGCGTCCTGCTGGCACTGCCCATTCCCTTCACCAATTACCTGTTCGGCGTGGTGCTGCTGGCCTTTTCCTTTGCCCTGCTGGAACGCGACGGCGCCTTGCTGTTGGCGATGTGGATGACTTCGGCGGTGTTGCTGGTGTTGTCGTTCCTGTTCAGCCATGCGCTTCTCGACCTGATGCACCAGATGTTCTGAGACATCGGCAATTCACCATTTCGAGCAGGCACTGCCCGCCCTGCGATGGCTCAGGATTTTTTCGCCGTGCGCATGGCATCGGAAAGAATGCCGTGCAGGATGCGCAATTCGCGCTCGTCCGGACGGGCGCGCTGGAACAATTTGCGCAGCCTCAGCGTGATCGTTTCGGGTGAGCGTCCCTTGTGGAAGTCGATCGCGTCGAGCATCTGCGCCAGATGCACGAAAAACTGCTCCATCTGCGCGGCATCCGCCGGTGCGTCTTGCGGCAGCGAGGTCGCCGGCATGTCCTCGCCCAGCGACGCCATGCGCAATTCATACGCCATCACCTGCACGGCCTGGGCCAGGTTCAGCGAACTGAAATCCTCGACGCTGGGAATGCGCACCATGGCGTGGCAATGCGCCAGTTCCTGGTTGTCCAGGCCGCTCGATTCATTGCCGAACAGCATGGCCACCTGCTCACCGCGGGCCATGGCATCGAGCGCCTGCAGGGCAGCCTCGCGCGGCGTCAGCTCCGGCAGGGTGATGCCCCGCCGCCGCGCCGACAGGCCCATCACCAGATGACAGCCGGCAAGCGCGTCCGGAAGCGCATCATGCACCCCGGCATGCTCCAGCACGCCGGGCGCGCCCACGGCCAGCGCCTCGGCCTCGGGGTCGGGGAACCTGGCCGGATTGACCAGTTCCAGCCGCTCGAAACCCATGGTGCGGATGGCGCGCGCCGCGCTGCCGATGTTGCCCGGATGCGAGGTCCGCACGAGGACAAAGCGTGGGTTCGACTTGGCTTCCGGCATGGGATCGGCTCGTGGAAAAAGGCGCGAAAATGGTACATGCTCACCGTCAGGGCCGCAGACCGGCTTCCAAAGCGGGCGTTCCGTACCCTTCCGGTCAGCCGAAATCGGACCTCTTGTGGCAAGACACCTCGCAAGCTACAATGGCGAGCTTGGTATACCCATTTGCATTGATTTCAGGAGTACAGCCGTGAAGGTGCTTTCTTCGCTCAAGTCCGCCAAGCAGCGTCATCGCGACTGCAAGATCGTGCGTCGTCGCGGCAAGGTTTTCGTGATCTGCAAGTCCAATCCGCGCTTCAAGGCTCGCCAGCGCTGAGCCGATTCGGACGGCATTGAAGACCCATGCGAACGGCAGGCCCCAAGCCTGCCGTTTTGCTGCAACACGCTTGCCATGTTTCGACACCAACCGCTAGAATCGCGGGCTTCGCCGTTGTAGCTCAGTTGGTAGAGCAACTGATTCGTAATCAGTAGGTCGGGGGTTCGACTCCCTCCAACGGCACCATTCCCCAAGGCTGCAAGCCTTTCAGAAAAGCGAAAACCGCGCAAAAGCGCGGTTTTTTTGTGTCCGCGCGCAAGGCTCGGATCAATCGCGCACCAGCAGTTGCAGGCTGAACTGGTGATCCGGGTCCTGCCATGCCTGCTGCACCCGCAATCCCGCCCGCGCGGCGAGACGGGCAAAAGACGCCAACGAGTACTTGCAGCTGTATTCCACCTGGATGCTCTCGCCGGCCTCGAAATGGAAGGCCCGGCCCGCCACATGCACGTCCTGGCTGCGGCGGCTGACGATGGAGGTTTCGATGCGCTCGGCCATGGGGTTGTAATGCGCATGGTGGGCGAAAGCGCCCAGATCGAAGTCGGCATCGAGCTCGCGGTTGAAGTTGGCCAGCATGTTGAGGGTGAACTCGGCCGTGACGCCGGCGGCGTCGTTGTAGGCGGCCTCGATCACGGCCGGTTCCTTGACCAGATCCACGCCAACCAGGGCGGCGCCGTCCGCCCCCATTTCGGCATGCATGTGCCTGAGCAGGATGGTGGCGTCATGGCTGTCGAAGTTGCCGATGGTGGAACCCGGGAAATAGATCACGCTGCGGCGCTGCTGCCGCGCCGGTCGCGGCAGGATCAGCGGTCGCGTGAAATCGGCGCACACCGGCAGCATTTCGATATCCGGAAAACGGGCGCCGAGGCGCTCGACGCTGGCCTTGAGGGCGCTGCGCGAAATTTCCACCGGCACGTAGGCGACCGGGCTGACCAGATGTTCCAGCAGCATGCGTGTCTTGATGCCGTTGCCGCTGCCGTACTCCAGCAGCAACACGTCCGGGCCCAG
This sequence comes from Rhodanobacteraceae bacterium, assembly GCA_035708045.1. GTDB lineage: Bacteria > Pseudomonadota > Gammaproteobacteria > Xanthomonadales > Rhodanobacteraceae > Oleiagrimonas. Next base: position 13,519 of record DASSTF010000216.1, on the reverse strand, counting down.
CGCGGCGGCGATGTCGTGGACATGCTCGCGCATCAGTGCCAGTTCGGCGCGCGTCAGGTAATACTCCGGCTGCTCGCAGATGGCTTCGAACAGGGCCGAACCGCGCGCGTCGTAAAAATACTTGGAAGGCAGGCGCCTGGGCCGGCGCGCCAGCCCGGCCCAGACTTCGGTGCGCATGTCGCCCTCGTCGGGATGACGATCGTCGAGACGTGCGGTGCAATGGAGCGCTTTCATGCGTCTTTCCCCAGCCGGATGCCCATGAATTGCCAGCGATCGGGCGGATAAAAAAAGTTGCGATAGCTGGCGCGCACGTGCCCCGCCGACGTCACGCAGGAGCCGCCACGCAACACCCACTGCCCGCACATGAACTTGCCGTTGTATTCGCCGAGCGTGCCGTCGAGCGGCTTGAAGCCGGGATAGGCGACATAGGGACTGGACGTCCATTCCCAGACGTCGCCGAAAAGCTGCAACGGCGCGTCCGCATCCGCGCGGGGCGCCTGTGGATGCAGGCAGCCGGATTCCTGGAAATGCCCCGCCTCGACATCGCCCGATGCTGCCAGATGCTCCCACTCGACCTCGCGAGGCAAGCGTGCACCTGCCCACCGTGCAAAGGCGTCGGCCTCGTAGTAACTGACATGACAAACCGGCGCGCGCGGATCGATGGCGCGACGGCCACCGAGAGTGAACTCGCTTTCCAGATCGTCCGACCAGTACAACGGATGCGCCCAGCCTTCATGCTGCACGGCGGCCCAGCCCTCGGCCATCCACAGCGTCGGCGTGCGATAGCCGCCATCCTCGATGAACTGGCGGAACTCCGCATTGTTGACCAGCCGGTTGGCGATGGCATGCGGGTGCAGCAATTCGCGATGACGCGGCTTCTCGTTGTCGTAGGCAAAGCCCGTGCCGGCATGACCGATCTCGACCACACCGGCCTGCCCTTCGATGAAACGCAGCGGCACATCCACCGTACCCGGTCGATGCGGGGTGTCGGCATAAACCGGTTCCAGCGGATTGATCGAAAACAGGTGCTTGACGTCGGTCAGCAACAATTCCTGATGCTGTTGCTCGTGATTGAGACCGAGGGTCACAAGCATGGCCAGCTCGTCATCGTCCGGATGGCGCGCCAGCCATTCGTGTACCCCCGCATCCACCTGGCGACGGAAATCCATCACCTCCGCCAGCGTCGGCCGCGACAGCAGGCCGCGCTGCGCGCGTGCGTGCATTGGTCCGGCGGACTGGTAATAGGAGTTGAACAGGTAGTGCCACTCGGGATGCCGTGGCCGCCATGCCGGGTTGCGCGAGAGCACGAACTTTTCGAAAAACCACGTGGTGTGCGCCAGATGCCATTTGACCGGGCTGGCATCGGGCATCGACTGCGCCACCGTGTCCTCGGGCGTCAGTGTGGCGCACAAATCCATGCTGCGCTGGCGTATCCGGGCATGGGAATCGGCCAGCGACTCCTGCGCGAGTGGGCTCGTCAGCTTGTCGGGTTGGGCATTCATCCGTGGCACACGCCATCGGGAGCAAAGGGGAACATCGCAACCCTGACCCTACCAGAGCGCACGACCGGGAACAAAAATGCATTTCGCATCGGCGATTTTCCTTCAGGTGGCATTTCGGGAATCATCCTGCGCGCCCTCCACTGACAACGTATTGTCAGTATGCCCTACGGGAGCCCGACCGGATGACGTTATGCTCCGGATTTCGCCCCGTGGAGAACCGCCCATGCATGCATTCGACATACGCTATGCCTCGCTCGACGACATCGACGATCTCGCGCCGCTTTTCGACGCTTATCGCGTGTTCTACCGGCAGACATCCGACCTCGTATTGGCGCGTCGTTTTCTCTTGCAGCGCATGAATCTGCGGGAATCGGTCATTTTCCTGGCGCGCGATGCCGACACGACCGATGCACTGGGATTCGTGCAGCTGTATCCGGGTTTCTCCTCGGTGTCGGCAGGGCGGATATGGATACTCAACGACCTGTTCGTGAAACCCGATGCGCGTGGCCACGGCATCGGGCGCGCGCTGATGCAACGCGCCAGGGAGCACGGCGAAGCCACCGGCGTGTTGCGTCTGACGCTGTCGACCGCCGAAGACAATCATGCGGCGCAGCAACTTTATGAATCCGAAGGTTGGCAGCGTGACGGGGATCGTTACTACCAGTTGCCGATATCGCGATCATCCTGAATGCCCCGGTCAACCACGGCGCCCCGTATGGCGTTACTCTTGAACTGACGCGCCCCTTTTCGCGCCGAATCCGACGAGGTGAAGCTCATGAAACGTCTTGCCCTTCCGCTTTGGTTCGTCCTTGCGCTGCTGACTTTCGGAGCGGCCCAGGCCGGCCAGCCTCAGGCGCACGGCAGCAGCAACAAGCCGCTGCGCCCCGTGTCCAAGTGCCTCGATGCCAGCAGCATCAACGAGTGGTACATCGTCAACGACACCACGCTCATCGCGCGCAACGGGCCCCGCCGTTATCTGATCAAGACCACCCACAAATGCCCGCGTCTGGGCCAGAACGGCCGGAGTGTGATGTTCCGTGCATCCCACGGCAAGATGGGTGATTTCCGCATCTGCGGCGATGTCGGCGAGACAGTGTCGTCGCGCTTTCAGCCGCCATGCGCCATCAAGTCCGTCAAGCTGATCAACGCCGAGCAATTCGAAGCGCTTGAAAAGCAGGCCAAGCACCATGGCTCCAAATAAAATGGACGACAGCCTTGTAAGGCGAGCATATTCGTCTTACTCGAAGACTGCCTCACGTCATTCCGGCGAAAGCCAGGCTTTCGCCGGGATGACGCCGAGGTAAATGGATGCTGCGTGTCTCTCTGGACAGCCATGCAGGGCGGACAACGTCCGCCCACGCATGACGCAAGACTATTTTTTCAATCGCAACAACCAGCAACCGTGGATGTCGGCGTGCCTGGCATAATCGAAAGGAATGCTGGGCGCGCTCCAGTCGGTCATCTCGAACCGGTTCGACAATGCCTCAGTATCCAGTTTGAACCTCTTGAAATTGTTAGAAAAAACAATGACGCCGTCTGGCGTCAAATGATCGCCGCAAGCAGACAGCAGACGCACATGATCGCGCTGCACGTCGAAGTCGCTGGCGCGTTTCGAATTGGAGAACGTCGGGGGATCCACGTAGATCAACCCGTATTCGCCGTGGTCGAGATCCAGATAGGACAGCGCATCGGCCTGCACCAGGCGATGCGCTCGGCCCGCAAAACCGTTGAGCGCCAGGTTGCGTGACGCCCATTCCAGATACGTGGTCGACAGATCGACACTGGTGGTTTCGCGGGCGCCGCCGGCAGCGGCGTACACGCTGGCGCTCGCGGTATAGGCGAACAGGTTGAGAAAACGCCTGCCCCGCGCCAGTTCGCGAATGCGTGCGCGCACCAGGCGGTGGTCGGGGAAAAGTCCCGTGTCCAGATAATCGAACAGGTTGACCAGAAAACGCAGGCCGCCCTCTCCCACCTCGACCAGTTCGCCGCGCTGGTCGAATGCGCCGTAGCTCGACCCGCCCTTGCCGCGCCGCCGCTGCTTGACGGCCACGTTCTCGCGCGGCACCTCGAACACCTCGACCGCCGCCCGCACCAGCTCGTGCAGGCGCTTGCGCGCCGTGGCCTCGGGCACCTCGCTGGGTGCACGATATTCCTGGACGTGCAGATAACGCGGCGCATGCTGACTTCTGCCGTACACGTCGATGGCCGCGGCATATTCGGGCAGGTCGCGATCATAGGCACGCCAGCAGTGGATGCCCTCGCGTTCCAGCCGCTTGCGCAAATGCCGTTCGTTCTTGCGCAAGCGATTGGCCAGCATCTGCGCGCCTTCGGACAACGGCGCCGGCTCGCGCGGCGCCTGTCGCTCGGCATCCAGATCGAACAGCAGCAACGGGGTTTCCAGCGCGCCGTTGTACAACTTGTACTGCTTGTGCGAACGCAGGCGCATGGCGCGACCGAGCGCGATATCGCCCACCAGCACGGCGGCCCGCCAGCCGGCGAACTGCTGCCGCAGGGTTTCACCCAAGGCGCGATACAGGATCGGCATGTCGTCGCGCTCGCCCAGGCGTTCACCGTACGGCGGGTTGGCGATGACCAGACCGCGCTCGGCTGCTTCGGGCGCCGTCATGTGCACCATGTCGCGGCGCTCGAGTTGCACGAAACCGGCGACGCCGGCGCGCTGTGCATTGTGGCGCGCCACCTGCACCATGTGCGGATCGATGTCGCTGCCGAAAAACACCGCGCGCAAGGCGCGTTTGCCGGCATCGGCGCGTTCGCGCGCCTCGTCCAGCAGGTTTTGCCACAACGCGGGATCGTGGCCACGCCAGCCGAGAAAACCGAAATAGTCGCGATCCAGACCCGGCGCGACATCGGCTGCCATCCATGCCGCCTCGATCAGCAGCGTGCCGGAGCCGCACATGGGATCGACCAGCACGCCGCTGTCGGCGTAGATGCCGGGCCAATCCGCACGCAGCAGCATGGCCGCGGCCAGGTTTTCCTTGAGCGGCGCACGGCCCTGACGATCCCGCCAACCGCGCCGATGCAAAGGCGTACCGGCCAAATCCAGCGCCAGGCTGGCGCGCCGATGGCGCAGATGCAAGTGCAGGCGAATATCGGGTTGTTCGGTATCCACATCCGGACGCCCCTGCCCGCGCGCGCGGAACTGGTCCACCACGGCGTCCTTGACGCGCTGCGCCAGAAAACGGCTGTGCCCCTTGTCGCCGGCGGCCAGAGTCACGTCCACGGCCAGCGTGCCGTCGGCCGTCAGATGCTCCGACCAGTCGATGTCCTGCACGCCGGCATACAAGGCCGCATCGTCGGCCGCCTCGAACTCGGCCAATGGAAGCAGGATGCGGCTGGCAAGGCGCGACCACAGGCAGGCACGCAACGCGGTTTCCAGCGTGCCGCGAAAATGCACACCGGCGCGCGCCTCGCGGACGTCGCTCGCACCGAGCGCCTTGAGTTCGTCGCGCAGCAGATACTCCAGCCCTTTCGGACAGGTGGCGAAAAAGGCCCGGTCGGTAGGTGCATTCATGCCGCGATCCGCTCCAGAAACAACCGAAACTGGGCCATGACCACATCCACGTGATCGGCCAGACGATGCCCGTCGGCCAGCAGCAGCGTGGGCATGCCGCGTTGGCGAGCGAAGCTCAGCGCCGCATCCATCGGGCACACGTCATCCTCGAAACCGTGAATGAGCATGCTCGGCACGTCCCGCGCCATGTCGAACGTGACCAGGTAATCGGGAATCCCGGTCGGCAGCGCCAACAGGAACAGGCCTGCACACGGCGCTTCGAGCGAGGCCAGCCCGGAAACGAACGCGCCCATGCTCGACCCCACCAGCACCGGCGGCGTCGCCGAGGCGCGCATGTGCCCGACCAGTCGCTCGATGCGCGGTGTCACCGACCCGGCAAAACCCAGAGCGTCACAGTCGCCGTAATCGGGACGCTCGGTGCTCCAGCCAAGCGTTTCGGCCACACCGGCCAGCGCGCTGACCTTGGTCGCCCCGGGGCCGCTGTCCGAGCCGTGGGAAAGAATGATGTGGCCAGCCATGACGATCCGCGTATGCCAAAAGCGCATCGTATCAGGGCGCCACACATGCGACACTGGAGACATGCCCGCCCTGACCATCCACGATTGGCCCCTGCCCTACGACACGGCACTGGCCGAGCGCCCGCTGGACGCCATCGACCTGGCGGTGATCCACTGCACCGAACTGCCCGACCTGGCCATGGCCCGCGAATACGGCGAGCGCGTACTTTACGACGACGGCACAGGCAACAGCGGGCACTATTACATCGACCGCAGCGGCGCCATCTACTGCTTCGTCGGCGAACATCGGGTGGCGCATCACACGCGCGGGTTCAATCAACGCTCGATCGGCATCGAACTCATCAACACCGGGCGTTATCCCGACTGGCTGGATTCCCGCCATCAGGACATGCACGAGCCGTATCCCTCGGCACAGATCGACAGCCTCGCGGCGCTGCTCGACACGTTGCGCGGCGGTTTGCCATCACTGGCGCTGATCGCCGGCCACGAGGATCTGGACACGACACAGGTGCCGGCCAGCGATGACGCCGCCGTGACCGTCTTCCGCAAGCGCGATCCGGGGCCGCTGTTTCCGTGGGACGACATCCTTGGACGGTCCCGGCTTGAGCGGCTGAAAGCAGCGGATTGATCCGCCTTTCATACGATCACTATTCCATTTCAGCCAGAAACCCTTCCGTTCGTGGTGATGCTTCGACAAGCTCGGCACAGGGTGCTCCGCGTATCGAACCACGAACGGCGCGGGAAACTTGGAGACTGCCCTTCGATACCTCAGGGCGAACGGACTTCGTTTATGGCAATTGGAAAATTGTGACCCCCGGAATGAGAAGGAATTCCAACGTTATAATTGCGGCTCCCCGCGAAGGACGTTCCCGCATGAGCCATTCCCGCGTTGCCGAACTGATCGATCTGCTCACCCTGGAGCGCCTGGAAGACAACCTCTTCCGCGGCCAGAGCCGCGACATCGGCACCCGCTACGTGTTCGGCGGCCAGGTGCTGGGACAGGCCTTGTCGGCGGCACAGAAAACCGTCGATCCGGCGCGCCAGGCGCATTCCCTGCACGGCTATTTCGTGCGTGCCGGCGACATCGATGCGCCTATCGTCTATCAGATCGAACGCGCGCGCGACGGCCACAGTTTTTCGGTGCGCCGCGTGGTGGCCATCCAGCACGGCAAGACCATTCTCAATTGCGCGGTGTCGTTCCAGGTCGAGGAAACGGGTTTCGAGCATCAGGCCAGCATGCCCGAGGTGCCCAAACCCGAGGACATCGAGCCGCAACCGCCGATGACCACCGAGCAACTGGCCAAGTTTCCGATCAAGCTGCAGCGCTGGCTGGGCATGGACAGCCCGTTCGAGTTCCGCAAGGTGTGGCCGCGCAACGAGTTCAAACCGGAAAAGCGCCCGCCTTATCAGCACATCTGGTTCCGCCTGACCGAACCGGTGGACGCCTCGCCCGCGCTGCATCGCGCCTTGCTGGCCTATGCCTCGGACTTCCATCTGATTGGCACGGTGACGCTGCCACACGGCATTTCCTACCTCAGCCACAACGTGCAGATGGCCAGCCTGGATCACGCCATGTGGTTCCATCGACCGTTCCGCGTCGATGAATGGCTGCTGTATTCATTCGACAGCCCCACGGCGCAAGGCGCGCGCGGCCTGGCTCGTGGCATGATCTTCAAACGCGACGGAACGCTGGTCGCATCCACCGCGCAGGAAGGGCTGGTGCGTCTTCGCGACGAGGATTGACCGGGCTCGGCTAAAATAGATCCATGCGCGAAATCTATACATCCCCTCGTCCGGAAAACATCGACCGCGTGGTGGCCCTTTTTGCCGAACACGGCATCGAGACCCGGGTCACCAACCGCTCGGTGTACAACCGGCCCAGCTATCAGCGCTTCAGTTACGGCGCCAGCGAAGACCGCTCGCGCTGGGCGCGCGTGGAGGTCAAGTATGCCGCCGACCTCACGCGCGCGCGAGAGCTTCTGCGGGAGCTCGGCATTGCCCCTCTGACCCGTTACGCCGACGTGCTGGAAGCCTCGCGCGAACCGCACAGACGTCGCTCTCCCGAAGCCGTCGCGCGCCGGGTGCGCACCGCCGTGCTGGTCGTGCTGGCGGTCGCCGTGGTCATCCTGCTGCTGAAAATGGTCGGCTGATAACTTGTCCGTGAATATCCGTTCGCACTGAGCCCTTCGACAAGCTCAGGACAGGCGAAGTCGAAGTGCAGTACGTTGTGCGATGTGCCGGCGTTTCGACTTCGCGAAGCTTCGCTTCGCTCGACCCGAACGGTTTCGGACAAGCTCCATCCTGAACCACGCCATCGTGATGGATGGCCTACAATGCCCGCATGCGCTCCGAACGCGTCCGTCTGTTCCAGACCCTGCCGCATGCCTGTGGTTACTACGCCGACCGGGTGTCGCAACATCTGGTCATCGACCCGGCGGCGCCGCAACTCGACAAGCTCTATCCGCAGGCGCTGGCGCACGGATTCCGGCGCAGCGGCGATCACCTCTATCGCCCACGCTGTGCCGGTTGCCACGCCTGCACGCCATGCCGTCTGCCCGTCGAACGTTTCCGCCCCGACCGCAGCCAGCGCCGCTGCATGGCGCGCAATGCCGATCTGGATGTCATCGAGACCGACGCGGACTACAGCGAAGAGCGCCATGCGCTGTACCGCCGCTATCTCAAGGCGCGGCACTACGGTGGCGGCATGGACGGCGAGGATGCCGAGGATTTCCTGCGTTTCCTGATCGGGCCATGGGGCAACACCCGGTTCCTGGAACTGCGCCTGCATGGCAAGCTGCTGGGCGTGGCCGCCACCGACGTGTGTCCGGACAGCCTGTCGGCGGTCTACACATTCTTCGATCCCGCGCAGTCATCGCGCGGGCTGGGCACCTTCGCCATCCTGTCGCAGATCGAGTGGGCGCGGCGCCTGGCCGTGCCGCATCTGTACCTCGGCTACTGGATCGCCGGTCATCCCAAGATGGACTACAAGCGCCGCTTCCAGCCCGCCGAAGTGTTGGGCGAAAACGGCTGGGTACCCATGGTCCCCTGTAAGGGATCTCGAATAACCGCAAATCTCAATTCTCCATAATTGCGACTGCTATAAACGAAGCCCGTTCGCCCTGAGGTATCGAAGGGCAGTCCCCAAGCTTCCCGCGCCGTTCATGCTTCGATACGCGAAGCGTACCCTGTGCTGAGCTTGTCGAAGCACCACCACGAACGGAGATAATTTTCGGCTGAAATAAGATGACAGCCGTGTGGAAAGCAATTATTCGAGTTTCCTGTAGAAGCGAGCCTGCTCGCGATTGGCGTACCAGCGGACATCACGCGAGAGCGATCGCGAGCAGGCTCTCTCCTACAAAAAAACGGGTGTCATCGGTCAATCATTGACTCCGCTTGTCACCCGGCGGATACGGAAACAGCTTCACCAACGGCACCGACAGCCCATCGTTGCCCACCACGCGGCAATGCGTCCGATCCAGCTCACGCGGATCGTTCAAGCCGCAACTGTGCGCGATGGTCAACACTTCGTGCATCAGGTTTTTCGCGTAGTGGTACACGCGCTCGGACTTGTCGTCGACCACCAGCCCACGCTGCAGTTTGGGATTCTGCGTGGTGATGCCGGTGGGACAGGTGTCGCGGTTGCATTGCAGCGACTGGATGCAGCCCAACGCGAACATGAAACCGCGCGCCGAATTGACGAAGTCGGCGCCCATCGACAAGGCCCAGGCCACGTCGTAGGCGGTGATGCGCTTGCCCGAGCAGATGACCTTGATACGGTCGCGCAAGCCGCGTTCGATCAGCAGGTTGACCAGCGCCGGCAACGCCTCGTGCAGCGGCAGGCCGACGCCTTCCATCAACGTCTGCGGCGCCGCGCCCGTGCCGCCCTCGGAACCGTCGACGATGATGAAATCGGGCGCGCTCTCGATGCCGCGCCGGTCGATCAGATCGCACATTTCCTCGATCCACTGCAGGCCGCCGAACACGGCCTTGAAGCCGGTCGGCTTGCCCGTCAGCTCGCGCACGTGATGGATGAAGTCGAGCAGCTCCGTGACATTGGCGATGTCCGTGTGACGGTTGGGGCTTTGCGAATCCTGGCCCACGGGAATACCGCGGATGCGGGCGATTTCCTCGGTCACCTTCTTGCCCGGAAGCAGGCCGCCCATGCCCGGCTTGGCACCCTGCCCGAGCTTGACGCTGACCATCTTCACTACCTTGTGCGCGCACACGGCCTTGAGTTTTTCGTCGTCGAGCTTGCCGTCGTCGGTACGCACGCCGTACTTGGCCGTGCCGATCTCGAAGATGATGTCGCAGCCGCCTTCCAGGTGATACGGCGACATGCCGCCCTCGCCCGTATCCAGCCAGATGCCGGCCTTGGCCGCGCCATGCGACAGCGCGCGCACGGCAGGCGCCGACAGCGCGCCGAAACTCATGGCGGAAATATTGAAAAACGACGTATGCGAATACGGCTCGCGCGCATACGGGCCAAGCGTCACCGGTTTGGGTTCGTAATCGACCATGGCCAGCGCCGGGAAGGCGGCGTTGACGAAAAACGGCATGCCCTCGCCACGCAAGTCGCGGGTGGAGCCGAAGCCGCGCGTGGTGTCGGCATTCTTGGCGGCGCGGTAAACCCAGGTACGGTCGGCCCGGTTGAACGGCAGTTCTTCGCGATCGTTGGAATAAAGATACTGGCGAAAGAATTCGCCCAGGTGCAGAAACCAGTAGCGGAAATGTCCGATCAACGGGAAGTTGCGCAGCACGGCGTTGCCGGTCTGGTTGCGATCGACCACCCAGGCCACCGCAAGAAACACCACGATCAGCGCCAGCACCAGCAGGAAGGCGGTAGCCAGCACTTCCACCAGCACGATCAACCAATGCGAAAAACCTGCTGCCTGCATGAAGTATTCCCCTTGATGCGTCAGTTGGCGGCCATTCTAACGATGGAATGACCTGCATGCCGACATTGTAGGGCGGGCACTGCCCGCCACCGAACTCTCGACATCGACGAGCATCTTGTCGGGCAATGCCCGACCTACACAAGAAAAAAACCTGCCATTCTGACGATGGATTGGCTTACATGCCGACATTGTAGGGCGGGCACTGCCCGCCATCGAACTCTCGACATCGACGAGCATTTTGTCAGGCAATGCCCGACCTACACAAGAAAAAAACCTGCCATTCTAACGATGGACTGGCCTGCATGCCGACATTGTAGGGCGGGCACTGCCCGCCATCGGACTCACGGCATTGACGAGCATTTTGTCGGGCAATGCCCGACCTACAAAGGGCTCGATCAGCGTTTGTCGGTGCACCGATGGGTCAAGGCCACACCCAGGGCAATCCAGCCGATCACGAAAGCCAGTCCACCAAATGGCGTGACGAATCCCGTCACCGATGGTGCTCCCAACGCCAACGCATACAGGCTGCCGCAGAAAAGCACGATGCCCACGGCGAACGCCCACACGGCCACTCGACGCGCACGATTGCGGCTTGGCATCAGCGTCGCCGCAACCAACGCCAGGGCATGCCAGAACTGAAAACGCACCGCCGTGTGCCAGACGCCCAGGTGCCGCGCATCCAGCACGTCATGCAGACCATGCGCGCCCCACGCGCCAAGCAACACCGCGCTCGCGCCGGCCACGGCAATCACGACGGGCAAGACATGTTGTCGCATGAAGCTCTCCACGAACACGATTGGGCAATGGCTGGCGTATCCTGTAAGCATGACACGCCGAATTCCGCCCCAGTCTCGCATGAATATTCACCGCCGCACACGCCGACTCATCCTGCCCGGCATGCTGCTGGCGCTTGTCTGCGCGGCCTTGGTGCTGGGCGGCTGTTCATCGCATCCATCCCAGCTCGACTGGAAACTCAACTCCAGCATTCGCGGCCATCTGCCGGATCTGAAGTTCCAGCTCACCAACGACAACGGCAAGACCACCACCGCCGAGGATTTTCGCGGCAAGGTCACCATCGTGTTTTTCGGTTACACGCATTGTCCGGACGTCTGCCCGCTGACCATGACCCACCTGCACATGGTGATGCAGAAACTCGGCCCCTTGGCCGACGACGCGCGCATCCTTTTCATCAGTGTCGATCCGGCGCGCGACACGCCGGAAGTGCTGCACCAATACGTCAAGGCTTTCGACAAGCACGCCGTGGGCCTGACCGGCAGCGAGGATCAGATCAGGCGTCTGGCCAAACGCTACCGGGTGGCCTTCAACCGTGGCCCTTCCAACGGCCATGGCGGCTACGAGGTCAACCACAGCTCGGCCATCTACATTTTCGACGACAAGGGACACGCCAGCCTGCTCGCCACACCCGTCGATACGCCCGACGACATGGCGCATGACGTGCGCCAGCTGATTACACAGGAGCATGCCTCATGAGAAAGCTGACACTCGTCGCCGTCCTTCTCGCCTTGGGCTTCACCGCCCATGCCGCCACCTCGGCCAAGCCGCAGGTGCATGTCAGCCACGCGTGGATTCGCGTCCTGCCCGGCGCCCTGCCAGCCGGCGGCTACGCCACCATCAGCAACACCGGCGATGCACCGCTGACACTGACCGGCGCCAGCAGCCCCGCCTACGCCAACGTCATGCTGCACAAGAGCAGCATGCGGAACGGCATGTCGCACATGCGCATGGTCAAGCAGCTCAAACTTCCCGCGCATGCCACCGTCAAGTTCGCCCCTGGCGGCTATCACCTGATGCTGATGCAGGCCACGCACAAAGTCAGCCCCGGTGACACCGTGCCCGTTACGCTGCACTTTGCCGACGGTAGCCAGCTCAAAGTGGACTTCACGGCACGCCCCGCCAACGCGCACTGAAAACTGGTCCGTAAATAACGAAACCGTTCGTGTTGAGCGTAGCGAAGCGAAGTCGAAACACCGGAATTCCGCGTCGTATGGCACTTCGACTTCGCACCCTCGGCGCTACGCCAGTGCGAACAGTTTCGTTATTCACGGACAAGTTCTAAATCACCCTATGCGTGCCGTCCGCGCATAAGCAAGCGACGCGGCGAACACCAGCAAGCCGCCCACGGAAAGCAACGCCCCGACCCAACCCAGGGACGCCCAGCCCAGTCCCGCCGCAATGGTCACGCCGCCGAGCCAGGCGCCCAGCGCATTGGCAAAATTGAACGCCGAGTGGTTCAGCGCCGCTGCCAGGGTTTGCGCATCGCCCGCCACATCCATCAGGCGGATCTGCATGGCCGGCGCCAACGCGCCGATGCCGCCCAGCAGCAGCACGCCCGCCAGCGCCGCCGGCAGATAGTGCACCCAGAGGCCAAAACCGAGCAGCAAAGCCGTCGAGTAAACCAGAATGCCGCCGATCGTTTTCATCAACGCATGATCGGCCAGACGCGCGCCCACCAGGCTGCCGAGCACACTGCCCAGGCCAAACAGCGAAAGCACCCAAGGAATATCCGACGCATCCAACCCGGTGAGTTCGATCAGGGTTGGCTTGATGTAGCTGAAAACGCAGAACATGCCGCCAAAGCCGATCCCCGCGATGCCCAACGTCAGCCACACCTGCGGCTTGGCCAACGCGCCGAGTTCGCGCAACGGCCTCGCCCCCGCGATGGGCGGGAAGTAAGGCACCCACGCACGAATCAGCACCGCCGTCACCAGCGCAAGAAATCCGACCAGCACATATGCGGCGCGCCAACTGAATTGCTGCCCCAGCCAGGTCGCCAGCGGCGCGCCGACCACAATCGCGAGACTCAGCCCCAGCATCACGAATCCGACCGCCTGCCCGCGCCGACCGGGCGGCGCCAGTGTCGCCGCCACCAGCGAAGCCACGCCGAAAAACGCGCCATGCGGAAATCCGGACGCAAACCGCGCCGCCGCGATCGACCAGTAACCCGGCATCAGCGCCACGACGATATTGGCGATCGCGTAAAAACCCGCCAGCGCCAGCAGCAAGGTGCGTCGCGGCCAACCCGCAGCCAGCACCGCCAGCACCGGCGCGCCA
>DASSTF010000215.1:0-2102 GCA_035708045.1 Rhodanobacteraceae bacterium | reverse complement strand
AACAAGCCGGCGCCAGCCAGCAACACCGTGGCCAGAGCCACCTGCACCACCACCAAAGCGCGCCCCAGATACCCTGCGCGCGGATCGGGACCACTACGTCCATCCTCATGCAACGCGGCGGCGGTATCGGCATGTCGCCCTTTCCAAAGGCCCAACCAAGTTGCGACCAGCGCAACCGCGACAGCCGAAACCAACGCAAACACCCAGACAGCCGCGCCAATGGACGGCCCACCGCCGACCATCCATGATGCAGGAACAAAATGACGAAATACCGCGAGCCCCACGGCTGCCAGTCCGACGCCCAGCAAGCCGCCGAACACACCCACCAGAAGGCTTTCGGCAAACACCGGCAGATGTCGATGCAGGCCCAATGCACCGAGTGCCTCACGGATGGCGACGTCACGCTGGCGCGACAAGGTGCGCAGGAACAACAAGTTGGTCAGGTTGACCCAGGCAATCAACAGTACGAACAAAGCGCTGGCCATGAACAGCACCAGCACGGTTCGGGACCGCGCATGCAACGCCGTGGAGAGGTTCGTCGTGCCGAACTGCTGACTGTTCATCCATTGGCTCGTCTCGTCCGTCGCCGACGCATAAAGTTGGTGCACGCGGGCCCTGACCTCGGCGCCCAACGAACGTACTGTCGCACCCGGCTGCATACGCGCAATCGCCAGAAAACCGATGGTGGCATCCGAGCCGTTGGTCGACAGCGCCGCGGGAAGCACGATGTCGCAGCCACGCAGGTAACGCCTGCAGAATCCGTCGAAACGGGCCGGCAGGACACCTACGATGGTGTGCGACGCACCCTTGACCATCATTTGCTTGCCAATGACGCCCGTGTCACCGCCATAGTTGCGCTCCCAGAAACCATGGCCGAGGATCGCTGCCGGGGGGCCATGCGGTCGGTCTTCCTGCGCGGTAAAGTTGCGCCCCAGCATCAGATGCACGCCCAGCGTGGACAGCAGGTAGCGATCGACACGCAGAACGGTTGCCCGCTGCGGCATGCCCGCGCCCAGCACGTTGACCGACGAGGAGCCGTTGTCAAGAAGACCGATGGATTCGACGCCATGCAATGACTGCAAGTGCCGGTACTGACGCGATGACACGATCGGCTCGCCACTGCCCATGTCCAGGCCCGCGACCACCAGCTGGCTGGCATGCGGAAACGGCAACGGCTGCAACAGCACGTGGTCGACCAGGGCAAACACGGCCGCACTTGCTCCCACGCCCAGCCCCAACACGCATGTTGCCAGCAGCAGAAATCCCGGCCGGCGGAAACTCGCGCGCCAAGAACGCCAGATTTCGGCGAGCCAGATGTTCACGCATCCGCCTCGCTATGCGCACCAGTGTCCAGGCGTTGGCCGATCAAGGCGTCCAGACGCGATTCGTCCTCGTGGCGCAGGCGCTCGAAGGTTTCCTCGTCGACCACGCGGCCGTCGAACAGGCGGATCTTGCGCTGGGCGAGTTCGGCGTAGCGCGCGTCATGGGTGACCATGCAGATGGTGGCGCCGGCCTTGTGCAGTTCATCCAGCAGCGCCATCACCGCTTCGCCGTTGCGCGAGTCGAGGTTGCCGGTGGGCTCGTCGGCGAGCAGGATGGCCGGCTTGCCGACCAGTGCGCGGGCCACGGCTACGCGTTGTTGCTGACCGCCGGAAAGCTGCGCCGGATAGTGGCGCAGGCGATGCGCCATGCCGACGCGCTCCAGCGCCTCGTGCACGCGCTGGCGGCGTTCGGCCGAGTCGATGCCACTGCGGTAGGTGAGTGGCAGTTCGACGTTTTCCTGCACGGACAAATCGCCGATCAGGTTGAAGGCCTGGAAGATGAAGCCGATTTCGGCATTGCGGATGCGTGCGCGGGCGGCGGCGTTGAGCGCGGCCACGTCGTGGCCGTTGAGTATGTAGCTGCCTTCGCTGGCGGTATCCAGCAGGCCCAGGATGGACAGCAGCGTGGACTTGCCGCAACCGGACGGGCCGGAGATGGAGACGTATTCGCCCTTGGCGATGGCAAGGTGCACGTCGCTCAAGGCGTGGGTTTCCACTTCGTCGGCCTGGAAGACCTTGCGTACCCCTTCGAGGGTGATGACGTTGCTGGTGTCGTTCATG
>DASSTF010000214.1:0-2457 GCA_035708045.1 Rhodanobacteraceae bacterium | reverse complement strand
TCCCGCGCCCATCTGCAGGTCCACTTTTGCGTGATCCTGTGGGGCTTCACGGCCATTCTGGGCAAACTGATCACGCTGGATGCGCTGGCCCTGGTGTGGTGGCGCATGCTGATCGTGGTGGCGGCGCTTCTGCTGATGCCGCGCGTCTGGCGGCAACTGCGGGTCATGTCGTGGCGGTTGATCGGCGCCTATGCCGCCATCGGCTTGCTGGTGGCGATGCACTGGTTGCTGTTCTACGCCGCCATCAAACTGGCCAATGCCTCGGTGGGCGCGATCTGCATTGCGGTCGCGCCGGTGTTTCTGGCGCTGATCGAACCACGCATCGTGGGGCGACGTTTCAATCCGCGCGAACTGTTGCTGGGTATCGGCGTGATTCCCGGCGTGGCATTGATCGTGGGCGGCATCCCATCAGGCATGTATCTGGGGTTGGCCGCCGGTCTGACCTCGGCGGTCTTCGTGGCGGCCTTCAGCGCCTGCAACAAACGCATGGTGGAACGCGCCGGGCCGCTGACCGTGACCTGCATCGAGCTGGGCGCGGGCACGCTGTTCCTGACGCTGCTGGCTCCGGTGCTGCCGCACACGGGAGCCGCCCTGCCCCTGCCCGACTGGCACGATGCCTGGCTGTTGCTGCTGATGTCGCTGGGCTGCACGTTGCTGCCCTTTGCCCTGGTGTTGAAGGCGCTGCGCCATGTCAGCGCCTTCGGTACGCAGGTGGCCACCAACCTCGAACCGGTCTACGCCGTCATCCTGGCCATCGTGCTGCTGGGTGAGCAGCGCGAGGTGGGGCCGCTGTTCTACGCGGGCGTGGTCGTGGTGGTCGGCTCGGTGGTGCTGCACCCACTCATCAGCCGGCGACGTCCGCGCAAGCCGCAGAAGGAACTGCTGGGCACCGCCGAGGCGCACAACGTGGCGGAGTAAAGGTCACGCTGCAGGCGAGGATTCCCTACTCTGCGGACTGATCTTCGCCGTCAGCACGTGATCCTGCCAGCGTCCATCGATGCACAGGTAGCTGCGCGCATACCCTTCGCGTTCGAAACCCAACCGCTCAAGCAGGCGCGCACTGCGCTCGTTGTCCGGCAGATGGTTGGCCATGACGCGATGCAGCTCCAGCGTGCCGAAAGCCAGATCCAGCACGGCGCACAGTGCTTCGTGCATCAGCCCCTTGCCCTGCCACGCCGCCGCCACGCCATATCCCACGTGGCAGGCCTGAAAAATGCCGCGCGCGACGTTGGTCAGCGTGATGCTGGCAAGCACTTCGTGCTGGTCGGCATTCAGCACCAGAAAGGGATAGGCGCGATCGGCGCGGGCCGCGTCGAGACCATCGGCAATGGCCCGGCGACAGGCGCTCCCGGTGAAATACGCCTCGTCGCGCCGCGGCTCCCAAGGTGCGAAGTGCTCACGGTTGTCGATGCGGTAGCGCAACAGCAGTGGCGCGTCCGAAACCTTCGGCAAGCGGATGCAGGTGCGTTCGGTGTGCAACTCGGGCAATGGATACATGGCGTTTCCGGCACGCGCCTGGCACCCGTTCGTCCTTGAGCTTGTCGAAGGGTTCAGCGCGAACGGTTTGGCAGGAATGGATATGGCGGCGGTGACCATGCCACCTCGTCTCCATCGATGCAACACAACGGGTATGCTGCAAAGTGTGTGCACTTCGCATCCATGGCTGTCCGGCAACTCTGTCCTTCTGGTCGTGATGGGTGTGTCCGGCTGCGGCAAGAGCAGTGTCGGCAAGTGCGTGGCCAACCGCCTCGGCTGGTCGTTTCTTGAAGGCGACACGATGCATCCCGTGGCCAATGTCGCCAAGATGCATGTCGGTCAGCCGCTCGACGATGCGGATCGCCGCCCCTGGCTGGACGCCATCGGTCGGTGGATGGATGCGAGGCAGGCAGCCGGCGAATCCGCTGTCATCGCCTGTTCGGCGCTCAAGCGACGCTACCGTGACCGCCTGCGCCGTGGTCGTCCCGGCGTATGCTTTGCATGGCTGAAGACAAGTCGCGCGGAGCTGGAACGTCGCCTCGATCGGCGCACGAACCATTTCATGCCGTCGTCGCTGCTGGACAGCCAGTTGGCCACACTCGAACCTCCCGCGCCCGATGAACCGGCACTTACGATCGATGCCAACGGCGATCTCGATGCCACCGTGCGCGCCACGCTTGCGGCACTGAAGTTACATTGATTCCCACCCCTTTTCCTGATCACGCAGGCTTGTCTTGACTGTAATTACGATATATCTTTAGATTGCATCTTGGGACTGTATCGGAGAAACATCATGCACATGCACAATCACTCTTTCAGGCACCGCCACCACCGCCCCTTTTTCGAGGACATGGACGAAGCCATGCATTGCGCCGGCAGGCACGGTGGACGTTTCGGCGGTTTCGGCGACGGCGAAGGCGGTCATCGCGGCAGCCGTCGCGGCGGCCGCTTTGGTGGCGGTCGCGTATTTGCCCATGGCGA
>DASSTF010000213.1:0-3756 GCA_035708045.1 Rhodanobacteraceae bacterium | reverse complement strand
ATGCGCTGCGCGACGTCCGGACAGCGGTCGGACTTGCCCAGCAGCACCACCGGCTGTGCGCCGGAACCTTCGATCAGCAGTAGATAGCGTTCGATGCGGCGCGGATTGAAATCGCCGTCCAGCCCGGTCAGCACCAGTACGTAATCGATGTTGGTGGCGATCACCTGGCGCTCGTAACGCTCGCCGGCGGCGGCGCGGGTCAGGGTGGAACGGCGCGGCAGCACGCGGGTGATTTCAGGCATGTCGCCCGGCGCCAGCTCGACGAAATCGCCCACCGCCGGACGCAACGACGGATCCAGCCCGCGCCGCAGAAAGCGCCCGTCCGGCTGCGCCGCGAACACGCGCCGCCCATCGTGCACTTCGTAGCCGGCGCGATGCTGCGCCACCACGCGCGCCACCGGCACGGCCGGCAGCGGGCCGCGCCAGCCGATGTGTCGCAGTGCGTCGATGTGCTGCGGCTCGGTCATGGGCGAAGCGTAGCAGTGTGGGAGGGGCGAGTGATGAGGGGCGGGTAGCGGGGGCGACATTTTGTAGCCCTCGCTCGTCCGGCATGCGCAAAGCGGTTGTCCGATAATTCCAGAAATTCCTCAAATCACGATTTTGCGCCCTCGCTACCCGCCCCTCATCACTCGCCCCCCAACATCCTGCTAGCATGCGCGGAGCTTTCCGGGGGCGCTTGCTTGAAAACCATCCAGACCAGTCCACGACTTGCCGATGTCCGCTACGAAATCCGCGGCGCGCTGGCACGTCGCGCGCGCGAGCTGGAGGCGGCTGGCCGCGACATCGTGCACTTGAACATCGGCAATCCGGGGCGCTTCGGTTTTCGCGCGCCGGAGCATCTGGTCGAGGCCATCGCCGCGCATCTGGGAAAGAGCGACGGCTACAGCCAGGAGCAGGGTCTGGATCAGGCCCGCGCGGCGGTGGTGGCGCAGCAACTGGCGCGCGGGGTGACCGACATCGACGCCGAGCGCGTGTTCATCGGCAACGGCGTCAGCGAGCTGATCGACATCAGTCTGCGCGCGTTGCTCGCCCCCGGCGACGAGGTGCTGCTGCCCAGCCCCGACTATCCGCTGTGGAGCGCCGCGACGCTTCTCAATGGCGGGCAACCGCGTTATTACCATTGCCTGGCCGCCAACGCGCACTGGCCCGACCCGGACGAGATCGCTTCGCTGGTGACGGCGCGCACCCGCGCCATCGTGCTGATCAACCCGAACAATCCGACCGGCGCGGTATACCCGCGCCCGCTGCTGGAACGTGTCGTCGAGATCGCCGAGCGGCACGGCCTGCTGTTGCTCAGCGACGAAATCTACGACGGCATCACCTACGACGACGCCCGTTTCCAGCCGCTGGCGCCGCTGGCCGGAGCGCAACCATGCCTGAGTTTCGGCGGCCTCAGCAAGGTGCATCGCGCCTGCGGCTACCGCGTCGGCTGGATGACGCTGTCCGGCGCGCCGGCGGCCACGGCGGTTTACCGCGACGCGCTGCAATTGCTGGCCGCCCTGCGCCTGTGCCCCAATGTGCCGGCGCAATGGGCGGTGGCGCCAGCGCTCGAGGGTATCGACACCATCCACGCCTTGACCGCGCCCGGCGGACGCCTGCACCGGGCGCGCCAGGCAGCGCTCGACGGCGTGGCCGCCAGCGAATTTCTCGACATCGTCGCTCCGCGCGGCGCGCTGTACGCCTTTCCATCGGTGAGCGTGACCGCGTTGCCGGTTTTCGACGACACCGAATTTGCCCTGCGCCTGCTGGAAGACGAATCCGTGCTGCTGGCGCCGGGCTCCAGTTTCAACGTGCCCGCCAGCCGCCATCTGCGCCTGACGCTGCTGCCCGAACCCGACCGGATCGGCGACGTGTTCGCGCGCATCGAACGCACGCTGGCGCGCATGGCCGAAGCTGGCGCGCGACAGCACACCGCGACAGCCTGAGAGCCACCACCATGACCGGCAACCCGATCCGTTTTCTGGCGCTGGGCGACTCCTACACCGTCGGCGAAGGCGTTTCCGCCGACGCCTGCTGGCCGGTGGTGGTGACCCGACAGCTTCGCGCCAGCGGCATCGTCATCGCCCACCCCGACATCGTCGCCGTCACCGGCTGGACGACCGACGAGCTCGCCGCCGGCCTGGATCAGGCCACATTGCATCCGCCGTACGACCTGGTCACGCTGCTCATCGGCGTCAACAACCAGTACCGGGGCCGCGACCTGGCCAATTACCGCGAGGAATTCGCCGCCCTGCTCGCACGCGCCATCGCGCTGGCCGGCGATGCAAGGCACGTGCTGGGCGTGTCCATCCCCGACTGGGGCGTCACCCGTTTCGCCAAGGCGGAAAAACGCGACGGCGCGCGCATCGGCGCCGAGCTGGACGCCTTCAACGCGGCGGCCCAGCAGATGATCGAAGCCGCCAACGGCGCCTGGGTCGACATCACCCGAGTTTCGCGCCAGTGCTCCGATGCGCCGGACATGCTGGCCGACGACGGACTGCACCCCTCGGCCATGCAGTACGCGCTGTGGGCCGAGCGGATCATGCCGGTGGCCCGCACCGTGCTGACGCGGCAGGCGCTACTCGCGCCCGGCACTTGAAGATCGCCGCATCCGCCAGCATGTGGTGGAGTTGACACTCGCCTTTTTCCGGAGCCCCCCATGTCCCTCGATCCCGCCACCCGCGAACGCATCGACGCCATCGTCAAGGAACACCGCGTCGTGCTGTTCATGAAAGGCGACCGCCAGCAGCCGATGTGCGGGTTTTCCGCCGCCGCCAGCGGCGCGCTGAACGACCTGTTGCCCGAATACCACACCGTCAACGTGCTGGCCGATCCGGAGATCCGCGAGGGCATCAAGCTTTACGGCAACTGGCCGACCATTCCGCAGCTTTACGTGGAAGGCGAATTGGTCGGCGGCGCCGACATCGTGCGCCAGATGTATGCCAGTGGCGAACTGCACGCCCTGTTCGGCCTGCCCGAACCGGATCGCACGCCGCCCGAAATCACCATCACCGACAAGGCCGCCGAAGCGATCCGCAACGGCATGGCCGACGCCGACGGCATGGCGCTGCACCTGGAAGTCGGCGCCGACCACTCGGCCAGTTTCCGCTTGGCCGAAGCCGGCGACAGCGACATCGTGGCGCACGCCAACGGCCTGGAAGTGCATTTCGATCCCGGCAGCGCACAGCGCGCCAGGGGCATCACCATCGACTGGATCGAAACCATGCAGGGCGCGGGCCTCTCCCTGCGTTTCCCCGGCGCCACCGAAGTCCAACCGATGAGCGTGGCCGAACTGAAGCGGCGCCTGGACGCCGGCGACATCACCCTGATCGACGTGCGCCCCGCGCCGGTGCGCGCCAAGGTCGCGCCGCTGCCGCAGGCGCGCATCCTCGAAGAGGAAGGCTATGAAGCCATCCACGCCCTGCCGCACGACACCGCGCTGGCTTTCATCTGCGTCAAGGGCATCTCCAGCAAGGGCGTGGCCGAGCAGTTTGCCGCGCACGGGTTCGAGCATGTGTACAGCGTGGATGGGGGGATGGATGCGTGGGGTGAGAAAATCGCTTCGTAATGGGTGTTTCGGGCGAGAGGCAACACCATCCCCACCTCAATCCTCCCCTTGAAGGGGAGGAAGCCAAAGCCGGCTTCGCCCACCTTCAAGGGCAAAAGCCGAACTCGCTTCGCTCTGAAAGCCGTCCCCTTCAAGGGAGGGTTGGGTGGGGATGATTTTCGACTACACGCCGTCTTCCAATTCTTCCTCTTCCAGGTCTTCCTCAAACC
>DASSTF010000212.1:0-4843 GCA_035708045.1 Rhodanobacteraceae bacterium | reverse complement strand
TAACGTATTACTATATCAATTTGAAGTAATACCTGCGAGTCCTGTCATGATCTCCACGCTTACCAGCAAAGGCCAAGTCACGTTGCCCAAGAAGTTTCGCGACTATCTGGGGGTACGGCCTGGAACGCCCGTGGATTTCTCGTTGAACCCGCATGGCGAGGTCGTCGTCAAGGCGGCTGGCCGCGGCACACCTCACCGCGGCAAGGGACGCTTTGACGGATTGCGCGGCAGCCTGAATACCGGCAAATCGACTGATGAACTCATGGCTCTGCTGCGTGGTTACGATCAGGACGAGCGCGACCCGGGATTGCAATGATCCTCGTCGATACCTGCGTGTTGCTGGACGTCGTGCAAGCGGACCCGCACTGGGCGGACTGGTCGCAGCAACAATTGGAGCATGCGGCGGAGCATGGCGGGTTGTTGATCAACCCTGTCATCTACGCCGAGTTTTCCGTCTGGTACGACACGCTGCAGGGAGCGAACGACGCGCTGGCCGCATTCGGCACGCGGTTCGAGGAAGTGCCGCGCGAGTCGTTGTTTTTGGCAGGCAAGGCGTTTCGCCAATATCGCACGCGTCGCGGTACGCGTACCGGCGTGTTGCCCGACTTTTTCATCGGGGCGCATGCCGCCGCCCGCGACCTGCCGCTTTTGACACGTGATGCGACGCGGTTCCGTACATATTTTCCGACCGTGGCCCTGCTGACGCCGTCAGCCGCCTGACTGCCATGCGCATCGCCTTCCTCTGCAAACGCCGCTACATGAGCAAGGACGTGATTCTTGATCGTTATGCGCGACTTTATGAAATCCCTTTCCAATTGGCGCGGTTAGGACACGACGTACGCGGGTTCTGCCTGAGCTACCAGAACGCCGAGGAAGGCGAATGGCAGCACCACGCCACTCCCGGCAGCTTGCATTGGGAATCGCGCTCGTTGGGACGCCTGTATCTGCCGGGACTGGCCAGCTACCCGCACAAGCTGCTGCAGCGTTTGCATGCGTTTGCGCCGGATGTGCTGATCGGCGCTTCGGATATCCCACACGCCGCGCTGACGGCATGGTTGTCGAAACGGTTGCGGGTGCCGTATGCGATCGACCTGTACGACAACTTCGAAGGGTTTGGCCAGGCGCGTCTACCTGGCATGGTGCGCACGCTGCGACGTGCTGTGCGCCATGCCGATCTGGTGACGACGACCAGCGAGTTGTTGCGTGAGCTGGTGGTCGATGTTTATGGCGCTCGGGGCGAGGTGGTGGCGATGCCTAGCACGATCGACAAGAGCATGTTCCATCCGCGTGACCGTCTTGCCTGCCGGCGCTCGCTGGGGCTGCCGGAATCGGCGCGCCTGATCGGCACCGCCGGGGGCTTGCTGGCCAATCGCGGCATCGGCGTGCTGTACGAGGCGTGGAAAATCATCGAAAGCCGGCACGAGGACGTCCACCTGGTGCTTGCCGGTCCCGTGGACGATGCCCTTCCGCCACCATCGGGCGCACGCGTGCATTACCTCGGCATGCTGCCACACGCGCGCACGGCTGAACTGTTTGCGGCCCTGGACGTAGGCGTCATCTATCTCGCCGACACGCCTTTCGGGCGCTATTGCTTTCCCCAGAAGGCTTACGAAATGCTGGCGTGCGAATTGCCGGTGGTGGGCGCGGACCTCGGCGCCATGCCTCATTTGCTGGCATCGACTCCGGAAGCGCTTTATCACGCCGAGGATGCCACCGACCTGGTTCGCGCCATCCAGCATCAATTGCAACAGGCTGCGCCACCAACCATTCCGGTACAGGACTGGGCCGAAGTCATCAGTCAATACGAGCGCAAAATCGCGGAGTTGGTCGAAAGCGACGGATAGGCGAACTTGCATGGCGAACCGGCGGTCACCAAGCCACTATTTCATCCTTCGTTTCGGGCCAGAAAGTCGGCAATGCTTTCCGATGGCCCTTCTCCAGGCTGGCTCGCGTGAGGGCGTTGCAGTTCCTGGAATCGGCCTGACCGCAGATAATCTGCCAAGTCGCCCGGCACGTCAGCCTCCAGGATCACGTTGGCTCCCAGGCCGTCGCCCCGTTCCGTCGCCTTGCGCATCACGATGGTGGGAACACCCAGCGCAGCCAGTTCTTCCTGATTGGAACCGCCGTCGGTCAGAACGCAGGCTGCGCCCGCGGCAAGACGCAGGAATGCTCCATAGCCCAGACGCGGTGACAAATGAACGCCAGGGAGGCTTTCCAGTCGTCCAAGCAAGGCCTCCTTCGTCAGCCGCTTGCGTGTCGTCGGGTGCAGCACGAAATGCAGCGGATATTTTTCCGATACGGCCTCCAGCAGGTCGATCAGAGAATGCAGTCGCTTGCGGTCATAGACGTTCTGGAAGCGGTGCAGGGATACCACCAGATAAGGAGCATCCTCCGTCCGACGCATGTCCCGACCGCCAACGATGGCCACGGCATCGAGAATGGTGTTGCCTCCGGTGTCGATTACCTTTGCACGCGGGCAATGCAGACGCATGTATTCGGCTGCTTCGGGGCTTGGGCACATGGCCACACGGGTCATGCGGAACACGATCCGGCGCGACAATTCCTCGGGGAATGGATCCAACAGTTTTCCCGATGTGAGGCCGCTTTCCAGATGCACCACACGCGCGCCTCGGCGCCAACCGGCCACGGCGCCGATCACGGTGGACAGGGTATCGCCATGCACCAGCACATCGAGGTTTCCATCGGCTCCGGCCAGTTCCCTGAGCCTTGCGTCCACGCCCCGGTAAGCCGCCGGCAACCAGCGCAGCAGTGATCGCACCGTCGCATGTTCGGAAGACGTCACCGCCGAGACACGGGGCGAAGCGACACCGAATTCTTCCAGCAAATCCTGCATGGTTTCGTGGTGCTGGCCCGTCATGAGGAGGGTGCACGGCAAACTGCGCTGCTCGCAAGCCACCACGACAGGAGCTACCTTGATCAGCTGCGCCCGTGTCCCGATGATGAAAACCAAGTGTCTCGCCATGTCGCTCCCATTCACTCGAATTCAGCCGTACCTTGCACAACCGACGGTCGATTCAGCACAGATTGAGCCACTCCATGCCGTCGAGCACACTAGCAGGATTGTGCATGCCAAACCGGATATTTGATACTCATGAGTTTCGCCCCTCCGTATCGGTGAGAATCACCAGAGGAGCTTGATGTCGAACTGACGCAACGCTGCATCCTTGCTGACCAATATCAACCCTTCGACCTGCGCCTGCGCCGCAAGCATGCGATCGTAAGGGTCTCTATGCGATTGTCGAAAACTGCCTGCTTTCAAGGTATGCACATGGCTCACGGCAAGCATGCGTGCATCGAGTTGCCGGATCACATCATCGAAATCGGCCAGCACGGCTTTGGCCGACGGTAGTTTGCCGAGGCGATGCTTGGTGGCGATTTCCCACGCGCTGGCGGCGCTGACAATGATTTCCGTTGACGGGTTTTCCAACCGTTTGCGCACCTTTGAAGACAGCTTGTCGGGCTGCATCACCGCCCATAAAAAAGCGTGGGTGTCGAGCAACAGGCTCACTTGCTCTCCCATGCATCCAGCTCCTCGTCCGGCAACGGGTCAAAGAACGACGCATCAAGCTCACCCGCCAAAAAACCCAGTTTGCGCTTGCCGGGTGGCTTCAGCGGCAACAGCCGTGCGTATGGCTTGCCCGCCTTGCCTAGCACAATCTCCTCCCCGGCATGCGCCTTGTCGAGAAGGTGCGAGAAATGGGTTTTGGCGTCGTGGACATTGATTATCTTGTTCATACAGCAATGTTAGTCCACCAACCGGACTAACATCAAGTCACGTATCCCGCCGATAGGTCAACGCCGTGATCTGCTCGGAGATCAGCCCGATCAGGAAGATGATGACCGCCGCGCTCCACAGCATGGTGCTCATGTTGGTCAGCCGCTGGGCGGTGATGAAGGTCCAGGCGTAGCGGATGCAGCCAAGCAGGAAAATCACCGCGGCCGTCGGCACGAACAATTTCAGCGGCGAATACAGCGTGGCGATCTTGAAGATGATCAGCAGGAAGCGCAGGCCGTCGCGCAACGGCCGGATGTGACTCTTGCCCACACGCTGCGCGGCCTTGATCGGCACGTAGGCGACCGGATAGGCGCTGCGGAAGAACGCCATGGTGCTGGTGGTGGGGTAGGAAAAGCCGTTGGGCAGCAGGTACAGGAACTCGCGGAACTTCTCGGCACGCACGGCGCGGAAGCCGGAGGTGAGGTCCAGGACCGGGTGGCCGGTCATGCGCGTGGCCAGCCAGTTGTACAGGGTGTTGGCCAGGCCGCGGCCCACGCCGGCCTGGCTGCCCCAGTCGCGCGCGCCGATGGCCATGTCGTAGCCCTCGTGCAGCTTGGCCAGCAGGCGGTCGATATCGGCCGGGTCGTGCTGGCCGTCGCCGTCCATGAACACCAGCCACTCGCCCGTGGCCGCGCGCGCGCCGCGCTTTATCGCCGCGCCGTTGCCCATCGAATAGGGCGAGGACAGGCAGGCCACGTCGTTGGCGGCGCAGATCGCGCGGGTGTCGTCGGTCGAGCCGTCGTCGACGACGATGATCTCCGCGTCGGGCTGCGCGGTGCGCAGGGCCGGAAGCAGGTGGGTGAGTGCCGCCGCTTCGTTTTTCGCGGGCAGGATGATGCTCAGGCGTTTCAATGCGGGTCCCCTGGGTGTCGAAGGATCATAGCGCGGGGGATGGGGGCGGAGGTGGCGCGGTGTGGGGGCAGGCCACCTCATTCGCGGGGTGGATTTCGGTGCGCCCTGCGCCCCCTTCCCAAGCCTCCCCCTGCACGCAGGGGAGGAGCCAGGCTGATGATTCCATCGCCCCGCCCCTGCCTGCAGGGAGGGGTT
>DASSTF010000211.1:0-22001 GCA_035708045.1 Rhodanobacteraceae bacterium | reverse complement strand
AAGCCCTCCCCTTCAAGGGGAGGGTTGGGTGGGGATGGTTTTCAACCTTGAGAAAAACTGACTGACGAGCGCGGCTGATCAGGTTCGACCTTGATGCCGGTGCCCGGCAAGGAAGCAACGGCTATTTCGTCGTAGCGTCCTCGGCGCGTTGCTTCGCTAGCTCCGCCTCGAAACTCTTGCGTGCCGCTTCCGCATATACACGGCATCCCGTCGGATCGACCAGCGCCTGCGCATCGCCCTGTGCGTGCCTGGCCACGCGCGCCCAGAAATTCACCATGCCTGGATGCGGCGCCAGCGGGATGTCGCATGGCAACGTTTCGACCACCACAAAGCTGTGTTCGAAATCCTTGACGATATCCGGATACTTTGCATTTCCGATCAGGGTGAAACCGGGCGCCGACAGGCTGCCGACATCGACCAGGTGCAGACAGCGTTTGCCTTCGCACGATACCCATGTCCAGGTCGTGTTGCCTTTGGTGTGTCCGGGTGTCGCGTGCGCGGTCAAGACCAGGTCGCCCAGATGCAAACGCTCGCCATCGGTCACCGCGCGCGTCACCTGTACCGGCGCGAAGGGAAACCTGTCGCCAAAATTGGGGTCGCCGAGACCGCCGCGTTCCAGCAGCGGGATATCCGCTTCGTTCGCGATCACCTGCGCGCCGGTGTCGTGGGCGAGTCGCGCGATGTCGCCGGCGTGGTCGTAATGCGCGTGCGTGTTCAATATCCATTTGATGTCGCGCAGATGGACGCCCAAACGACGGATGTTGGCTTCAATG
Organism: Rhodanobacteraceae bacterium; assembly: GCA_035708045.1. Lineage (GTDB taxonomy): Bacteria > Pseudomonadota > Gammaproteobacteria > Xanthomonadales > Rhodanobacteraceae > Oleiagrimonas. The sequence goes on along the minus strand of DASSTF010000211.1, from coordinate 21,228 downwards.
AGCGCAGCGTCTCCCGGCACGCCGCCGTCGATCAATACATGGCCGGTCGGCGCGGTGACGAGGAATACGCCGAGGCCGCGAGGCCCGACGTACCATGTATTGCCATAGATACGAAACGGTTTCTGCGGGGCCGTCCATGAAGGATTCTCCGCAGTGTTCTTGCGTTCCGATGCAGGGATGTGGAACGGCTTTTGCGACACCGCCTGCGCCTGCACGCCCTGGGCCATCAGGCCCGAAAGAAGCATCGCCGTGATCAACCAACGCATGAGCCACCTCATTTTATGAAAACGTGCAGAATCGACGCATCACTCTGACACCTCGGGATCCGCCGAACAACTCGGCACGGACGTCTGTCGCCGGGCGGAATGTCCGGCGCATTTCGCCGCCTTCATGACTGATCGGCATGCTTGCGGATGCGCCGGCCGATTGGACTACACTGAAACCCGTTGTGCACCCGCATTTTGCCGTGCGGCATGCATCCCCATGTCCCAGGAGGAGGCCAGTCATGTCCAACGTTCATTCCGTTCCCGCCGATTTCGCGGCCAAGGCCGAGATCAAGGCCACCGATTACGAGCGCCTGTACGCCGAGTCGGTCAAGGATTCCTCGGCGTTCTGGGAAAAAGTCGGCAAGCGTCTGGACTGGATCAAGCCGCCAACGAAGATCAAGGACGTCTCCTTCGATCCCGATGACCTGCACATCCGCTGGTATGCCGATGGCGAACTCAACGTGGCCGCCAACTGCCTGGATCGGCAGCTGGAAAAACGCGGCGACAAGACCGCCATCATTTTCGAGGGCGACGACCCGTCCGAGTCGCGGCGCATCAGCTATCGCGAGCTGCACGCGGAAGTCTGCCAGTTCGCCAACGCGCTGAAACATCTCGGCGTGGCCAAGGGCGACCGCGTGGCCATCTACATGCCGATGATTCCCGAGGCCGCCGTGGCCATGCTGGCCTGCGCGCGCATCGGCGCGGTGCACTCGGTGGTGTTCGGCGGTTTCTCGCCCGATTCGCTGGCCGGACGCATCGCCGATTCGGCCTGCAAGATGGTCATCACCGCCGACGAAGGCACGCGCGGCGGCAAGAAGATTCCGCTCAAGGCCAATGTCGACGAATCGCTCACGCGACCGGGCACCAACAGCGTGGAAACCGTGGTCGTGGTGCGCCGCACCGGCGGCTCGGTGAACATGCAGTCGCCGCGCGATCGCTGGTATCACGACCTCATCGAAGGCCAGTCCACGGGCTGTCCGCCCGAGCCGATGAACGCCGAGGATCCGCTGTTCATCCTCTACACCTCCGGCTCCACCGGCAAACCCAAGGGCGTGCTGCACACCACCGGCGGCTATCTGGTGTACGTGGCCTACACGCACGAGGCCGTGTTCGATTTGAAGGAAGATGACATCTATTGGTGCACCGCCGACGTCGGCTGGGTGACCGGCCACAGCTACGTGGTCTACGGCCCGCTCGCCAACGGCGCGACCACGGTGATGTTCGACGGCACGCCCGCGTACCCCGACACCAGCCGTTTCTGGCAGGTGGTGGACAAGCACCAGGTGACGTTGTTCTACACCGCGCCGACGGCCATCCGCGCGCTGATGCGTGACGGCGAAGAGCCGGTGAAAAGGGCGTCGCGCAAGTCGCTGCGCCTGCTCGGTACGGTCGGCGAGCCGATCAATCCGGAAGCCTGGGAGTGGTACCACCGCGTGGTCGGCGACGGGCGTTGCCCGATCGTCGATACCTGGTGGCAGACCGAGACCGGCGGCATCATGATCACGCCGTTGCCCGGCGCCATCGACACCAAACCGGGTTCGGCGACCAAACCGTTTTTCGGCATTCGGCCGGCCATCGTCGATGCCGAGGGCAACGTGCTTGAAGGCGAGTGCCAGGGCAACCTGGTCATCACCGATTCCTGGCCGGGTCAGATGCGCACGGTGTACGGCGATCATCAGCGTTTCATCGACACCTATTTCAAAGCCTATCCCGGCAACTATTTTTCCGGCGACGGCGCGCGCCGCGATGCCGACGGCTATTACTGGATCACGGGCCGTGTCGACGACGTCATCAACGTCTCCGGCCATCGCCTCGGCACCGCCGAAGTGGAAAGCGCGCTGGTCACGCAGGACACCGTGGCCGAAGCCGCCGTGGTCGGCTGCCCGCACGAGATCAAGGGACAAGGCATTTACGCCTACGTCACCCTTGTGGCTGGCGTTGCGCCAAGCGACGAATTGCGCGACGAATTGATTGCCCAGGTGCGCAAGGAGATCGGGCCCATCGCCAAGATCGACCATTTGCAGTGGGCGCCCGCCCTGCCGAAAACCCGATCGGGCAAGATCATGCGCCGCATCCTGCGCAAGATTGCCGAGAACGAACCGGACAAGCTGGGTGACATCACCACTTTGGCCGATCCTTCCGTCGTCGAGAAACTGGTCGACGAACGTCTGGTGAAATAAACGGTACCCGGCCCGCACCACCATGGACGATCCACGCCATGCCCGACCCGCGCAGCCATCCGCCGTGGCCGCCACGCTGGATGATGCCGACATCCATGTCTGGTGGCTGCCGCGACGGCGCGACGAGGGACGAGCGCCCCTGCTGCGCGTGCTCGCCGGTTACCTGAAAACCCCGCCCGAAACCATTGTCCTGGGCGAAAATCCGCACGGTCGGCCGCGGCTTGACGGCGCATTCGCCGGCCGTCTGGATTTCAACTGGTCGCACAGTGGTGAGCGTGCGGTGATTGCCGTGGCCCGCCATCTGCCGGCGCTTGGCGTGGATGTCGAACGCATCCGCCCGCGCCGCTCGTTCATGGCGCTGGCGGAACGCTTTTTCGCCACCAGTGAATATGCCCTGCTGGCGGCCTTGCCCGAGGATCAGCGCCCACCAGCGTTCGTGCGCCTGTGGACCGCCAAGGAGGCCATGCTCAAGGCGCATGGCCGTGGCCTGGCCTATGGTCTGGACAAAGCGGTCATGTCACTGGATGGCGACGCGTTGAAGCCCGTGCATCTTGAAGGCGAGCTCGGTGAACCGTCCTCCTGGCATCTCGAGCACTGGAGCCTGCCCGGGCAGGGCTTTGCCACCCTGTGCTGGCAACATGAAACTCGGCAGGTCAGACATTTCACGCTGCCGTCTTGATGTGTCGCTCCCCCAGGCAACCCCTGGAGCGCGCGGCGTATCCAGAACCTGATCGTGTGCAAGACGGTTGATCGGCCGTTGGCCAATGGCACGACATGCCGTTGAACTTGTCCGATCCGGCGCGGTCTGATCAGGTGTCGGTTCTCCCCAACCGAATGGTTCAAGGATGAACAGGTGGTTCTCCTTCAATTCAGGGCATGCCTTTGCGCATGCCCTTTTTCTTTTCGGACATGACGCCGGATCGGGTAAAGTCGTCTTCCTTCCCTGCCGATCCATATCGTCATGACCCTGCTCAGCGTCAATCTCAACAAGGTGGCCGTGCTGCGCAACGCACGCGGCGAAGGCGAACCGGATGTCGTCACCGCCGCGCGCGTGTGCATGGAGGCGGGTTGCGGCGGCATTACCGTGCATCCGCGACCCGATCTTCGCCACATCCGCCCGGATGACGTGCGCGCCCTGGCCGCATGGGTGCGTGACCGCGTGGAATACAACATCGAGGGCAACCCCTTGGCCGGACCCTGCGCGGGCTATCCCGGCTTCATGGCTCTCGTGCGTGAAGCGCGCCCCACACAGGTGACGCTGGTGCCGGACTCCGCCGGACAGATCACGTCGGATCATGGCTTCGACCTGGTACGCGACATGCCGCAACTGGCTCCCATCGTGTCCGAACTGACGGCGCTCGGTTGCCGCGTCAGCCTGTTCGTGGATGCCGGTGCGGATACTGCTGAAGGCTTTGCCGCCGCCGCCGATGCCGGTGTCGGCCGGGTGGAAATCTACACCGGACCTTACGCCCGGGCCTTCGCCGAGGGCGATGCCCGACAGGCGCTGGAAGCCTGCGCACAAACCGCACGCCTCGCGCACCAGGCCGGGCTGGCGGTGAATGCCGGGCATGACCTCAATCAGGCCAACCTCGGCGCCATCAGGCAGGCCATTCCCGGACTCGCGGAAGTTTCCATCGGCCATGCGCTCATCAGTGAAGCACTGTATGATGGTCTGGCGCCGACCGTGAAGCGGTATCTGGATATTCTGGCCTGAAGGGCGTGGCGGACAATTCCCGTCCTGCATATAAAAAAACGGGCGTCATGACGACGCCCGTTGAATGACATCCCAAGGGACAGGGATTGCGTCAATCGGTGTTGAGAAAACCGATCTTCTGCATGTTGGCGCCTTTGGCGTCCGCCAGCACTTTGGCAACGATGTCGTATTGCACGTTGTCGCTGGCCTGGATCTGCACTTCCGGCTGCTCATTCTTGGACTTGGTGCCGTACACCTGCAGCTGCAGTTTCAGATCCTGCTCGCTGACCGGTATGTCGTTCATGTACAGCGAACCGTCCGCCTTGATCACCAGCTGGATCGGCTTGGGCGGGTTTTCCGGTGGCTTCACGTTCTGGTTCGGCTGCGGCAGATCGATGCGGATCTTGTGGGTCAAAAGCGGCGCCGTGATCAGGAAAATGATCACCAGCACCAGCATCACGTCGACCAGCGGCGTGACGTTGATTTCCGCCATCGGTGAACCGCCGTGTCCGCCGGAACCACCCGAATTGGTATAACTCATTGATGTTACCTCCGGTTTGCCCGCCCCAAAGGACGGGAAACCTTGTCACACGGTATCGACTGACATGTCCATGACCGCGGTTCTGTGCCTTTTCGACATGGTGGCCATACCGGCCGCCGCTATTGTTCAGGCCAATTTCGCCGCTTACTCGCTGCCTTTCGGCGGCGCGTTGGTGACGAACTGGATGTGCACCATGCCGCTGCCCTTGGCCGTTTCCAGCACCTTGCGGATCACCCTGTAACGGGTGGTCTTGTCGGCGCGGATCTGCAACGGCGGCTGCGGACTCTTCTGCGCCATCACCATCAGCTTGGCGTGCAGTTCGGCCTGAGTGACCTGACTGTCGTTCCAGAACAGGGAACCATCCTTTTCCACGGCCAGATCAATCGGCGGCACCGCTTTCTTGGGCTTCTCCGCATGCGGATTGGCCTGGGGCAGCGTGACCTTGATCTTGTGCGAGGACAGTGGTGCCGTGATCATGAAGATGATCAGCAGCACCAGCATCACGTCAGCCAGCGGCGTAATGTTGATTTCCGCGTTGACGCCACCCTCGTTGTTACCGACGCTCATTGCCATGGGTCAATCCTCACTTGTCGGTTTCACCGACGCGCGAACCCGTGGCGAAGAAGTCGTGCAGGTCGTGGGCAAACTCGTCGAACTTGGCGTAGGTCAAGCGGTTGGAGCGCACGAAGAAGTTGTAGGCCAGCACGGCCGGAATGGCGGCAGCCAGACCGCCGGCGGTCATGATCAACGCCTCGCCGACGGGGCCGGCCACGGCGGTGATGGAGGACTGGCCCGAAGCGCCGATGGAAAGCAGGGCGTTGTAGATACCCATCACGGTACCGAGCAGACCGACGAACACCGCGGCGGAACCGACGGTCGCCAGCACGGTCAGGCCGCCTTCCAGACGCAGGCTCTCGCGAGCCACGGCCTGACGCAGGGCGCGGTCGATGAACTCGGAGCGATCCAGCGATTCGGCCAGACGGCCGGAGTCGGAACGTTGATGGTGGGCGGCCGCCGAAGCGCAGTCCAGGGCGATCTTGGAGAACGGCTCGCTACGCGGCTGCTCTTCCATGGCACGAATCGAATCCTGGGCGGAACCGGCATCCCAGAAGGCACGAATGACCTTGTCGGCACGCGAGCGCACCAGGACATTGCGGATGGCATTGGCGATGATGAAGTACCAGGACGCGGCCGACATGACCACGATCACGATACCGATGAACATGTCAAAGCCGCTCATGTCGTGGATGAAATGGCTGATGCCTATGCCCTGCAAGGCCTGGGCGTTGGTCGGGTCGCCGGCAGGAGCCAGATACGAGGTGATTTCAAGAAACATAACGCTACCCTTGGGAAGTCAAGCTGATAATGGTCCGGTGACGGTTGTCACTCAGTACATCTGGTTGAGTTTGAAAGTGACCGGCACGCGCGCCCACCCCTTGTAGGGGACTCCGCCGCGTGTACCGGGGTTGAAACGCCATCCCTTGGCCGCACGGACGGCGGCGCGATCCAGCTCGTGATAGCCGCTGGACTGATCCACCTTGACCTGGAGCGGCTCGCCATTGACGCCGACCAGAACCAGCAGCACCACTGTGCCCTGGTGCCGCATGCGCTGCGCCTGTGGCGGATAGCGTGGCGGATGCCGGCTCTTGTAGGAAAGATCGGTGCTGGGCGCGATATCGGTCGGCGGCGCCGGTGGTGACGGCGGTGCCGGTGGCGGCGCAGCCACGGCCATCTCCGAATGTTCCTGCACCGGCGGTGGCGGCGCCGGCGGCGGCGGCATCGGCGGCGGCTTGACCATCTTGATGATCTTCGGCGGCGGCTGCTTGGGCGGCTCCGGCGGCGGCGGCGGCGGCGGTGGCGGCGGCGGCGGCGGCTGGATGAAAGTCACCGTTACCGTCTTGTCCTTTTGCTGCTGCTTGGCTTGAGGTGGAGCGGCAGGCGCCAGAATCATCATGAAAGCGCCCGCATGCAGGGCTATCGCACCGGCGATTGCCCACGTGCGCTTCCAATTGAACGGTTCACGGCCGTTGCTGTCTGTACTTGAGGCCATCTGTTAAACGTACCAGTCAATGCATAAATGCTGTTTCCGCGCCTCGCGCCGGTGGTTTCCTGTTAAAAGACCAGAGAATCACCTGAACGCAAGGCTGGAATCAATCCACGTTACACTAGTGCAGGAAGTTTGTATAGACATCCAGCCCTGTTCGTGGTTGCTCCCGAAAACAGGGGAAAGTAAGCGTCAATAACCTGCCTGTCTGAGCCACGCCTTGGCAGCCTCGCGCGTCTCCGGATCCTGCTCTGCCTTCTTCATGGCCTTGACGGCCGCGGGCTTGTTGTTCATCGCGCGCTCGGCCTTGGCGATCAGCATGTAGGCCTTGCCCTTGTGTTTGGTGCCTTTGGCCAATGCCTTGCGTGCCGCGCTGCGTGAAGCGCTGTACTTGTGCTTGGCTGCCAGCAATTCGCCGCGTCGCAATTCGGCCGTACCATCGTGGCCCAGCGGGGCAGCCTTGGTATAGGCGGCCAATGCAGCGGATTCGTTACCCGCCGTTAAAGCGGCGGCACCCATGAGCTTGTAGTAATTGTAGTCGGCCTTGACGATGCCCTTGGCCTTGCCTTCCTTCAAGGCAGCCAGCGCCTTGTCGGCATACGGCTTGGGATCCTTGCCGGAATTCTGGCCAGTGATGATATAGAGCTTGGCCAGGTTGATGTAGCTGTCGCTGGTCGTGAGCTGGCCGTTGCTGCGCGCCTGCTCCATCTCCTTGAGCGCCTCGTCGTACTTGTTGGAGCGCATCAGCAATACGATCAGGTTGTGTCGCGTGGTGGCATCGGTCGGATTGGCCGCCAGCTGCTTTTTGGCCATGGCGACGGCCTGCCCGCTCTGTCCGGTTTCGGCATAGCTGGCGGCCAGGATCTGATCCCAGTTTGGTTTGGACGCAGTGCCCATCGACTTGGCTTTCTGGATGGCCGCGATGGCTTCCTTGTACTTGCCCAGGCGATAGTCGATCACGCCCTCCAGACCGTAGGAGTCGGCGGTTTCGCGCTTGCCTTCAGCGCGCCATTTTTGCAGCGTGGCCAGTGCTTCCGAATACTGGTCATTGGCCGCCTGGAACTGCGCCAGTTCGTACATCAACTGGAAATAAGTGTCATTGGGCATGACACCGATCGCCAGTGCCTTCTGCAGTTTGCTGATGGCTGCCGGAAGGTTCTGCGCCTTGTAGTCGACATTCGCCAGGCCTTGCAGTGCCATCGCCTGAACGTACTTGCTGTCGCTGGCGCTGCCGTCGGCAAAAGGCTTCAGTATCTGCCTGGCCTTGGCCGTGTCGCCGGCATTGACGGCGTTCAGGCCCTCGTTGAGTTTGTCGGCATCGCTCTGCTTGGTCAGATCCAGCTTGGGCTCTTTGCGCGTGGCATGGGGGTAGAGCGGCTGCTTCTGGTCGTTCTGGCTCTTCTGGTCGTGCTGCGGCGCGGGATGCGCCACGGCCACGCCGCCGGTCATGGCCAGCGCCAGCGTCGCGCCAGCCAGCATCATGGGTATGGATCCCAGCTTCATTGCCTACCTCGTCATTGATGTCATCGTGCCTGCGGCACGCGGGGGAAGCTTGAGACTACCTCCATGTCGGTATCAAGCTCAAGTCACTTTTTCGTCGTGCGTGCAAGTGACGGATGTCAGCCGATCACGCTGTTTCTGAAGGCAGGATGAGAAAACCCTGTCATTCAGCGGCTGACATCTGGATCAAGATGTCGTGAAGGGACCACTCTCAGATGTCGAGGTTGGCAACCTTGAGCGCGTTGGTTTCGATGAATTCGCGTCGCGGATCCACGGCTTCGCCCATCAGCATGGAGAACATGTGATCGGCGGCGACGGCATCCTCGATGCCGACCTGCAGCATGCGCCGGGTTTCCGGGTTGACCGTGGTTTCCCAGAGCTGTTCCGGATTCATCTCGCCCAGGCCCTTGAAGCGCTGGATGCTGCGCCCCTTCCTGGCCTCGTCCATCAGCCACTGGCGCGCGTCGGCAAAACTCACGATGCCCCGCGAAGCGTTGCCGCGACGCACTTCCGCGCCTTCCTGGATCATGCCGGACAACTCGCGCGCCACGCTCAAGACAGGCCGGAAATCCGGCCCTTCGAAGAAGGGTCGCGAAAGCACCCACGTGTGCTCCAGGCCATGCTGGTTGCGCGTGGCCAGGATCGCCGGAGGCTGCTCGCCGGCCTCGCCACGGTATTCGAAACGGAAGTGCGGCTTGCCCAATCCGTCGTTTGCCAGACGCACGGCCAGGGTTTCCAGCCAGGCTTCCAGCGCCGTTCGATCGGCCCACAGTTCCGACTCCAAGGGAGCATGTTCGAGCATGGCCATCCACACGGCGGCATCGCAACGCTGACTGAGGTGGGCGATCTGGTCCAACGCCTGCTGGTACTGGTGCAGCAGCTTTTCCAGTGCCTCGCCACTGATCGGTGGTGCGTCCGGGCTGTATTGCAGTGCAGCATTATCCACCGCGCTGGCGATCAGGTAATCGTTCAATGCCGCGTCATCCTTGAGATACAGCTCCTGCTTGCCCTGCTTGATCTTGTACAGCGGCGGCAGGCCGATGTAGACGTGGCCGCGCTCGATCAATTCCGGCATCTGCCGGTAGAAGAACGTCAGCAGCAGCGTGCGGATGTGCGAGCCGTCCACATCGGCGTCGGTCATGATGATGATGTGGTGGTAGCGCAGTTTGTCCGGGTCGTACTCGTCCTTGCCGATGCCGGTGCCGAGCGCGGTGATCAGCGTGCCGACCTCGGCCGAAGACAACATCTTGTCGAAGCGTGCCTTTTCGACGTTGAGAATCTTGCCCTTGAGCGGCAGCACTGCCTGGGTCTTGCGGTTGCGCCCCTGCTTGGCCGAGCCGCCGGCCGAATCGCCCTCGACCAGGAACAGTTCGGACAGTGCCGGATCCTTTTCCTGGCAATCGGCCAGTTTGCCCGGCAGGCCGGCAATGTCGAGCGCACTCTTGCGCCGCGTCAGTTCACGCGCCTTGCGCGCCGCCTCACGCGCCCGCGCGGCATCGACTACCTTGGAGGCAATGACCTTGGCCTCGGCGGGATGTTCCAGCAGAAAATCGGTCAGACGCTCGTACACCACCTGCTCGACCACGCTCTTGACTTCGCTGGAAACCAGCTTGTCCTTGGTTTGCGAGGAGAATTTGGGATCGGGCACCTTCACCGACAGCACCGCGATCATGCCCTCGCGCATGTCGTCACCCGAAGGCGTCACCTTGGCGTGCTTGGCCAGACCTTCCTTTTCGATGTAATTCTGCATCGCGCGCGTCAATGCGGCGCGGAAACCGGTCAGATGGGTACCGCCGTCGCGCTGCGGAATGTTGTTGGTGAAGCAGAACATGGTTTCCTGGTAGGCCTCGGTCCACTGCATCGCCACTTCCACGGTAATGTTGTTCTGCTCGGCGCTCAGGCTGATCACGTTCGGATGCAGTACGGTCTTGAGCTGCGCCACGTGCTCGACGAAGGAGCGGATGCCGCCTTCGTAGGCGAACACTTCCTGCCGCTCGTCGCGCTCGTCATTGAGCTCGATGCGCACGCCGGAGTTGAGGAAAGCCAGCTCGCGCAGGCGTTTGGCCAGCACGTCGAAATGGAACTCGACATCGGAAAAGGTCTGCTTGCTGGGCAGGAAACGCACCACGGTGCCGCGCTTGTCGGTCGGACCGACCACGCGCAATGGCGCTTCCGGCTCGCCGTCGGCGTATTCCTGTCGATGTTCTTCGCCGTTGCGGTAGATCGTCAGCCACAGATGTTCGCTCAGGGCATTGACCACAGAGACGCCCACGCCATGCAGGCCGCCGGACACCTTGTAGGAATTGGCGTCGAACTTGCCACCGGCATGCAGCACCGTCATCACCACTTCCGCGGTGGAACGCCCCTCTTCCGGGTGCATGCCCACCGGAATGCCGCGCCCGTTGTCGTCGATGCTGACGGAGCCATCGGCATGAATCGTCACGATCACGCGATCGCAATACCCGGCCAAGGCCTCGTCGATGGCATTGTCCACCACTTCGAAAACCATGTGATGAAGACCCGTGCCATCGTCGGTGTCGCCGATGTACATGCCAGGGCGCTTGCGTACCGCCTCCAGGCCCTTGAGAACCTTGATGCTGCTGGAATCGTAGCTCTTGTCGCCGGGTGCTGGTGTGGTCATGAAGTCCTCATGGGCGCCGCGTGGCGCAAACTGATGATGATTCCTTCAATAATAGCATTTTCAGCCAGTTGCCGGCGATCAGGCGGCGTCCCTGACGCATCCATGTTCCACGTGGAACATCCGGGCTTTCTGCTTCAGGAGCACGGCAGGAACTTCCGTTCCCGTCATCAACACTTGGGCATCCACGTCTTTCAGCAAACCGACCACGGCCTCCTGGTGTGGCTCATCAAGTTCCGAAGCCAGATCGTCCAGACACACCACCGGCCACTCCCCTTTCTGCTGCGCAAACACCCTGGCCTGAGCCAGCACGCAAGCGAGAGCGCACAATTTCTCCTGTCCACGGGAGAAGTGTTCACGTTGTGGTGCATGCTCGAACCGCGGCCGCCAATCGGCGCGGTGGATGCCAACGGTGGTATGCCCGCGGGATCGATCCTTCTCCCGGTTTTGCCGCAAGGCCTGGGCCAGTGATTGGGACGCGTCCCAGCCACACCGGTACTCCAGTGAAAACAGGCCGAGTTCCGGCAAGACAATGCGGGACAGAGCCTCCAATTCGATTTCCAGTGCCTGCAGATAACGCTGGCGTATCCCCTCTATATGCCGCGCGCACTGATCCATTTCCGTTTCCCACGGTGTCAGCAGACTGTCCGAGGGCATGGAGACGCCTCGCAACAAGGCGTTGCGCTGCTTCAATGCGCGCCGGTAACGCTGCCAGGTGCCCAGAAAGGCATGTTCCACGTGAAACACACCCCAATCCAGAAAACGGCGGCGTTCTTCCGCCGCACCGGCAATCAAGGCATGGCTGCCCGGCTCGAAACACACCACGGCGCAACAGCGGATCAGGTCGCTCAAGCGATCCACCGACTCCCCATCGACCCGTGCCGACCAGCGGCCGGATTCCCGACCCAGGCCCAGGCGATGTGATTGCTGGCCATTGCGGATTTCGCCGTAAATGTTCAGCTGCTTCGCACCCCGCTGCAGCAAGGCATCTTTCGAACCACTGCGAAAGGATCGGGCATAGGAAAGCAGACAGGCCGCTTCAAGCACACTGGTCTTGCCCGCCCCATTGCCGCCCACAAAAAAATTGAGCCCGGGGCCGGGATGCAGTTCGACCTCGTCGAGGCAACGCAGGCGCTCGATGCGCAGACGCTCGAATTTCATGGCGCATCCTCGGCAGCGCACGCAAAAACGCCGGGATCCATGACGTGATCCCGGCGTGGCATGGCGTCGCGTCGCCGTAAGTTACAGGCGCAGCGGCATGACGACGTGACGGGATTTCTCGTCATCTCCACCCTCGAGCAGACAGCTGGATTGCGCATCACGCAGATTGAGACACACCGTCTCGCTGCGCAACGCCGCCAGCGCATCCATCAGGTAACCCACATTGAAACCGACCGAAAGCTCGTCGACCCGCGTGTCGGCCTCCAGTTCCTCGACCGCTTCTTCCTGCTCCGGATTGTGCGCCACCAGGCGCAAGCTGCCGGGGCTGACTTCCAGCTTCACGCCGCGGTATTTTTCGTTGGACAGGATCGCCGCACGCTGCAGGGCCATGCGCAACGCATCCCGCGGCAACTCGACGCGCTTGTCGGCACCGATGGGGATGACGGCTTCGTAATCCGGGAAGCGGCCATCGATCAGCTTGGACGTGAACACCACGTCCCCGCGCTTCACGCGCAGGTGATTGCGGCCGAACTCCAGCTCGACTTCGCCCTCGCCCGCCTCGAACAGGCCAGCCAATTCCAGCACGCCCTTGCGCGGAATGATGACCTGACGGCGGGTATCGGTCTCGGTACCCACCGAAGCCGTCGTCTCAGCGAGCGCGAGACGATGCCCATCCGTTGCGACACAACGCAACAGGCCCTTCTCCAACTCCAGAAGCATGCCGTTGAGGTAATAGCGCACGTCCTGGTTGGCCATGGCGAACGCCGTGCGGTCGATGAGATCCTTGAGAACGGCTTCGGACACCACCACGCGATCCACCACCTCGATGGCATCGACCGTCGGAAACTCGCTGGCCGGAAGCGTGGCCAGGGTGAAACGGCTGCGCCCGGCCTGCATCTGGATACGCTCGCCGGCCAGTTTCAGCGAAATGGCCACGCCGTCGGGCAAGGCGCGGACGATGTCGAAAAGCTTGCGCGCCGGAATGGTGATTTCCCCTTCGACGACATCCTGCGCGGCGGTCGTCGCAACCAGCTCCACTTCGAGATCCGTGCCGGTGAACGACACCGAGCCCCCTTGTGCGTGAACCAGGAAATTGGCCAGCACAGGCAGCGTCTGCCGACGTTCGATCACACCGACCACCTGCTGCAGCGGCTTGAGCAAAGCTTCACGTTGAATCGCAAATTGCATGGTTATGCCCCTTGTTCCTGATCCCTGACCATCTTTGTTTTTCATGAAGATGGTGGTTGTAGTAGTGGCTGTGGATTTGTGGTTTGCGTACAAAAAAGTAACATGATCAAGGCTTTGTGCCACTTCCTCCGGTGTGGCTTCGGGCGGAAAGCGTGTGGCCGAACTGTGGATAATTTGGCATGTTGCCGCCTGTCCACCAGTTGTCCACAGCTTTTCAGCCCGTCAATATCCGGATCAACTGCTCCCAATCCTGCTTCATGCGCACGTCTTTTTCCATCAATCCGCGAATGGTACGGCAGGCGTGCAGCACGGTGGTGTGGTCGCGTCCCCCAAAGGCTTCGCCGATTTCGGGCAGGCTGTGCTCGGTCAGCTCCTTGGCCAGGGTCATGGCCATCTGCCGGGGCCTGGCCAGCGAGCGTACGCGGCGCTTGGACAGAAGGTCGGACAGACGCACCTGATAGTAGTCCGCCACGGACTTCTGGATGTTCGGAATGGTGACGGCCTGGGCATGCGTACTCAGCAGATCGCGCAGCGTTTCCTGGGCGAAGTCGGCGGTGATGGGCCGGCTGAAGAAATGCGCCCGGGCGGCCAGGGTGTTGAGCGCGCCTTCGAGGTCGCGCACGTTGGAGCGGATGCGCTTGGCCAGCAGCATGGCCACGTCCTCGGGCATGTCCATGGCCTTTTCGTGCGCCTTGGACAGAAGGATGGCGGCGCGGGTCTCGAAATCCGGCGGCTCGATGGCGACCGAAAGACCCCAGCCCAGGCGCGATTTCAGGCGCGGCTCCAGCTTGTCGACTTCCTTGGGATAGCGGTCGCAGGTGAGGATGATCTGCTGCTTGGACTCGAACAGCGCATTGAAGGTATGGAAAAACTCCTCCTGCGTGGTGTCCTTGCCGGCGAACAGCTGGATGTCGTCGATCAGCAATGCGTCGACCGAACGGAAGCGGCGCTTGAACACGTCCATGTTCTTGGCGCGCAGGGCCTCGATCATGGCGCTGACGAACTGCTCCGAACGCAGGTACAGCACCTTGCAATCGGGATTGTTGACGCGCATCAGGTTGCCGGCGGCATGCATCAGGTGGGTCTTGCCCAGGCCGGTGCCGCCGTACAGCAGCAGCGGGTTGTAGGCGCGGCCCGGATTCTGCGCCACCTGCATGGCGGCGGCCTTGCCGAGCTGGTTGGATTTGCCTTCGACGAAGGTTTCGAAGGTGTAGTGCGGATCCAGATGGTGCGCATGCGGTGCCTGCTGCGGGCGACGGGCGCTAGCGGTCGTCGCCGGCGCACTTGCCGTACGGTCGTGCGCCGAGCCCACCTCGATGCCGACCACCAGCGTGCGTCCGGCCAGGTGTTCGAGCACCTGGCGGATCTTGTCGAAGTAATCGTTGCGGACGGTATCGAGGATATAGGCGTTGGGCGCATACAGATGCACACCACCCGCATCCTCGCGCGCCTGCAGCGGCATCAACCATGCGTGCAGATCCTCGGTCGGGCATTCACTTTCAAGGTGTTGCAGGCAGCGCCGCCAAAGATCGCTCATGAAAAACTCGACTCCCGACCACCAGCCCCGCATCGCGGGCGTCGGCGACGCACGCGGGAAGAACCGGCAACGAACTACGAATGGACAGTCTAGCGAGTCTAGCAGGATGCATCCGGGGCGGAATATCGCTGGGCGACGTCCTGGTTCAACCCCCGGATATTTCTTGACTTGGGCCGTTGCCACACGCATACTTTCCCATCTTTTTCCCTCCATTTCACTCAACAGGAGAAGGCCATGAAGCGGACCTTCCAGCCCAGCAATCTCAAACGCGCGCGTACCCACGGCTTCCGTGCCCGCATGGCCACGGCCGATGGCCGCAAGGTGCTCAAGGCGCGCCGCGCCAAGGGTCGCAAGCGTCTGATCCCCTGATTGTCTGCCCATGACCGGTCTCGACCTGCCGCGTGACGCGCGGCTTCGGCAGGCGGCCGATTTTGGCGCGCTGCGCCACGCCAAGGGTCGGGTCAGAGGCACGTATTTCATGTTGCGCTACGGCCCCAATGCCTGCCGCACGGCGCGTCTGGGCATGGCCGTATCGCGCCGGGTGTCGACGCGGGCCGTCGAGCGCAACCGCATCAAACGCCTGATTCGCGAAAGCTTTCGTCAACGGCGCGCGCATCTGCCACACGTCGACATCCTGGTCATTGCGCACCGCGATGCCGCCGGAAAGCCGGCGCCCACCCTGCGCGGCGAGCTTGAGGCCTTGTGGTCGCGCGTGCGCCCATTGAAGGGTGCGCCCGACCCCGGCAAAATGACGGATTGATCTGCACCATGCCGCCGGCGCCGGCGGCATGCATTTGGCCTGCCGCATCGCCACCGCCAGAATTTCCCGCAGCTGTCTCACGGCCAGAGGCGGCACCACCGGATTTGCCGTTGCCATGAATCAAACGCGTACGTTCCTGCTGCTAGCGCTGGCGTTCGTCGCTTATCTGCTGTTCAACGCGTGGATGAACGACTATCACCATCCTCCGCCCGCACCGGCGGCTTCGTCCAGCGTGGCGGCGGCCACGTCGGCTGCCGTTCCGGCGGCGCCTGCCTCGATCGCGGGCAATGCCGGCGTTCCCGCCAGCTCCGCGATCGCATCGCTGCCGACCCATGCCTCGACGCCGGTCACGCTGCCGGCCCATGGGCAGCTGATCAAGGTCACCACCGATGTGCTGGCCCTCACCATCGACACGCGCGGCGGCACCCTGGTCAATGCACATCTGCTCAAGTACCCCGAAAAACTGGGTTCGAAACAGAGCGTCGAGCTGCTCAGCGCCGATCCGAAACGGTTCTACGAAGCACAAAGCGGCCTGATCGGCGTGGGCGGGAATGCCGCGCCCAACCACCAGAGCCTGTTCCGCGCCGAAAAGACCAGCTACACCCTGGCGCCCGGCCAGAAGCAGCTGACGGTCAAGCTCGACTGGACCGGTCCGCACGGTATCACGGTCAGCAAGGTCTATACCTTCAAGCGCGGCAGCTATGCCATTGGCCTCAGCCAGACCATCGCCAACCATGGCGACCAGGCGTGGCGCGGCCAGGCCTACCACCAGTTCGAACGCGTGGTGCCGCCCGAGCCGCAGTATGGCAATTTCCTGGAAAAATATTCCGATCAGGCGCGCTACAGCTTCTTCGGCGCGGCCTGGTACGGCCCCGAAGACAACTTCAACCAGATCAAGTTCGACGATTTCAAGAAGCATCCGCTGAGCGGCGACAACGGTCAGGGCCGCCAGGTGACCGGCGGCTGGATCGCCATGGAGCAGTCGTATTTCGTCGGCGCGTGGCTGAAACCGGAAAACCGGACGAGCACCTTCTCCACCGCCACGCTCCGGGCCGACAGCAAACAGCCGCACTACCTGATCCGCAGCATCGGGCCGCTCCTGAGCGTCGCCCCTGGCCAGAGCACCACCAGCACATCACGGCTGTTCCTCGGACCCAAGTTGCCCGACGTGCTGGCCAGGATCGAGCCCAGCTTCCACCTGGCGCTCAATTACGGCTTCATGACCATCATCGCGCGGCCCCTGCACTGGGTGCTGGCCCAGCTGCACGCGGTCACCCATAACTGGGGCTGGGCGATCGTGCTGCTGGTGATCCTGATCAACGTGATCGCCTACAAGCTCAACGCCATGCAGTACCGCTCGGCGGCGCACATGCGCCGGCTCAAGCCGCGCATGGACGCCCTGAAGGAACGTTACGGCGACGACAAGCAGAAGCTGCAGCAGGCCACGATGGAGTTGTACAAGAAGGAAAAGGTCAATCCGGTGGCGGGCTGCTTTCCGCTGCTGATCACCCTGCCGATCTTCTTCGCCCTGTACGAACTGCTGCGCGAAAGCGTGGAGTTGCGCCAGGCGCCCTT
The DNA here is from genome assembly GCA_035708045.1 of Rhodanobacteraceae bacterium. Taxonomy (GTDB): domain Bacteria; phylum Pseudomonadota; class Gammaproteobacteria; order Xanthomonadales; family Rhodanobacteraceae; genus Oleiagrimonas. The sequence continues at coordinate 4,145 of DASSTF010000211.1, read as the reverse complement.
CATCGGCTGGATCCACGACCTGTCGGCGGCCGATCCGTATTTCATCCTGCCCATCCTGTACGCGATCGTCATGCTGATCCAGAGCCTGACCATGCCGATGTCGCCCGGCATGGACGGCATGCAGCAGAAGATCATGAAATTCATGCCGGTGGCCTACGCCGTGTTCTTCGCGTTCTTCCCCGCCGGTCTGGCGTTGTACTACATCGTCAACACCATCTGCCGACTGCTCACGCAGTGGTGGGTGTACCGTCAGGTGGACAAGGCCGAAGCCAGCAAGAAGGCGGCCAAGGCCTGATCGCATCGGGCGGTTTGCACCCGTTCGCCCTGAACGTCAATCATGGGCGAACGAAACACCTAGAGTTGCGGAGTCCGTGACCATGTCAGCCGCCGATTCGGACACCATTGCCGCCATCGCCACCGCGCCCGGCGCGGCCGGCGTCGGCGTGGTGCGGGTCTCCGGTACACAGGCGGGCGCCATCGCGCGTACCCTGCTCGGTCGCGAGCCCGAACCACGCCACGCCCATTTCGCGCGCATCCGCGATGCCGTCGGCGACGTCATCGACCATGGCCTGCTACTGTATTTTCCGGCGCCCCATTCCTACACCGGCGAACACGTGCTGGAACTGCAGCTGCATGGCAGCACCGTGGTGCTGGATCAGGTGTTGCGCCGGGTCTGCGCGCTGGGCGCGCGGCTGGCGCGTCCGGGCGAATTCAGTGAGCGAGCCTTCCTCAACGGCAAGCTCGACCTGGCCCAGGCCGAGGCCGTGGCCGACCTCATCGCCGCGCGTTCGGAAAACGCCGCGCGCGCCGCGTTGCGCTCGTTGCAGGGTCGGTTTTCGCAGCGCGTGGAGGCCCTGCTCGATGCACTCACCCAGCTGCGCGTGCATGTCGAGGCGGCCATCGATTTTCCCGAAGAGGAAATCGATTTTCTGGCCGATCCGGTCATCGGCACGCGGCTGGAAACCCTGCAACGCGATCTCGATACCCTGCTCGGCGAGGCCCGCCGCGGCCTGCGTCTGGCCGACGGCCTGAGCGTGGTCATCGTCGGCCGGCCCAACGTCGGCAAATCCAGCCTGCTCAATGCGCTGGCCGGCGACGAACGCGCCATCGTCACCGCCGTCGCCGGCACCACCCGCGATGCCTTGCGCGAGATGCTGGACATCGACGGCACCAGCCTGGAACTGATCGACACCGCCGGCTTGCGCGACACCGGCGACGAGGTCGAACGCGAAGGCGTGCGCCGCGCGCGCGCGCATCTGCAACGCGCCGACCTGGCCTTGCTGGTGACCGAAGCCGGACAGGCGGACGAGGATATGACGCTGCTGGCCGATTTGCCCGCGACCACGCCGCGCCTGGTCGTCATCAACAAGATCGACCTGAGCGACGGTCAAGCGCGAGCCGAGTTGCGCGACGGCACCGACTGGTTGTGGCTGTCCGCGCGCACCGGCATCGGGCTGGACGCCTTGCGCGACCGGCTTCGGCATCTGGCCGGCGCCGATGCCCAGACCGGAGGCGGCGCCTTCAGCGCGCGCCGCCGCCATGTGTTGGCGCTGGAACGCACCGCCGCGCATCTGGTCGCCGCCGACCGCATCCTGCGCGACACCCGCGCCGGCGAGCTGGCCGCCGAGGAGCTGCATCAGGCCCAGCAGGCCTTGGGTGAAATCACCGGCGCCTTCTATCCCGACGATCTGCTCGGGGCGATCTTCAGCTCCTTCTGCATCGGCAAATAGACATCGGCCAAAACATCGGCAGCGGACACTGCCCGCCGTCGATCGTCAAGGATCGCGCGACAGGCCGGCTGCTTCCAGATCATCCACGTATTTTTGCCACTTCGCATCCATCTGCCGGCCCAGGTCGAGCAGAGTTTCCCAGCTGAAGATGCCGCTGGCGTGGCCGTCGTCGAAATGCAGCAGCACGGCGTAGTGGCCCATCGGTTCGATGGCGCGGATGTTGACCTCGCGTTTGCCCGGCACCAGCACGCGCTGGCTGGGGTGGTGGCCCTGCACTTCCGCGCTGGGCGAGTGCACGCGCAGGTATTCGCATGGCAGGCGATAACGCTCGCCGTTGTCGAAGGCCACTTCCAGCACGCGCGAGGCGCGGTGCAGGGTGATGTCGGTCGGATGCACGGAGGTGGCGTTCATCGGAGAAACTCGAATCAAAGGTAAGGCGGGCACTGCCCGCCGTGGAGATTCATGTCGGAGGGCATACCCGCCCTGCCTCGCCTCAGCTGCCGTGGTCGCGACCGCCGTCGTTGTCGTCGACCTGCTTGAGTGGCGGCGCGTTGCCGGCCACGGCCAGCAGCGACTGGGCGTAGGGGTCGTGCATGCTCAACGTGGAGACCTCGTCCCAGGCGAAGAACGAGGGTTCGTCCAGCCAGCGCGCATCCAGGTCGATTTCCTGCAGCTGAAAACCTTCGGCGTCACTGTCGACCAGACGGCCGATGTAGCAGACTTCGGCGTCCTCCTCGCTGTCCACGTGCACGCCCATCACCGGTACGCGCTGCGCGGCGGCGGCGACCACGTCGTTGACGGCGTCCAGCGGGAACGCCGTGGGCAGGTGCGGCACGATGTGCTTGATGGCCAGCGCCTGCTCGATGAAGTGGTGGTGCGCCTCGGGCGCCTCCAGCTCGGTGACGTCGCGATGGCGCATGGCGTACAGGCCTTCGTCGGTGAGTCCGTCGCCGATCACGCGCAGCAGGAAAAACTCGCGGCCGACGCCGGCCACGTAGCCGCAGAAGCTGCCGTGTTCGAGTTCGCCACGCCACACGCGCACCAGCTCATGCTGCTGCTGCGCCTGACGCAGGCGCGCCCGCGGAGCACGGGCGCGGAAGGGGAGAATCTTGCCGGTCATGGCCGTATGCTACCGCCGCACGCTCTCACGCCACCCTGATCCATCACAGGATGTAGCGGCTGAGATCCTCGTCGTGGGCCAGCGTTTCCAGGTTTTTATCTACATATTCGGCGTCGATCACGTACTTTTCGCCACTTTTGTCCGCTGCTTCGTAGGAAATGTTGTCCAGCAGGCGTTCCATCACCGTATGCAGGCGGCGTGCGCCGATGTTTTCGGTGGTTTCGTTGACCTGATGGGCGACCTCGGCCAGACGGTCGATGCCCGAATCCTCGAAAGTCAGCGTCACGCCTTCGGTGGACAGCAGGGCCGCATACTGCTTGGTCAGCGCATTGTGCGGCTCGCGCAGGATGCGCTTGAAGTCGTCCACGGACAGGGCCGAAAGCTCCACCCGGATCGGCAGGCGGCCCTGCAGTTCGGGAATCAAGTCCGAGGGACGCGCCATGGAGAACGCGCCGGAGGCGATGAACAGCATGTGGTCGGTCTTGATCGGGCCGTACTTGGTGGCCACGGTGGAGCCTTCGACCAGTGGCAGCAGGTCGCGCTGCACGCCCTCGCGGCTGACCCCGGCACCGCCCCATTCGGAGCGTTGCGCCACCTTGTCGATCTCGTCGATGAAGACGATGCCGTTCTGCTCGGCGGCCTCGACCGCCTGCGCGCGCACCTCCTCGTCGTTGAGCAGCTTGCCGGCCTCCTCGTCGATCAGCAGCGGGCGGGCGGTTTTGATCGGCAGCTTGCGCGACTGTGTGCGCGCACCGCCGATGTTCTGGAACATCTGGCGCAGTTGCTGGCCCATCTCCTCCATGCCCGGCGGCGACATGATCTCCACGCCCACGTTCATGGCGAAGTCCAGTTCGATCTCGCGGTCGTCCAGCGCGCCCTCGCGCAGCTGCTTGCGCAGCTTCTGGCGGGTGTCGCTGTCGGCGGGCGATACGGTGAGGTCGTGCGACCAGTCGCTGGCGGTCTGCCGGCGCGGCAGCAGCGCGTCGAGGATGCGGTCCTCGGCACGGTCCTCGGCCTGCGTGCGCACGCGCTTGATCGCCTGCTCGCGGGTGAGCTTGTAGGCCACGTCGGCCAGGTCGCGGATGATCGACTCGACGTCCTTGCCGACGTAGCCCACCTCGGTGAACTTGGTCGCCTCCACCTTCACGAACGGCGCGTTGGCCAGCGTCGCCAGGCGCCGCGCGATCTCGGTCTTGCCCACGCCGGTGGGCCCGATCATCAGGATGTTCTTCGGCGTCACCTCGTTGCGCATTTCCGGATCGAGCTGCATGCGCCGCCAGCGGTTGCGCAGCGCG
>DASSTF010000210.1:0-5186 GCA_035708045.1 Rhodanobacteraceae bacterium | reverse complement strand
CAACTCGTACACCTGGGCGGCGTTTTTCTCGTCCAGGTTGCCGGTGGGTTCGTCGCCCAGGATGCAGGCAGGCCGCGTCACCAGCGCACGCGCCACGGCGCAGCGCTGGCGCTCGCCGCCGGACATCTCGCTCGGCTTGTGATGGATGCGATGCGACAGGCCCACGCGATCGAGCAGCCCGATGGCGCGCTCACGGGTTTCGTCCAGCGGCGTACCACGAATCATCAGCGGCATACAGACATTTTCCAGCGCCGTGAATTCCGGCAGCAGATGATGGAACTGGTAGATAAAGCCGAGCGATTGGTTGCGCACCCTGCCGCGCTCGGCGTCTGGAAGCGCGGACAGGATGCGACCTTCGATCTCCACCTCGCCGGCCGTGGCCGTGTCCAGTCCGCCGACGATGTGCAGCAACGTGCTCTTGCCGGAACCGGAGGCGCCGATGATGGCCAGCGTCCGACCGCGCTCAAGCTCGAAACTGACATCGCGCAATACTTCGGTGCGCAGACTGCCTTCGGCATAGGTCTTGGCGATATGGCTGACGCGCAGTACCGCGTCGCCGCCAGGCTGCTGATCGCGCATCGATGCTCCCTGCTCATTCATAACGCAGTGCCTGTGCCGGCTGGGTGCGCGAGGCGCGCCAGGCGGGATAAAGAGTGGCCAGCAGCGAGAAGATGAAGGCCATGCCGGCAATCCAGCCCACATCGCTCCAGTGCAACTGGCTGGGAACCTCGCTGATGTAATACACGTCCGGCGACAGGAACTGCACGTGGAAAAGGTTTTGGATCCAGTCCACGATGGCCGGCACGTTGATGGCCAGCAGCACACCAAACAGCACGCCAAGCGCAATGCCGACCATGCCGATCACCAGGCCCTGCACCACGAACACGCCCATGACCGTACGCGGCGTCGCGCCCAGGGTGCGCAGGATGGCGATGTCGGCCTGCTTGTCGGTCACCACCATCACCAGCGACGAAACAAGATTGAAAGCGGCCACGGCGATGATCAGCGACAGGATGATGAACATCACCACCTTTTCCATCGACAACGCCTTGAACAGGTTGACGTTGGACTGGATCCAGGTCTGCACGCGATACCGCTGCCCCAGTTTGCTCATCAGTGATTGCGCCACTGGCCATGCCTGATAGACGTCGTCCAGGCGCAGTCGGATGCCGGTAGGCCCGTCCGCGCCGAACAAGGTTTCAGCGTCCCGCATGTTGATGAGCGCCAATCCGGAATCGAACTGCTGCATGCCCACGGAAAAGATGCCGACGACGGCAAAGCGACGCAGCCGTGGCATGGCGCCCATGGGAGTGGCGCGATAGCTGGGCGCATAAACCGTCACCTTGTCGCCCACGCCTACACCCAGTTGCAGAGCCAGATCGCTGCCCAGCACGATACCCCAGCCTCCCGGAGTCAGTGCCTTGATGCTGCCCGCCTTCATGTGCGTATCGAAATCAGCCACACGCGCTTCATCTTCGGGGATGACGCCACGTATCAACGCTCCGGTGGAGGCGCGTCCCTGCAAAAAAACCGGGCTGCGGACGTAAGGCGCCGCGCCTTTCACGTGCGGGTTGGCTTCGGCCACCTTCAACGCGTGCTGCCAGTCCTGCACGGATTCCCCGACGCCGGAAATGGTCGCGTGCGCCACCGCGCCCAGGATGCGCGTACGCATCTGGTAATCGAACCCGTTCATCACCGAAATCACGGTAATCAACGCCATGATGCCGATGATGATGCCCAGCATCGACACCAGCGAAATGAACGAGATGAAATGGTTGCGGCGCTTGGCGCGCGTGTAGCGCAAGCCGATGAAGATCGATAACGGTCGGAACATGACGCTACTTCACCGCCTTGCGTGCAGATCGTGATGTGGGCACAGAAAATCCTTTGGTCGGCAACGACTCATCGACCACAAACAGCTCGCAGAGTGCCCGAAAACCGACCATGACGGCAAGCGGCATGCTCCGTCAGACATTGTCGGCAATGCCCGACAGACGCACGCGCAAACGCCTGCGGGTGTCGGCATCGATGCTGTCGGGCAGCAACGCCAGCGTGGTCTCGCCGCCCTGCGGCCAAGCCAGGCGCAGCATGATGAGGGGGCCGAGTACGCGCCCACTGCGCAGGTGTCCCTGCACCTGACGGTTGCCGGTCAGATGCAATGTCCAGGTGCCGTCGGCATGCCAGCCAAGCATCGTCAACGGCTGACGTTTCAGGCGGTGCAGGCTGTGCCATGCGTACAGGACAATCAGCGCGCAGATGGCCAGACCGAACATCCACGGCAAACGCGACCACGCCACGGCGGCGCATGCCAGCAAAGCCATGATCGTCACGGCGGCCGCCAGCAAACGCGACGGCCTGACTTCAAAGGTGATGGTGGGAGCGGATGGCATCGATGATGGTTTGCCAGTCGGCGCGCGGCGCCGTGCCGCGGCCGACGGTCCAGTCCCATAGATCCGGATCCTGCACGTCGAGCAGCTCGTCGAAGGCCTGACGCGTGTCGGCGTCGGCCTGCGGCCAGCCTTCGGCCAGCCACCAGCCGTACAGGGTGTCCAGTTCCTTGGTGCCGCGCCGGCAGCGCCAGCGCAGGCGTTTCAAGCGCGCTTCATCGGTCATGGATTCCTCGAAAAACTATCGCGCATAATCACAACAGCATCCACTCAAAACCTTCCACCGTTATCGAACCGTGAACGGCACAGGGAATTTGGAAACTGCCCTTCGATACCTCAGGGCGAACGGGTTTTGGTGGAACTTTCTTGCCTCAGTCTCCCTGCCGTTCGTGGTGAGGTATCGAACCATGAACGGCATGGGGAGTTTGGCGACTGCCCTTCGATACCTCAGGGCGAACGGGTTTTGGTGGAACTTTCTTGCCTCAACCTCCCTACCGTTCGTGGTGAGGTATCGAACCATGAACGGCGCAGGGAATTTGGCGACTGCCCGTCATAGTCGCCAAGCTTACGCCGAGCGGCGCGCGACGATGGCTTTCTTGATTTCGGCGATGGCCTTGGCCGGGTTGAGACCTTTCGGGCACGTCCGCGCGCAGTTCATGATGGTGTGGCAGCGGTACAGCTTGAACGGATCTTCCAGGTCGTCCAGGCGTGCACCGGTGTCCTCGTCGCGGCTGTCGGCGATCCAGCGGTAGGCCTGCAGCAGAATCGCCGGACCGAGGTAGCGGTCGCCGTTCCACCAGTAGCTGGGGCAACTGGTCGAGCAGCAGGCGCACAGGATGCATTCGTACAGGCCGTCGAGCTTCTTGCGGTCCTCGGGCGACTGCAGGCGCTCCTTGTCCGAGGGCGCCGGACTCTGCGTGCGCAGCCACGGCTTGATCGAGGCGTACTGCGCATAGAAATGCGTGAGGTCGGGCACCAGATCCTTGACCACCGGCATGTGCGGCAGCGGGTAGACTTTCACTTCCTTGCCGCAATCCTCGATGGGCGTGATGCAGGCCAGCGTGTTGACGCCGTCGATGTTCATGGCGCAACTTCCGCAGATGCCTTCGCGGCAGGAGCGGCGCAAGGTCAGGCTCGAATCGACTTCGTTCTTGATCTTGAGCAGCGCGTCCAGAACCATCGGACCGCAGGAGGCCATATCCACCTCGAAGGTGTCCGTGCGCGGGTTCTCGCCGCTGTCGGGACTCCAGCGATAGACCTTGAACGTGCGCGGCTTTTTCGCATCCTTGGCCGGCCAGTGCTTGCCCGGCTTGATCCTGGAGTTTTGTGGCAGGGTAAATTCACCCATGGCTAGACCCTTGTATCAGTGGGCGCGCGACGAACCGCGCGCCATGCGGCAACCGCCGCGAATCAATAAACCCGCTTGGCCGGCGGCACGGACTTGACATCGTCGGTCAAGGTGTTGCTGTGCACGGGCCGGTAATCGAAGCGCGGCTTGCCCTTGTCGTCCACCCAGGCCAGCGTGTGCTTCATCCAGTTTTCATCGTCACGGTCGGGATAATCCTCGCGCGCATGACCGCCACGGGTCTCCGTGCGATTCTCGGCCCCGTACATGGTGGCCACGGCCTGATCGAGCAGGTTGGAAAGTTCCAGTGTTTCGACCAGGTCGGAGTTCCAGACCATCGAGCGATCGCCAACCTTGACGTCGCCGAACGAAGCATGCACCTCGGAAATCTTCTCGCAGCCTTCCTTCAACGTATCCTCGGTACGGAATACGGCGGCGTCGTTCTGCATGGTGCGCTGCATGTTCAGGCGAATCTCCGCCGTCGGCGTGCCGCCATCGGCGTGACGGATCTTGTCGAAGCGATCCAGTGCCTTGTCCAGCGCGCTGGCCGGCAGATTCTTGTGTGGCGCATCGGGCTTGATGATCTCGGCGCAACGATGCGCCACAGCGCGACCAAACACCACCAGATCGAGCAGCGAATTGGAGCCCAGGCGGTTGCCGCCGTGCACCGACACACAGGCTGCCTCGCCGATGGCGAACAGGCCCGGCACCACGGCGTCATTGTCGTCGCCCTTCTTCTGTACCACTTCGCCGTGATAGTTGGTCGGAATGCCGCCCATGTTGTAGTGCACGGTGGGCAGGATCGGGATCGGCTCCTTGGTCACGTCCACGCCGGCAAAGATGCGCGCCGATTCGGCGATGCCCGGCAGACGCTCGTGGATGACTTCGGGACCCAGGTGCATCAGGTTGAGATAGGCGTGATCCTTGTGCTCGCCGACGCCACGGCCCTCGCGGATCTCGATGGTGATGGCACGGCTGACCACGTCGCGCGAAGCCAGATCCTTGGCGCTGGGCGCGTAGCGCTCCATGAAGCGTTCGCCCTCGGAGTTGGTCAGGTAGCCGCCCTCGCCGCGTGAACCCTCGGTGATCAGGCAGCCCGAACCGTAGATACCGGTCGGATGGAACTGCACGAATTCCAGATCCTGCATGGCAAGGCCCGCACGCATCACCATGCCGCCGCCATCGCCGGTGCAAGTGTGCGCGGACGTGCACGAGAAGTAGGCGCGACCATAACCGCCGGTGGCCAGCACCACGGCCTGGCCGCGGAACACGTGCAGCGTACCTTCGTTCAAATCCAGCGCCAGCACGCCGCGGCCTTCGCGGATCTCGATGGTGATGGCGCGGCTGACCACGTCGCGCGAGGCCAGGTCCTTCGCACTGGGCGCATAGCGCTCCATGAAACGCTCGCCCTTGGCGTTGGTAAGGTAGCCGCCCTCGCCGCGCACGCCCTCGGT
>DASSTF010000209.1:0-5342 GCA_035708045.1 Rhodanobacteraceae bacterium | reverse complement strand
CGCGCGTTGCGCGGGCGACAATTGCTCGTAGATGCGCTCGTTGGTGCGCACGCGCCGGCGCTCGGCCGGGGTCATCTGCTGCCAGCGCTGGATGTTGCGGCGGATGCGTTTTTGCCGATAGGCCGGCAATCGTTCCCAGCGCTTGGCCTTTTCCATCAGGTGATGCTGCGCATGCGCGGGCAGCCGATCCCAGCGTTGCTTCAGGGGAGCCAGCATTTGCTGGGTGTCGTGATCCAGCGCATGCCACGGCACGGCCGGCTGCGCCTGCCGGTCGCGCGGCGCATGGGCGTCCTGCGGGGGTACGCGCAGGCCTGCCCAGGCGGGGAACGCGAAGGCGGCGGCGAGCGCGATCACGGCCATGAAAGTCGCGGTACGCATCGCGTCAGTGCCTCTGGCCGGATTTCGCGACCGGCTGGCTGGCCAGCCAGGCGTAGAAATCCATGTTCTGGTAAAGCGAGGGGTCGGCCTGATCGGCGTCCGGCGGCAGGACGTCGGTGGACGCGGATTGCGACAGGGTGGGAGCCGTGGCGGCCACGGGCGTCGGGCGATGCAACGGTTGCCAGACGGTCAGCACCGCCAGCGCGACCATGGCGCAGGCGCCCGCCGGCACCATCCAGCGCAGGTGGCGTTGATAGGTGGAGGTCGACTCGTCCAGCGCCTTGCGGCGCGCGGCGCGAAGGCGCGCTGCCGTGGCGCTGTCGACTTGCGGACCGACGCGGCGGTACAACTCGCGGGCCCGATCCTGAATACGGGTAGCGGGCATGGATTTCATCGCCAATCCTCCAGTTGTGCTTGCAGCGCGTGCATGGCACGCGACAGATGGGTTTTCACGCTGCCTTCCGAGCAGTGCATGGCGGCGGCGGTTTCGGCCACGCTCATGTCTTCCAGAACGCGCAGCATGAAGGCTTCGCGTTGCCGGGTCGGCAGGCGGGCCACGGCCTGATGCAGGTCGGCCATGGCGTGCCGGTCTTCCAGCCGTTCCTCGGGGCCGGGATCATGGCTGGCCGGTTCCCAGGCCGGCATCTCGCCGCCGTGGCCGTCGGAGCCGCCGCCCAGCCAGCCGATCACCACCGAGCGCACCTTGCGCCGACGCTGCAGATCCACGATGCGACGGCGCAGTATCGACCAGAACAGCGGAGCCCATTCCGCGGCCGGCTTGTTGCGGTAGTGCTTGACCAGCCGCAGCATGGCGTCCTGCACGGCGTCCAGTGCTTCTTCGCGGTCGTTGAGCGCGAAGCTGGCCACGCGCCAGGCGCGTCGCTCCACCTGCGCCAGGAACGCATCCAGGCTGGCCGGCACGTCCTGCGTGTCAGCCAGAAGATCCGCGTCCAGCGCCGGTGCGGCACTGTTCACGCTCTTGTCCCCCGTCGGGTGATCATCCCGGGACTCCATAGGTTGTGTCTGCTCCGAGTAACGCGGCGGTACGATGGTGGTTGACACGGGTGCCGGCTCGCGGCGGCTTGGGTTATCGTAGCGGAGAGCTTCCTGGGGAGGTGGTCATGATCGACGGTTTCGTGGCTTTGTACATCTTCATGCTGGCGGCGTTCACCGGTTACGAGATCATCAGCCGGGTGCCGGTGATTCTGCACACGCCGCTGATGTCGGGCTCCAATTTCGTGCACGGCATCGTGCTGGTCGGGGCAATGGTGGCGATGGGACACGCGGATACGCCGTGGGAGTTCGGCATCGCCACGGTCGCGGTGCTGCTGGGCGCGGGCAACGTGGTCGGCGGCTACGTGGTCACCGAGCGCATGCTGGAGATGTTCAAGTCCAGCCGCAAGCCGAGCGACAAGCCGGAGGCCGGGGCATGAGCGCGGTCGAGTGGATTGTCCGGGCCATCTACTTCGTTGCCGCCGTACTGTTCATCCTGGGCCTGAAGCGCATGAGCTCGCCGCGCACCGCGCGCGGCGGCATCCAGTGGGCCGGGATCGGCATGCTGCTGGCGATAGCGGCCACGTTTTTCCTGCCAGGGATGCACCATCGCGCGGCGATTTTGGCAGTCATCGCCGGAGCCACGGGCGTGGCTTCGGTGACAGGCCGGCGTGTGGCGATGACTGCCATGCCGCAGATGGTGGCGCTGTACAACGGCATGGGCGGTGGCGCAGCGGCGGCCATCGGCGCCACCGAATTGCTGGGCTTTGCGTCGTTACTGGGCCTGATGCAGGCCCATCCCGTCGGGCCGGGATTGACGCACATGGCCTTGGCCGTGCTCGGTTCGCTGATCGGCGCGGTGTCGTTTTCCGGTTCGCTGATCGCTTTTGCCAAGTTGCAGGGCTGGCTCAACCGGCGCCTGATGTTCGTGGGCCAGCAGGTCTTCAATCTGCTGGTGCTGGCAGCGGCCGTCGTCATCGGCGTGCTGCTGGTGCTGGGGCATCTGCAGATCGGCCTGATCGTGGCCTTCTTCGTGCTGGCGTTGGTGTTCGGCGTGCTGATGACGCTGCCCATCGGCGGCGCCGACATGCCGGTGGTGATTTCGCTCTACAACGCGCTGACCGGCTTGGCCGTGGCCTTCGAGGGCTTCGCGCTAGGCAATGAGGCCATGATTATTGCCGGCATGGTGGTCGGCGCGGCCGGCACGCTGCTGACGCAGTTGATGGCCAAGGCCATGAACCGCTCGCTGGGCAACGTGCTGTTCGGCAATTTCGGCGCGGTGGCGAGCCAGGGTGCGCAGGAAGTGGAAGGCGCGCTCAAGCCCATCGACGCCTCCGATGCGGCGGTGATGATGGCCTACGCCGAGCGCGTGGTGATCGTGCCGGGTTACGGCATGGCCGTGGCGCAGGCGCAGCACAAGATCTGGGAGTTTGCGCGGCTCTTGATCGCGCGCGGCGTCAAGCTCAGCTTCGCCATCCATCCGGTCGCCGGTCGCATGCCCGGCCACATGAACGTGCTCTTGGCCGAGGCTGGCGTGCCCTACGACCTGATCGCCGACATGGACGACATCAATCCCGAATTCGCCAACACCGACGTGGCGCTGGTGATCGGCGCGAACGACGTGGTCAACCCGGTGGCCAAGACCGACCCGGGCTCGCCCATCTACGGCATGCCGGTGCTGGACGTGGCGGCGGCGAAAAACGCCATCGTCATCAAGCGCGGCCGCGGCAAGGGCTTTGCCGGCGTCGAGAACGCGCTGTTCTACGCCGACCACACGCGCATGCTGTATGGCGACGGGCAGACGGCGGCGTCGGAGCTGGTGACGGCGCTCAAGGCGCTTGATGACGGTTGAGCGACGCGCGGCGTGACCTGCCGCCGGCCACGACAAGCGCCAGCAGCATGCCGATCAGGCAGGACACGAACAGGTGCGTGTCCCACGAGGCGCGCGCCAATGCCAGCAGCATGCCGACGCCGGCCTTGTGCAGGGTCGTCGAGAGCCCCAGACCCATGATGGCCGCCAGGCGCAAGGCGATGAAAATGCACTGCATGTAGATCGCGGCCAGCCACGTCCCACCCGCGGCGAGCAGCATGGCGAAACCGCGCGAGGGCGTGATCCAGGTTTTCGTGGCGTAACCCATGGCAAGCCCGACCGGCAAGGCGAGCCACCAAGCTGCGGAGGCCATATGCAGTGCCACCGCCATCCAGATCGCACCGAGGGCCAGGGCAATGGCGATGGCGCCGAGCAGGGCGAACAGGCCATGCAGACCGGCCCGCAGAAGCGGGCGCTTATGCATGGCGGGAGCCGATCGCGGGCAGGAGCATGGGCAGCGTTGTCGTGGCCAAAACGGCCATCATACCCGCATGTCTTCGGCGCGCGCTTGATCTGCGTGGGCATGAACCGCATACAGGGAAGGCATAATGGCCCGATTTCCCGCCCGACGAGAGCAACATGAGTGGTTTCAGTCTCAACAGCGAACCTTTCACCCTGCAACGCGACTGCCCCGCGGTCATGGTGCCCCAGGGCGATCGCGTCACTCTGCCGGCGGGGCAGATCGGCTACATCACCCAGGCTCTGGGCGGCAGCTTCACCATCTACGTCGAGGGCAATCTTTTCCGCGTGGCCGGTGACGACCACGACGCCCTCGGCAAGCCGGCGCCCGAGCCGCTGGTCCTGCCCGAAAATGCCGACGATTCGGACGTGGAAAAACTGGTCTGGGCCCAGCTGCGCACCTGTTTCGACCCCGAAATTCCGGTCAACGTGGTGGATCTGGGGCTGGTCTACGACGTCAGCCTGGAACACACCGAGGACGGCCAGCGCAGCGTCTACGTCAAGATGACCCTGACCGCGCCGGGTTGCGGCATGGGCGACATCCTGGTCGACGATGCGCGCGAGAAGCTGGAGATGATCCCCACCATCGTCGAGGCGGACATCGACCTCGTGTTCGATCCGCCATGGAACTATTCCATGATGTCCGACGAAGCCAAGCTGGAAACCGGCATGATGTGACTGCCGGGCGGTGTCCGGCAGCCACGGCGTCGCGCGCTCAGAAATCCTTGTCGATGCCGAGATAGAACCCGCGGCGTGGCCCGTATTGCGGCGCGCCGACACCGATGCCCGTGCCGTCGCGCAGCTCGTACACGCGATCCAGTGCATTGATCACCGCCAGCCGGACGTGCAGCTTGCCGGCGCCGGCGAAGGTGAAATCGTGCGACAGGCTCAGGTTGAGCTGAAAGTAGGCGGGCAGCGAAGCGCCGTTCGGCACGTCGCCGTCCTTGCGCAGGCCGCTGCCGAACAGGTAGTCCGCGCCGAGACGGGTGCCATCGCCGAAGGCGTAACTGATGCCGCCCGAGGAAGAGTACGCCTGGTCGTGGTCGAGGAAGATGTAATGATCGGCCACGTAGGCCAGGTCGTCCGGGTCGAAATTGTATTGGCCGGTGATGACCCGCTTGCCCATGGCGCGGCTGACGGCCAGATTGACATACGCGCTGAGCGGGCCGCTGTCGTAATTGGCGGTGAATTCCACGCCCTTGATGCGGCCCTTGGCGTAGTTGAAGGTGGAATACACCAGCGCGGCGCCGAACTGGCCTTCGTCCTGCAGCCGGGTCACCTTGCGGTAGTAGGCATCCAGCCCCAGGGTCAGTGCATCGCCGATGTACTGCTGGATGCCGACGTCGAAGTAGTCGCTGCGTTCGGCCAGCGGCGTGTTGTCGCCATGGTCGGGCAGCGCGTTGGTGGTGCCGTCGAACTTGTGGATGTTGGCGGTGGTGATCGCTTCGGTGGCCGGCGGCGTGAAGTAGCGGGCGTAACCGGCATGCAGCGCCGTATTGTCGGTGGCCTGGTACACCAGGCCCAGACGCGGGCTCAACTGGCTTTCGGTGCGGAAGGCCTTGTACACGTCGCCGCGCAGGCCGTAATTGACCGTCAACTTGTCGCCGATGCTCCACTCGTCCTGCACGTAGGCCGACCACGT
>DASSTF010000208.1:0-5205 GCA_035708045.1 Rhodanobacteraceae bacterium | reverse complement strand
CCGATGGCCGAGCCGAACACCACGAAATACAGCGACGTGGATACCACCGGCGAGGCGATGGACTGCATCAGCGTGCGCCCGGTGCGCGCCATTTCGAATTTGTAGATGGCGCGAATGCCGTGGATGTTCATGCGGCCTCCTTCACGAGGTCGAGGAAGATCTGCTCCAGCGAATCCTGGCGTGTACTGAGATCGCTGAAACCGATGCCGGCAACGGCCAGGTCGCGCAACAGCGCGGTGATGCCGGTGCGTTCGCCCTGCGAGTCGTAGGTGTAGACGAGTTCGCTGCCATGGTTGGCGAGCTCGAGACCGTAATCGGACAGCGACGCCGGCAGTGCGGTGACCGGTTCGAGCAGGTGCAGGCGTAGCTGCTTCTTGCCGAGCTTGCTCATCAGCGTGGCGGTGTCGTCGACCACGATGAGGTTGCCCTTGTGGATCACGCCGACGCGGTCGGCCATGTCCTCGGCTTCCTCGATGTAATGCGTGGTGAGGATGATGGTGACGCCCGATTCACGCAGGCGCCGCACCATCCGCCACATGTCGCGGCGCAGCTCGACGTCGACGCCGGCGGTGGGCTCGTCCAGGAACAGCACTTCGGGTTGATGCGAGAGCGCCTTGGCGATCATCACGCGGCGCTTCATGCCGCCGGACAGCATCAGGATCTTGTTGTCGCGCTTGTCCCACAGCGACAGGTCCTTGAGCAGTTGCTCGATGTAGGCGTTGTCCGGCGCCTTGCCGAACAGGCCGCGGCTGAAGCGCACGGTGTCCCATACGGTTTCGAAGGCGTCCGTTTTCAGTTCCTGCGGCACCAGGCCGATTTTCGAGCGGGTGACGCGCCAGTCGCGGATCACGTCGTGGTCGTCCACGGTGATCCTGCCGCGACTCGGATTGACGATGCCGCAGATGATGCTGATCAGTGTGGTCTTGCCGGCGCCGTTCGGGCCGAGCAGTGCGAAAATCTCGCCGCGGCGAACCGTCAGATGGATGTCCTGGAGGGCGACGAACCCGGTGGCGTAGGTCTTGTTGAGCCCATCCACCACGATGATCGGGTCGTCGTGCGCGGCAGTGGTTGCCCTGTCGTCATGCATGCGTGTGGCCACAAATAATTGAACCAAACGGTATAGTATTTAGGTGCGCCGCGGATGGCAAGCCAGACCCGCTGGGCGGGCCAAGGCTCACCCTACATCAATGCAGGGCGAAATGCGTCACCGCCCATGTCAATGGCGGTTGCAAGCCGGAGTGTACGCGCGGCGGCAGATCCAGCGGCTTGAGCATCATCTTGATCGCCATCTGCGCCGACAGGTTGTGGCGCACGAAACCGTAGATGCGGTCGCTGGCGTGACGGAAGGTGGCCTTGTCCGTCAGGTATTCGGGGTGGCGGAACTTGAACACGTGGCGCAGGGCGATGTCGCCGTCCTCGTTGCCGATTTCGCGCAGGCGCTTCCACAGCGTGCGCAGCACCTGCATCCGACCGTGGCGCTGCTCGGCCTGGTATTTCTGGAAGTAATGATAGAAATGGCTGTAGTGGCGCACTTCGTCGCTCTTGATGCGCCGGGTCAGATCCTTCAGCACCGGTTCGTCGGTGGACTCGTGGATGGCGCGATAGAGCGTGGCGGTGCCGGTTTCGACCACGCAGCGCGCGGCCATTTCCAGGCAGCGCGACGGTTCCAGTTCATCGGCGGTGCACACGGTGGAGTATTCGCCGAAGAAGCTCTTGAATGCGGCGTCCCAGTCGAAGTCGGGCCAGACGTGCGTGACGTAGGTGGCCAGGGCGCGGCCGTGTTGCAGCTCTTCGTGTTCCCAGTGGTCGCGCAGCCAGGTTTGCACTTCGTCGTCGCCTTCGTAGTGCTGGACAAGATTGTGGGTATACAGATCCGAACCGCTTTCGATGAAGGCCGAGGCACACAACAGGCACATCAGATCGTCGTTGGCGCGCATGCGATCCGTCTCGATCCGCGAGAAGTCGATGCTGTCGAGTGTCCAAGGCATTGAGGTTGCGTAGTCCATGGCGTTCTCCCCGGGTAATCAGTCAGAGGATGCCTGATGAAGGCGGCAATGGCCAGATGATAGGCCAGTTGCGCACGGCAAGCGTGGGTCGGGAGGCACGGATGGTGAAGTTCAGCGAACCACGGTCACCGGCACATGCGCGCGCGCAATGATGTCGCTGGACACCGATCCCAGCAGCCAGCGCAGCAGAGCGCCGCGCTCGGTGTGGCCGATGACGATATGGTCGATGCCATGCTGTTCCACCTGCGCCAGCAGCACATCACCGGGCGAGCCGTACACGACCTCGACGTCGAACAGGTCGGTGTCGTTCGGTGCCAACGCGGCCAGTTCGGCCTGCAGTTCGCCGACGCGGTCCGCGCCCTTGTCGCTCATCATCATGGCGCAGGCTTCCGGACCCCCTTCGGTGACCTGCACGACCGACACCACGTGCACGTGGCCGCCGGTGGCGCGCATCAGATCCAGGGCGAACCGGAAGCAGTGTTTGGCCGAGTCCGAACTGTCATAGCCCACCAGTGTTTGCTTGATCATGGACACCTCGTTCCTGAACCGGGTCGTCGACATTATGGACGCGCCGCGCGGAATTTTCCGTTAGGTCGGCATTCGAAAACCTGAACGCGACTTTCATGTCGCCTTCGTTCATTCAGGTTCATTGTTCCAGACTCGCCCTGCCATTTCAAAGCAGAGGAGGTTGTGATGAAAAAGAGTCTGATGGTGGCGGGTATCTGTGCGTTGTCCCTGGTCGGCTTCACCGGCTGCTCGACGACGCCCGAACAATCCACGAACCATGCGCAGATGACGCATGCCGAGCTGGATTGCTCGTTGTCGTTCGCGTTGACCGGTTGGTCGTTGATCTACAAGCATGCCGAAGGCAACGGTATGGTGCGGTGCGAGAACGGCCAGTCGATGCCGGTGACGATCACGGTTACCGGTGGCGGCCTGACAGCCGGCAAGTGGCATGTCGATGACGGCAAGGGCACGTTCAGCGACGTGCACGGCATCAACGACGTGCTGGGCAGCTATGCGGCCGGCAGCGCCCACGCCGGCGTGGTCAGGTCCGGCTCGGCGCAGGTGCTGACCAAAGGGGATGTGTCGCTGGCGCTGGCCGGCACCGGCGAAGGCGTGGATCTGGGCGTGGACGTGAGCAGGTTCACGATCAGCCGCAGGTGATTTTCATCCGTACCGGGCCCGGCCTCGCGGCTGACACGCGAGGCCGGGCCCGACTTGTTCTGTACACTGGAGCCTTGGTCATTGACGGAAGGTTTCATGCCTGCCTCATCATTTCCCGGCGACGCGCGGGCGCGCCTCAGGCCGGCCATCTGGCGGATCGTCACCTGGCTGGTGTTGTTGCTGGCCGCTTTCGGCATTCTTCAATACAGCGTGCACGCGTGGCGGGTGGCTGCCGCGCTGGATGCGGCGCGCAGCAGTACCGATCGTGCGTCGCTGACGGGCATGCTGGCATGGGACATCGTTTATCTGGTGGCGGCCTGCATCACCGTGACCGCATCGGCGGGCGTCCTGTTTCGTCGCACCTGGGCGCGCCCCGTGCTGCGTGTGGTGGCGGGAATACTGGCATTGTGGTTTCTGGTGACGGCCATCCAGATGGCCGCACACTGGAGCAGCCTCAGCAATCAAAGCGCCATGCTGCTGTCGCAGTCGACGTTGAACGATGCAGCCCATGCATTCCTTGAGCGTGTCCAGCGCCGTTACCTGGTGGCCATGATCCTCAAGGCGATCGCCGTGCCGGTGATGGCCTGGCTGGCCTGGCGGTTGGGAACGCCCGCGGTGCGTGCGCAGTTTCCGGCATCGATCCGCAAGGCCGACTGACGGCGCCCATTGTTCAGCGGCGATTCGTGTTGCGGCGGGCAACGTGCTTGCCAACGTTTCTTCGGCGCAAGCCGAGGTATCGCATGCAACGATTTTTACCGTGGATGGCGCTGTTCATCAGTGTGCTCGCCAGTGGCGGCGCGCATGCGCAGAGTCTGCTCGACACCTGCCATGCCACCAGCAGCTACGACGTCACCATCAGCGACAACGGCGTCGCCTTCGACCGCGCTCAGCCGGAGCCGCGTCGCGTGCACCTGCAGGACGGACGGCTTGTGATCGATGGCAAACCGGCCGACCTGGATGCCGAGGACAGCGATCGCGTCACGTTGATCGAGCGTACCGTGCGTGCGCTGGAGCCGAAGGTGAAGGCCATCGCCGACCGTGGCGTCGATCTGGCCGCGCAGGCGGTGCGCGAACAGGCGGCGGCTTCCGCGCCGGACGCCAGCGGCGAACTGGACGCGCGCCTCGCGTCCATCACCGCCGACCTCAAGGCACGCATCGCCGCCAGCCACAGCAGCCACGATTGGCAAGGCCCGGCATTTCAGCAGTACGTCAACCAGACCGTGGCGAGCATCGTGCCGCTGCTGGCTTCCGGGCTCCTGCAGCAGGCCGTGATGGCAGCCATGAGCGGCGACCTGGATGCCGCCGCGCAATTTCGCCACCGCGCCACCCACATGGCCACCGCATTGCGCACCCGCATTCGCCAAAAGCTGCAGGTGTTGCGCCCGCAGGTGCAGGCGCTGTGCCCGTCGCTGCAGCGCGTGGATCAACTCGAATCGGGCATCCATACGCCGTTTCCCGGCGGCGTGCGCATCAATCTGATTGACGTGGGGAAACGGCAAACCCGCTCATGACGCTTGTTGAATGACAACAAGCGGGTAGGGCGGGCACTGCCCGCCATCGAGCGTCACGCGGGCTTGCGGATGGCGGGCAGTGCCCGCCCTACTTGCTTTGCCCGAGTCCCGAGTTACTTGAGCGCAACTTTCGTCCGATTGTCCACCGAGTTGCGATCCACCAGTTCGTTGTAGGGGTCGATGCCCACCTCGTAGGGTTTGCCGTCCACGGTCAGCGTGAGGGTGCTGTCGCCGTCGGTGACGTGGCGTTTTTCAAGATACAGGATGGGTTCGTTGCCCTCGACGCCGTCGGGCGCCTTGGCGAACACGCCGATGGCCACCGGAAGGGTCATCTTCGCGCGGGTCTGCTTGCCCTTGGCGTCGGCGTAGTACTTGGCCGCGTGCAGCTTCATGGTGACCTGGTACTTGCCGTCGGGAAGTTTTTTCGCCTTGGCCGACACCACGCGGTTGTCGTACAGGGTGATCTTCCAGAACGAGTCGTCGATCAACGTGTTCCACTTGGGATCGGTCGCGAGCTTCAA
>DASSTF010000207.1:0-16060 GCA_035708045.1 Rhodanobacteraceae bacterium | reverse complement strand
CCGTACTTGAGCGGCACGTGCGCCAGATGCTCGATGACTTCCTTGCTGGTGTAGTCGGTGGTCGGCCAGTACAGCAGATCGCCCGCGCCGAGGCTCAGGCCACTGTGGTGGGCCAGCAGATCGCGCACGCGCATTTCGTGGGTGACGTACGGGTCGGACATGCGGAACCACGGCAGGTACTTGATGACGCGCCCGCCCATGTCGAGCTTGCCCTTGTCGGCCAGCATCGACAGCGACGCGGCCGTGAACGCCTTGGTGTTGGAGGCGATGGCGAAAATGGTGTGTGCATCCACCTTCTGCCCGGTCTTCACATTGGCAACGCCATAGCCTTCCTGCAGCACCACGTGGCCGTCCTTGACGATGGCCACGGCAATACCGGGCACGTCGAACGTCTTGCGCACGCGGTTGACGTAGGCCGCGAAATCCTTCGCGTTGATCGGCGACGCCTGAGGCACGCGTTCGGGCTGGCCCACCGGCATGGTGCTCACCGGCGGCGGCGTGACCTGCGAAGCCAGCACGGGTGCGGCGCAAGCCAACGCTGCGATCGACAGCGCAAGCGCGCTCTGGCGCAACAAGGCGTTCACTTTCATGGCGTGTCCTCAGGTTCCCCGGAAAGTCCCCAAGTATCCATGCTGGCTCCCCACATGACCACCCGTCGAGAGTCACGTTTCTCCTCCCCCTTCAAGAGGGAGGCCAGGAGGGAATGGTGTTGGTCCGAAAGCCACACCATCCCCACCCAAACCCTCCCCTTGAAGGGGAGGGCTCCAACAGCTCGACTCCACCGACATCTGCCTTCTCCCCCTCCTTCAAGGGGAGGCTGGGAGGGGGATGGTGTTGGTCCGAAAAGCCACACCATCCCCACCCAACCCTCCCCTTGAAGGGGAGGGCTTTAACCCTGCTCGGGCATGCATCTTGGCGTACCATGCCGAATTGCATGTTGCAGCAAAAGCGTTCGCTGTGCGTTTTGCAATCGAGACGAAACGTGCAATCGACAGGTTCCAGCGGAGGGGAATCATGGCCAGGCAACTTCTGATTTTCGTGCACGGCTGGAGCGTGACCAGCACCGCCACCTACGGCCAGTTGCCGGCGCGCCTGAAAAGCGAGGCCGAGCGACGTGGCGGCCCGTCGTTGGATATCCGGCACATCTATCTGGGCGAATACGTCAGTTTCCACGACGAGGTGCGCGTCGAGGACATTGCCCGCGCTTTCGATGGCGCGCTGTCCGACGTTCTCGCGCGCCATGGCAAGAATCAGCGTTGCGTGTGCATCACCCATTCCACTGGCGGTCCGGTAGTGCGTGAATGGCTGGATCGCCATATCGTCCAGCCCGGCAAGCTCGACCAGTGCCCCGTCAGTCATCTCATCATGCTGGCGCCGGCCAATTTCGGCTCGGCGTTGGCGCAGCTGGGCAAGAGTCGCATCGGCGCCATCAAGGCCTGGTTCAACGGCGTCGAGCCGGGCCAGCGGGTGCTCGACTGGCTGGCGCTCGGCAGCCCCGCCGCCTGCGCGCTCAACCTGCGCTGGATTCACGACTATCCGAAGCTCAAGCTCACCGGCGGCAAGAACCCCGTGTTTCCGTTCGTGCTGACGGGCGACGCCATCGACCGCAGCGTCTACGACCATATCAATCCCTATACCGGCGAAAACGGTTCGGACGGCGTGATGCGCGTGGCCGCGACCAATCTCAACGCCACGCACCTCGTGCTGCGCCAGCCGGCCACCGAACGCGGCGAACCATTGCCCACGGCGCGCAAGCGCCTGCGCACGCTGGAGCTGGAATCGGTCGCGCGCGCGATGCCGACGGCTTTCAAGATCGTGCCGGGCAAATCCCATTCCGGCAGCAAGATGGGCATCATGGGCAGCGTCAGGAACGACGGCGAACCCGATGCCACGGTCAGCGCCATCCTCGATTGCCTGGCCGTGCGCGATGCCACCGCATACGACGCCCTGCGCGACACCTTCGACGCTGAAAACGCCGCCCACCAGGCCATCACCAATCGTCTGGAAATCGAGCACGTGCCTGTGCTGCCCGATCGCACATACATCCACGATCCGTGCAGCATGGTCATCTTTCGGCTGTTCGACTCGACGGGATTGCGCGTGTCGGATGTCAACCTGTTGCTCACCGCCGGACCGCAGGACAGCCCCAATGAGTTGCCGCGCGGATTCCTGATCGACCGTCAGGCCAATCAGCAGGCGCCCGGCAATCTCACGTTCTATCTCAACTTTGCGGTGCTGGCCGGCTGCCCGCCCATCCCCGAACCTGGCGGTGGCGTGGCGCGGGCCGAACTGTTGCCACGGCCACCCTACGGCATCCGCATCGATCCGCGGCACGAGGATCTGTTCGTGGAGTACTGGCAGGCCATGCTGGATACCTCCATGCATGAACTGATGTCATTCATCCATCCCAACGAAACCACGCTGATCGACGTGCATCTGAGCCGCGTCGTGCACAAGGGGGTATTCGGCTTCACCACGCAGTTGGCGCCGCCGGTGGATTTCAAGCATGTCAAGCCGGACGGGGTGGCGTAAACATCCAACGCCATGACCGGCGCCCTCCACCGTTCGTGCTGAGGTATCGAAGCATGAACAATGCGGGAAACCTGGAGACTGCCCTTCGATACCTCGGGGCGAACGGGTGTTGATGGGATTTCCAAACACCACAGCCTCCCACCGTTCGTGCTGAGGTATCGAAGCATGAACGGTGCGGGAAACCTGGGGGCTGCCCTTCGATACCTCAGGGCGAACGGGTTTCGTTTTGCTCATCGTGCCGTTTCGGCAACGGCATGTCCGGCAACGGGATGAATTCCTCGTGGTCGCTTTCGGGCAGCGGCATGCGTCCGGCCTTCCAGTCGGCGGCGGCCTGTTCGATGCGATCGCGGCGCGAGGATACGAAGTTCCACCAGATGTAGCGCGGCCCCAGCGGCTCACCGCCCAGCAGCATCACCCGTGACGGCTGCACGGCCTTGATGGCCGGCGCATCGCCGGCGCCGAACACCAGCATCTGGTTGGCATGATGACACTGGCCCGCCACCTCCACTTCGCCACTGGCGATGAAGGCCGCGCGCTCGGGATGACCATCAGGCAGAGCCAGGCTGGCGCCCGGTTCCAGATCCGCATGCACGTAGAACAATGGCGAGAAGGTCTTTGCCGGGCTGGCGACCCCGTAGGCGCTGCCCGCAATCACTCGCGCCTTCACGCCATCGGCGTCGATCACGGGCAGCACGGAAGCATCGTAATGATCGAAGGCCGGCGCACCTTCCTCGTTGGCCTCGGGCAAGCCGACCCAGGCCTGCACGCCTTCGATGCGGCCGCCGTTTTCGCGCATGCCGTCGAAGCGTTCCGAATGGGTGATGCCCTGGCCCGCCGTCATCCAGTTGAGCGCACCGGGCTGGATGGCCTGCTCGAAACCCAGGCTGTCGCGATGCGTCATCTGCCCGTCGAAAAGATAGGTCACGGTGGACAGTCCGATGTGCGGGTGCGGACGCACGTCGCGATCACGTCGCACCGGCGCTTCCAGATCCAGCGGCCCCATGTGGTCGAGAAAAACGAACGGGCCGACCATGCGTTGCTGGCGGCTGGGCAGCACCCGTGCCACCAGAAAGCCACCACCCAGGTCGTGACTGCGTGCTTCGATGATCGTGTCAGGCATGTCGTGCTTCCTCAAATACTTATCTGGTTGCCATGGTATGCCGCATGGCCAGCGCGGTGTCGGGAAAATCGCAGAACAATGCGTCCACGCCGAGCGACAATGCCATGCGCAGGGCGTCCCCGGGATGCGCAAAGGGCGGCGCGTCGACGTCATCGCGGAACGTCCAGGCGTGGACTTCCAGCCCCATGTCGTGGGCCATCCTAACCAGGCCGCCGTCATGCCCGCGTGCATCCCAGAGCAGGTCCTTGTCCGGCGCGATGCCCTGCGCCCATCCGGAAAGCTCCTCCAGCATGGTTTCCAGATTCGATGGATCGATCTCTTCGATCAATGCGTAACAGGGGTTGCCGCAACGTTCGTAGGCCTCGCGCAATACCGCGTGATCCAGGCATTGCAGCCATACACGGGCGTCCGGCCCGGTGGCATGACGCGCTTCGAGGATGGGCAGCAGCAACGCCAGCGGATCGTGTCCCCGCCGGCGGAAATGAACCGGGTGCTTGATCTCGGGATAAACCCGAAGCGCCCGACCGGTGGCGTCACCGAACGCCAGGACTTGATCCAGCATGTCGGCAAATCGCGGCATGACGTAGCGGCCATCGTGGCCGTGGTCGCGCTGCGGCCAGCGCTGCACCAGGCGCAGGCGATCCAGCTCGGCGGCATCGAAATCCCCCACCAACCCATCGCCGTCGTGCATCCGACCGGCAAATTCGGCATGCGCAGCCACGTCCGTCGTCTTCGAAAGGCCCAGATCGTGGTGCACGTACAATACGCCATCACGGCTCACCACGAGATCGGGTTCGATGACGTCGGCGCCCTGCTCCATCGCCAGGCGGTAGCCGGCCATACTGTGTTCGGGCAGATAACCGCTGGCGCCGCGATGGGCAATGATGCGCGGTGGCTGCTTGTCGAGCGTGTTCCAGATGGCGGCCTCTCCGCAGGCGCGGTTGGCGCCTGCACGAAGGCATTATGCACGTGTGCACCGCAACCCGTGGATGGGGCACTCGGTAGTGCGAAACTTTTTCGACAAACGGGATGTGCAGGGCGGGCACTGCCCACCTACGTGTCGGTGTTGTGACGTTCGCGCAGGCGTTTGGCGACATCGGTCAACCCCAGATTTCGCGCCCGCAGCAGCACCAGCAGGTGGTAGACGAGATCCGCGCTTTCATCCAGCAGGGCATCGCCGTCCTGCGCCACGGCGGCCAAGGCTGTTTCCACCCCTTCCTCGCCGACTTTCTGCGCGATGCGACGGGGGCCGCTTTCAAAAAGATGAGTGGTGTAGCTGCCTTCGGGGCGTTCGCGTTCGCGCGCTTCGATCAGCTCGTCGAGCCGGCCAAGGAAAGCCAATGCGGGTTCCGTCGCCTTGCCGAAACAGGTGCGTGTTCCCTGATGGCAGGTCGGCCCCTCGGGATCGGCCTGCACCAGCAGCGTGTCGGCATCGCAGTCCGCGTGGATCGCCTTGAGCGTGAGCCAATGACCGGAAGTCTCACCCTTGATCCACAAACTCTGGCGACTGCGGCTCCAGAACGTCACGCGGCCCGTGTCCAACGTGCGTTGCAGCGCCTCGCGCGTCATGTAGCCCAGCATCAATACTTCGCCGTTGCGCCAATGCTGGATGATGGCCGGCAACAAGCCATCGCCCTTGCTCCAGGCCAGTGCGTCGGGATCGAAATCGATGCGCGGGTTCACAGGCGTACCTCGATGCCGGCCCCGGCCAGCGTTTGCTTGAGATCGGCGATGGCCAAATGGCCGTCATGAAAAATGCCGGCAGCCAGGGCCGCATCGACATCGGCTTGCCGGAAGGCATCCACGAAATGCTCCGCCGCACCGGCGCCACCCGAGGCCACCAACGGCACATGGCAGATGTCGCGCACGGCGACGAGTTGTTCGATGTCGTAGCCGCTGCGCACCCCGTCGCTGCCCATGCAGTTGAGCACGACCTCGCCGGCGCCGCGCTGCTGTGCCTCGACCACCCAGTCGAGCGTGCGGCGGCGCAGCGCGCGCGTCCGCGCAGGATCGCCGGTGTACTGACGCACGCGCCATTCGCCGTCCTCGTCGCGCAGGCTGTCGATGCCGACGACCACGCATTGCACGCCGAAGGCAGCGGCCAGTTCGCCGACCAGACCGGGACGCTCCAGTGCGGGCGAATTGATCGATACCTTGTCGGCGCCGGCATGCAGCACTCGACGCGCATCCTCGACGCTGCGGATGCCGCCGGCAACGCAAAACGGCATGTCGATGGCACGCGCGACGCGTTCGACCCAGTCACGCTCGACCGTGCGTCCATCGGGACTGGCGCCGATGTCGTAGAACACCAGTTCATCGGCGCCCGCATCGCGATAACGCAGGGCCAGTTCCACGATGTCGCCGACGATGCGGTGGTCGCGGAAACGCACGCCCTTCACCACCTTGCCGTCGCGCACATCCAGACACGGAATGATGCGCCGGCTCAACATGACGTCACCGAGCCGGCAACAAGTGCATCGGCGAGTTCCAGTTTGCCCTCGAGCAAGGCGCGACCGAGGATCACGCCGGCCGCACCGCTGGCGCGCACGGCGCGCACATCGTCACCACTGCGAACGCCGCCGGAAGCCTGCACCGCGAGGATTGGAAATGCGCGCGCGAGGTGCGTGTACAAATCGATGTTGGGGCCGGTCATGGCGCCGTCGCGGTCGATGTCTGTGCTGAGCACGTGGCGCGCGCCGCATTTGGCATAAAAACTGGCCAGCGTATTCAGTGCGACATCTTCGTCGGACGTCCAGCCTGCGCTGGTCAACCGCCAGACGCCGTTCCGACAGCGTGCATCCAGCGCGAGCGTCAGCCGGTCGGCGCCATGGCGCTCGATCCACTTTGCCACACGTTCGGGTTCGCGCATGGCCAGGCTGCCGATGACCGCGCGCGACACGCCGACATCGAACAGACGCTTGATATCATCCTCGCTGCGGATGCCGCCGCCGGCCTGCAGCTTGAGTCCCGTACCGGCCATCGCTTTCAGCGTGTCCAGGTGCGTCTGCGCACCGGCACGAGCGCCATCCAGATCCACCACGTGCAGCCATTCAGCACCCAGCGCCGCATAGTTTTCGGCCAGCGCCAGCGGCTCGACGGCATAGTCGGTCTGCCGTTCGTAATCACCCTTGAGCAGACGCACCACGTGGCCGCCGCGAAGGTCGATGGCAGGGATGACGGTAAAATCGTTCACAGGTCCAGAAAGTTCTCGAGCAGACGGGAACCGAGCGCGCCGGAGCGTTCGGGATGGCATTGCATGCCGCAGAAATTGTCCCTGCGCACGATCGCCGCGAAACGTTCGCCGTGTTCGCACGAGGCCAGCGTGTTCGAAGTGACCGGCGCGGCGTAGCCGTGCACGAAATAGGCGTGCGCACCCTTGGCGATGCCGTCGAGCAACGGATCGTCACGTTCGATGTCGAGCCTGTTCCAGCCCATGTGCGGAACGCGCAAGGATGGGCCGCCGCGCAATTGGCGCACATTCCCTTCCAGCAGCCCGAGGGTTCCGGTATCGCCTTCTTCGGAATGCGCGAACAGAAGCTGCATGCCAAGGCACACACCCAGTACCGGTTGCGTGAGTTCGCGCAGCAGTGCATCCAGGCGCTGTTCGCGCAGACGCCGCATGCCTTCGGCCGCCGCACCCACGCCAGGCAGAATGACGTGGCTGGCCGCGCGGATGCGCGCCGGATCACTCGTCAGTTCTGCGGCGACATCCAGACGCTCCAGCGCATAGCGCACCGAGCCGATATTGGTGCCACCGGCTTCAACCAGCACCACGTCCATCACAACACACCTTTGGTGCTTGGCAAGGCATCGCCTTCGCGACGCAGGGCCTGACGCAGGCAACGCGCCACCACCTTGAAACAGGCTTCGACCATGTGGTGCGTGTTTTCGCCTTGCACTTTCACGTGCAGATTGGCGCCGAGGCCATCGCACAGCGAACGGAAGAAATGCTTCACCATGTCGGTGGACAACCCGCCCACCTGCTCGCGCGGAAATGCGCCATCGAACACGAACAAGGCGCGCCCGGAAAGATCCAGCGCGGCGCTGGCCAGCGATTCGTCCATGGGCAAGGTGAAGCCGTAGCGACCGATGCCTCGCTTGTCTCCCAGTGCCTTGCGAATGGCCTCGCCCAGCGCCAGTGCGCAGTCTTCCACGGTGTGGTGATCGTCCACCGCAAGATCGCCATCGCAGGCAAGCTCCAGCGACAAGCCGCCGTGCTTGCCGATCTGTTCCAGCATGTGATCGAAGAAGCCGATGCCGGTCGATACGCTGACGGGATCGGCTGCATCCAGATCCACCTTCACCCGGATGCGGGTTTCGCGCGTCACACGTTCGACCCCTGCCACACGCGATACATCGCATAGCTGCCGCGCAATCTGCATCCAGTCCATGCCTTCCGGGCCGATGCGCAAACCACGCACACCAAGATTGGCGGCAAACCGCATGTCGGTTTCGCGGTCGCCGACCATGGCCGATGCCGCACGGCTCCAGCCGTCATCGGCCAGATAATGGCGCACCAGACCAGTACCCGGCTTGCGCGTATCCCGCTCCTCGTGAGGAAAGCTGGCATCGACCAGCACCTCGCGGAAAACGATGCCCTGGGAGGCCAGCAACTGCAGCAGGAAGCGCTGCGGACCCTCGAAATCGACCTGCGGAAAACTGTCCGTCCCCAGACCGTCCTGATTGGTCACCATCACCAGCTCGTAACCGGCGGCAACGCAGCGCCGCAGCGCCGGGATCACGTTCGGCAACAGGACCAGTTTGTCCAGGCGATCGACCTGTTCGTCGGCCGGCTCCTCGATCAGGCAGCCATCGCGATCCACGAAAAGGAATTTGCGGGTCATGCGTCTTCCCTCGTCGATACGTGCCTGCGCGCCGGATTTTCCGAACCTCCCCCTGCAAGGCCAGCTCCCACGAAGGGAGATGCGAGGGCGGTCAGGAGCCGGGTGTTTTCGGCGGGTGTGCCGATGCTGATGCGCAATGCATCGTCCAGCCCCGGATAACGCGTGATGTCACGCACCACGATGCCCTGCCCGACGAGCCGGCGATAAACGGCCTGCGCATCGTCGAGACGCACGACAAGGAAATTGGCCTGCGAAGGCAACACCTCGCGCACCCCCTGCATGCCACGCAACGCCTCGCGCAAACGCTCGCGTTCATTGCGGATGACGGCGACCCGTTCGAGCATGCGTTGCTCGCCATCATCGTCAAATGCATCGAGAGCCACACGCACACAGGGCGTAGGCAACGGATACGGCGGCATGATCCGCCGCAACAATTCGATGACGCCCGCATCCGCCAGCAAGGCACCGATGCGTGCGCCTGCCAATGCCCAGGCCTTGGACAGGGTGCGCAGGACAGCCAGGTTGGAGTGGCGCGCCAGCAGGTCGGCGACGCTCGGCGTGTCGGCAAATTCGATGTAGGCCTCGTCGACGATGACCAGGGTGCGATCCGCCAAGGCCTTGGCCAGATACTCGATGGTTTCGCGCGCAATGACGCCGCCTGTCGGATTGTTGGGCGAACACAGGAACAGCAATTTGACTGCCTGCGTGCAGGCTTCCAGCACGGCATCCGCATCCAAGGCAAAACGATCATCGAGCGGTATTCGGACGATGCCCGCGCCCTGCACACTGGCACACACGGCGTACATGCCGAAAGTCGGCGGACAGATCGCGATGGCATCCAGACCCGGTCGGCAGAAGGCGCGCACCAGCAGATCCATGGCTTCGTCGCTGCCGCGCCCGAGCAGGATTTGATCGTCACCCACACCGTACAGATCGGCCAGCCGCTTGCACAGTTCGAGCGGTTGCGGTTCGGGATAACGGTTCAGCCCGCTTCGTGCCGGCCATGGCGATTCATTGGCGTTGAGCATGACGGCAGCCGCGCCCGCTTCCATCCGGGCGGAGGAATACGGCGTCAGTGCCCGTATCTCGGGACGCGCCAGGTCGAGCATGCTCATGCGCCACACTCCAGTGTTTCCAGCCGCAACGACACGGCGCGGGCGTGTGCATCGAGCCCTTCAGCCTTGGCCAACGTGACAGCACACGGACCGATCGCGCGCAAGCCTGCGGCGCTCAACTCCTGCACCGTGACGTACTTGCGAAAGCTGTCCACCGACAGCCCGCTCAGGGCGCGTGCATGGCCGTAGGTCGGCAGCACATGGTTGGTGCCGCTGCAATAGTCGCCGACCGACTCGGGCGACCAGGCGCCGAGGAACACCGAACCGGCGTGCTCGATCCGGTTCAGCAACGCGCGCGGATCGCGCACGTGCAAAATCAGGTGTTCCGGCGCATAGGCATTGCCGACTTCCGCCGCCTGGATCAACGAATCAACCCGGATCAAACGACTCGCCGCCAGCGCACGACGGGCGATGTCGGCGCGCGGCAACGACTGCAGTTGCGCTTCCACTGCGTCGGCCACGGCATCCGCCAAGGCCGGTGCATCGGTCAGCAGGATCACCTGCGAATCCGGGCCATGCTCGGCCTGCGACAGCAGGTCGGCGGCCACGAAACGCGGGTCGGCATCGGCATCGGCAATCACCAGCACTTCCGACGGCCCCGCCGGCATGTCGATGGCCGGGCCACCCGGCTCCGCGGCAGCCTGGCGCTTGGCCTCGGTCACCCAGGCGTTGCCGGGACCAAACAATTTGTCGCAGGCGGGCACGCTTTCGCTGCCCCAGGTCATGGCGGCGATGGCCTGCGCCCCGCCCAGGCGAAACACGTGATCGATGCCGCACTGACGCGCGGCGTACAACACCGCCGGATCGACACTGCCATCGGCCTGCGGCGGTGAGCACAACACCACTTCGCGACACCCCGCCAGCTTCGCCGGCACGCCCAGCATCAATACCGTCGAAGGCAACGGCGCGCTTCCGGCGGGCACGTACAAACCCACGCGGGCGATGGCGCGAGGCAGGCGTTCGCAGATCACTCCCGGCGCGGTTTCGACGCGGATCGGTCCTTGCATCGCGGCACGATGAAACTGCTCGATACGCGCCGATGCCTCGGCGATGGCTTGTTTGAGTGCAGGCGGCAACATGCGCTCGGCTGCTTCGAAGGCTTCGTCATCGACCATCAGCGACGATACGCGGCAACCGTCGAGTTGTTCGGTCAGCTCACGCAACGCGGCATCGCCGCGCGTGCGCACCGCCTGCATGATCGCCGCGACCTTTTCGGCGCGTTCGCGATCAAGTGCCTGCGACGGACGCCGCAATGCCTCGCGTTGTTCGGTCGCGCTCATGGAGGGCCAGTCCAGCAGCGTCATGACGGCCTTGCCGGAAACCGTGTTCAAGACATTCATGCCAGCATCTTCTCCACCGGCAGCACCAGCATGGATTGCGCACCGGCACGACGCATGGCTTCCAGCTCCTGCCAGTCCACGCGGCCATTGCAGACAGCTTGCAGGGCAATGCGGTCGGGCTGGCCCTCGATGGGCGTGACCATGGGGTTGATGCATCCCGGCAGCAATCCGGTGATGTCCTGAAGCGCATGACGCGGCGCCTGCAACATCACCAGTCGCGATTCGCGCACGTTGAGCACGCCATCCAGACGCTGGAGCAGCAGGTTCATCAAATCGCCCCGCTCGTCGGTCGGCACGGCATTCGGGCCCGCCAGCACCGCCTCGCTTTCCAGCACGACTGCCGCCTCGTTCAACTGGTTGGCCACCAGCGTGGCGCCGCTCTGCACCAGATCGCAGATCAGATCCGCCGTGCCCAGACGCGGCGCAATCTCCACCGATCCGGACAACGTGACGATGGCGGCATCCACGCCCTCCCGATCGAGCCACTGACGCAGCAGGTACGGATAACTCGTGGCAATGCGGCGTCCTGCCAATTGCGCCGACCCCTGCCATGTTTCCTCGCGCGGCAAGGCCAGCGACAGGCGACATTGGCCAAAGCCCAGGGCGCGCCAGTCGCGCAATGGCGATGCCTCGGGGTGCTCCAGCTTGTATTCGTCGAGCACATTGCGACCGACGATGCCCAGGTCGCAGGTACCCGAAGCGAGCAGACCGGGAATGTCGTCGTCGCGCACCAGCAACAGGTCGACGGGCAGATTCTCGCCGTAACAGAACAGCTTGTCGCGGCTGTCGCGGAACACGAGGCCGCAGCGGGCGAGCAGATCCCGCCCCGCCTCGCTCAGACGCCCGGATTTTTGCGCGGCGATGCGCAGGCGGTCACGCGTTCTCATGCTTTCGTTCCTGTTTTCCGGGCCACGCGTTTGCGCGACGCGACGGCTTTCAGCGCCTTCTGGTAACCACCGTTGCCTTCATTGAGGAAGCGCGCCACGCGACCAATGGTGGTGATGCTGACGCCGGTCTGGTCGTGGATGTCGCGGTAAGGCACGCCCTCCAGGATGAAAGGCACCACGCGCCAGCGATCGATCAGCGCTTCCATTTCCGCGGGTGTGCACAGGTCGCGCAGGAAAGCGCGCATGTCCGGCACGGTGTCGAGTGCCAGCAGTGCCCGGCAGAGGTTTTCCTCGCCGGTGGCCGGGGCTGCGTCGGGTTCGATGGCTCGTCGTTTCATGACATCAATGTATTAATGCGTTAGTACATTGATGCGAACTTTAGGGCAATTTGAACGAACGCGCAAGATGCCGTTCGGTGACACGAAACGCCGGATGAAGATTCTGATCTGCCTGGGCCGGGCAACGAGTGCATTCACATCGCGTGGATGCGTACCCTCACCCGCCCCTGCGGGACGCTAGAAAACCATCACGTGATCGACCAGGTAGCGGCCATCGCGTTGCACCAGCACCAACTCGGCGACGAACTCGCCAAGCGCCTTGGTGAATCGCTGACGCCAGACAACCGCGATGGAATCCGGACGTCTGAAGATGGCGACCCGTTCGCGCTTGGCAAAGAAGCCACGTGCGCTTTGATATTCCGCACAGATGCACTTGAAGGCGTCTTCGGACAACACGCCTCTGAGACGCCCGGTGAAATCGCGTATGTGCGCCGGGTAATCGATGGCGGTGGAAGCGTCCATCAAGTGATCCATGATGGGATCGATCACCGCCATGATTTCGGCATCCGATTTTTGCACCAGATCCATGCCGCCTCCCGAAACTAGAACTGGCTGAACGCGCCCTCGGCCACCAGCTGGCAGGCAGTCTGCACGTCCTGATCCATGGCGCGATCCTGGCGCATGAAACCGATGTGCTCGCGCAGGATGGCGAAGGCCTTGCGCACGCCCTCCCCGGCCCGGAATTCGGCGGCATCGGCCAGGGCATCCATCAGCTGTTTCACTTCGTCGCGGAAGGTGGCGTATTCGGGCTTGTCCTCGCGTGGTGCGCCACCGATCTTGACGGCCAGCGCATCGACGTCGCCGGAGTGCGCCAGTTCGCGCGCGGCATTGAGCATGTCCTGACGGTACTCCAACGCCTGCGCGGCGGTGTATAGCTCGAGACCCAGCACGTGGCCGAGATCGTTGGTCATGTCCAGCACGTGGCGCGCCTCGTTGGCGCCCATGGAGACGTGATCCTCGGCGTTGGCGCTGGTGGGAATGGAATAGACGCTCGCCGGGTGCGCACGCGTGGCGAGGTCGTTGACCAGCGCCGCGGCGGTGTACTGGACGATCATGAAGCCTGAGTCCGTGGCGTCCTCGTTGCCGGTCAGGAAGGCCGGCAGACCATCGTTGTTTGCGGCATCGACCAGCTTGTTGAGGCGTCGTTCGGAAATCGACGCCAGCACCGGAATGGCGGCCTTCACGTAACTCATCACCAACGCCAGCGGCATGCCGTGAAAATGGCCGGCGGAAATCACCTGATCCTCGATGACCTTGGGATTCTTCGCATCCGGGAACACCAGCGGGTTGTCCGTCACCGCATTGAGCTCGATGTCGATGACGCGACAGGCCTGGGCCACGGCATCGCGCACGGCGCCATGCACCTGCGGCATGCAGCGCAGACAGTAGGCGTCCTGCGGCTGGTGCTTCTTGCCGCCCTTGAACGGCAGGAACCGCTGATAGAACGCCTCGCGACCATGACGCTGGCTGACCGGCACCCAGTCCCAGGCGATGTCGAAGCGCTGGGCCTGCGCTTCCGGCGTGCTCCACGCCGTGGCCGTCCACGGCTTGAAGCGCGGCACCAGATGGTAGGGAATATCCAGCAACGTGGAATCGTGCAGCAGCTCGCGCACGTGGTGCGCGGTGTCGACCTGACCAGGATGCGGGCGCAGCGCATGCACTTCCTCGCGCAGAGCGCCGCTGCGGCCGGCAAAGGCGTCCAGGCTCATGGCCGCCGCCACGTCGGCGGTAGCCAGCAGCCGCTGCATGCGCTCCAGTGCCAGCACCGCCGTCGCCAGCATCTGCGTGGTGCCGTTGTTGAGCGCCAGACCTTCCTTGAAGGACAGGCGGATCGGTTTGAGCCCGGCGCGTTTGAGCGCCTCGGCTCCGGCCATGCGCTCGCCCTCGAAGAAGGCCTCGCCACCGCCCAGCAACACGATGGCCAGGTGCGAGAGCGGCGCCAGATCGCCACTGGCGCCGACCGATCCCTTTTGCGGAATGACCGGAATCACGTTTTTGTTCAGCAGGTCCGCAAGCGCCTTGAGCGTATCGGCGCGAATGCCGGAATGCCCGCGCATCAGCGTGTTGATGCGGATCACCATCATCGCGCGCACGACCTCGGCCGAAAACGGCTCGCCGACGCACACGGCATGGGTGATGATGAGGTTGTGCTGCAGCTCTTCCATCAATGTGCGCGAGGACTTGTCCGCGCCATGGCCAGGCAGTTCGTCGCGCACGCGATGCGCGCCCAGCAAGCGGTCGGCGTTGCTGCCGAAGCCGGTGGTGATGCCGTACACGGGCTCGCCGCAGTTGACCTTTTCGGCCAGGAAATCGGCCGTACGTTGCACGCGTTGCAATTTGGCCGCATCCAGCATCACGTGAGCGCCACGCGCCACGCTGGCCACCTGACTGCGGGTCAGGCTATTGCCATCCAGAACAACGGGTTGTTGCTGTTTACTCATGCATTGTCTCCAGCCATGGCTACCTCTTGCTCCCATTCGACCCGCAGGGTTTTCGCCAGCTCGTCACGGGCCACTTCAAATTGTGCGTTGCGACGCATGTCCTTGACTGTCACCGTGCCATTGGCCAGTTCGCTCTCGCCCTGCACCAGCACGAAGCGGATGCCGGCCCGGTCGGCATATTTGAACTGCTTGCCGAGCTTGCCGCCTTCCAGCGCCACTTCGGCGGCCATGCCGGCCGCGCGCAGTTCGCCGGCCAAGGCCAGGCAGGCCGGCAGGTGCTCGTCGTCCATCAAGGCCACCATGGCCTGCACCGTGCTGCCGCCGGCAGCGGCCATCAGCCCTGCCTCGCGCAACTGCCAATACAGACGCGTGGCGCCGATGGAGATGCCCACGCCGGGCAGTTTCGACCTGGTGTATTGGCTGGCCAGGTTGTCGTAACGACCACCGGAACAGATCGAGCCGATCTCGGGATGTTCGTCCAGCGTGGTCTCGTAGACCATGCCGGTGTAGTAATCCAGGCCGCGTGCAATGGACAGGTTCAATGCGAACGCCGATTCGGGTACGCCGAGCGCCTTGATCAGCTGCAGCACTTCCTTGAGCTCCGAGCGCCCCTGTTCGAAGGTTTCGCTGCCCGAACCCAAGGCATCGAGCTTTTCCAGCGCGTCGGCCAGCGAAGTCGAGCGCACCTCGACGAAATCGAGGATCTTCTGCGCCACTTCGGCGGACAGGCCAAAAGCCTCGCCGGTCAAGGTGCCGCGCACGTAATCCGCGCCACGCTTGTCCAGCTTGTCCACCTCGCGCAACACCAGCATTTGCTGCTCGCCGTCGGCGATGCCGAGGTTTTCGAAAAAGCCGCGCATCAGCTTGCGGTGGTTCATCTGGATGGTGAACGGGCCGATCGCCAATTCGCTGAACACGGCATGGATCACCGCCGGAATCTCGGCGTCGTAACGGATCGACAGGCTGTCCTTGCCGATCACGTCGATGTCGCACTGGTAGAACTCGCGGAAGCGCCCGCGCTGCGCGCGCTCGCCGCGGTATACGCGCTGCATCTGGTAGCGTCGGAACGGGAACGCCAGCTCGCGTTCATGCTCGGCGACATAACGCGCCAGCGGCACCGTGAGATCGAAGCGCAGCGCCAGTTCCGGCCTGCCCTCCTTTTCCAGCGCGCCGGTCGACTGCACGAAATACACCTGGCGCTCGGTCTCGCCGCCGGTCTTGGTCAGCAGCACGTCGGCAAACTCGATCGCCGGCGTCTCGATGGGCAGGAACCCGAAGCGTTCGTAATTGCGACGAATGGTATCCAGCATGCGCTGGAAGCCCACCTGCTCAAGCGGCAACAGCTCAAGCGTTCCGGGCATGGTGCGGGCCAGGGACTGCGCCATGGAAACTCCTGGGAAGCAAAGCGACAAACCGCTAGTTTAACGTGTGCCCGCCGCGCAG
>DASSTF010000206.1:0-8894 GCA_035708045.1 Rhodanobacteraceae bacterium | reverse complement strand
GCGCCGGTGCAAGGCGACGCCAACCTCGACCAGATCGCCGACGTGGTGCATCTGCTGGATACCTTCTTCGCCGGCGCGCCCGCGCCCAAGGGGCTGTTCGGCTATACCGACAACCTGGCGCGCGACGTGCTGGAGGATCTGAAAAAGGATTTCTTCGAAGAGGTGGACGCGATGCAGGATCTGGTGGCGCGTAACTATCAGTCCGGTTTCGCACTGCACCTGCTGCTGCGCGGCCGCAACCCGGACGCCTATACCTACACGGTGGAGTTTGCCGAGCGCGTGACGGAAACGCCGAACCAGCGCGCCGACCTTGCGCTGAAGTACCAGGCGCTTGGCTTGCCCCGCTCGATGGTGTGGGATTCGGCCGGCGTCGACGTGGCGGCCGCCGAACGCGCCAAGAAAGACGAACTGCGCGAGCGCGGACCGTACCCGGAGGATGGCGGCGATGCGCCGCCCGAGGGCGACATCACACCCGGCACCCAGCCGCGCGTGGCGGTGACGCCGGGCAATGGCCGCAAGGGCGAGAGCGATACCACCATCACGACGCGGCACTGACCGATGTCGGCGCCGCGCGACATCCAGCAGGCCATCGACCGCGCCGCCGCCGCTGCGCGGCGCGAGTTCCTGCGTTATCGCGAGCAGGAGGCGAAAGACGCGGCGCGCATGCTGGAACAACTGGCGGCCGACATTCGCCGCGAGCTGCTGGCACTCGACCGCAGCGGCGGCCCGTTGTCGCCGGCCGCGATGCCGGCCGTGCGCGACATCCTTGCGCGCCAGATCGATGCATGGCAGCAGCAATGGTCGGGCCGCATGGACAGCACGCTGTCGCAGTCCGCCCAGCTCGGCGCGGGTGTGCTGCAATCCTGGGATACCGCGGCATCGACCGCCGCGATGGTGCAGAGCGTGATGCAGTACATGCGCACCTTTCGCGCCGCCGATGGCTTGCAGCTCTCCGACCGCATTTGGCGCACCCGCGCCGCCGCCGCCGAGGATCTGCAGGCCGCGATCGAGAACGGCATCATGCGCGGCCAGTCCAGCATGCAGGCCGCGCAGGCCTATCTGGCGCAAGGCTCGGCCGTGCCCGCGGACATCCTTGCCGGCGAGCGCGCCGCCCACGTGCCGGCGCTGGCCAGCCAGGCCGAACGCCTGCTGACCAATCCTCATGGCGACGTGCTCTACAACGTGCAGCGCGTCATCCGCACCGAGAGCAACCGCGCCTTCACCGAATCCTATGTGGCCAGCGTGGCCACGCATCCGGACGTGGTCGGCGTGAAATTCAATCTCAGCCCCGCGCATCCCAAGGTGGACATCTGCGATTTCTACGCCCACGCCAACCTGCACGGCTTGGGGCCGGGCATTTATCCGCCGGGGCAGCATCCGTATCCGGCGCATCCGAACACGCTGAGCTACCTCACCACGGTATTCCGCGACCAGGTGAGCGACGCCGACCGCGACGGCCAACAGAGCGCGTTCGAGTGGCTGAAGGATCAGTCGGCGGTGCGGCAGGATGCGGTGTTGGGCAGCACGGGCAAAGGCAAGTTGTTCCGCGAGGGCCAGCTGCAGGAATCGGAACTGCGCACGCCGCTGCATCGCGTGCAAAGCCGGCTGGGCATTGCATCGTGAATCCGCCCTTGCCGCCGCCGGCCATCTGCTGCCCCTCCTGCGGCAAGCGCATTCTGGCCGAGGGCGTACTGACCGCGCGCGTCGTGCGCCTTGGCGAAAACGAAAGCCGCGCCAAATGCGCGCGATGCCGCACGTGGGTGACCGTGCCGCTGGTGCTTGCGCCGCGCACGATGTCCCGTTGATCCGCGCGGCCCGACCGCACACGGTCAGGGCGACCTGCCATGCGGGTCGGCGCCGGCGGCCCGCTCGCCATCGGCGTCGCCCCGCGATCCGGGAGACCGCCATGCATCGCCGCCATTCCCTCGCCATCGCCATTGCACTGACCGCCGTCGCAACCACCGCGCCGGCGGCTCCGCGCCACTTCCGGCTGGATGAGGGAGGCGCACATGACAAGGCCATGCGCTTCATGTGCTCACTGGAAGGCGTCAGCCTTTCCGAAGGCTCGCCGCGCACCGAGGTGACGATCACCCGCACCGGCAAGTTCTACGACCCGCGCTACGGCCACTTCGAAATCACCCGCGACATGCTTCTGAGCATGGTGCGCAACTTCGATGCCCAGGTCTACGGCCAGGACATTTCGCTCGACGTGGCGCACAAGCCCGAGGATGGCGCCGCCGCGAAGATCCTTTCGCTCAAGGTGGACGGCAACCGTCTGCGCGCGCAGGTCGAGTTCACCAAATACGGCGTGGCGGCGGTCAAGGATCGCGGCTTTCGCTACCTCTCCGCGGAGTTCGTCGAGGACTTCGTGGACAACGAACAAGGTCAGTCGCACGGCCCGACGCTTCTCGGCGCCGGCCTGACGACGCGCCCTGTCATCAAACGGTTGGATCCCGTGACGCTGTCCGAATCCGACCCCACGCACCCGGTGTTCTTGCATCCGGAACTGATCCGTCAACTGTCCGAATCCCTGGAGCAGACCGTCATGAACTGGAAAGAAGAACTCCGCAAGAAGCTGGTCGCGCTGAAGCTCAGCGAGGCCACCATCACGTCCATCCTCAGCGCCTACGAACAGGCCGCGAAAAACCTCGGCGAAGACGCCAAGGCCCACGAAGCGCTGGTCGCGCAGCTGGAAGCCACGGGCAAGACCCTGGCCGAAGCCAACGCCGGCAACCAGCCCATCCAGCTTTCCGTCGGCGCCGCCGGTTTGAGTGCCGACGATGTGCGCAAGCTGTTGGCCGAAGAGCGCACCGCGCAGGCCGAGGCCGACAAGAAGGCCGCCGCCACCAAGGCCGCCCGCGTCAAGCAGTTCATCGATGCCATCGCCGCCGCTGAAGGCCTGAGCGACGAAACCCGCAAGACCCTTGGTGAGGCCGAAAAGCTGATCACCGCCGACACCGCCGAAGCCCAGGTGACGGCGCTGGCCGAGCAGCAAATTGCCATGGGCAACCAGCTGGAAGCCGCGCGCAAGCTGTCGCAGATGGGTTTTGCCGGCCGCACCGGCAGCACGCACATCACGGTGGACGACACCAACGCCATTCGCAAGCTGTCGGCCGACATCCGCACCGGTCTCCTGCAGTCCGGCGCGGCCCAGCGCGGTTCGCTGCGCCTGGCCGAAGAGGACAAGCTCGATCCGTTCGTCAAGCGCGTGCTGTCGGAGTTCGACGGCATCCACGCTCACCGTCTGCATGCCGAGGCCAAGATGTTGGCCGGCGGCCCGGTGGACATCGGCGACACCGACATCCCGGCCAGCGTGACGCGTCAGGTCATCATCGAGGCCTATCAGGATCTGAAGATCCTGCAACTGGTGCAGGCCAGCGTGGACGCCACCACCGGCGCGACCCACAGCATCCCCTACGAGGCCCGCGATACCTCCGCCGTGCGCAACGGCGGCATCGTCTACGAAGGCCAGGCGATTCACCGCGCCGGCGTCAAGCAGATGATGGACTACGCATACATCGAGCCGCGCAAGCTGGCGATGGAGCTGACCAACGAGGTGGCTTTCTTCACC
Organism: Rhodanobacteraceae bacterium; assembly: GCA_035708045.1. GTDB lineage: Bacteria > Pseudomonadota > Gammaproteobacteria > Xanthomonadales > Rhodanobacteraceae > Oleiagrimonas. The sequence goes on along the minus strand of DASSTF010000206.1, from coordinate 5,323 downwards.
CGCAACAGCAACCAGATCAATTGGGACGCCATGGGCCGCAACGTGGCCAGCAACGCCCAGGTGATGCGTGAGCTGGTGTGCGCGGCGCTGGCCAACCGCATGCAGCGCAGTGCGGACGCCTACCTCGCCGCCGACATTGCCGACGAAGCCGGCAGCGCGTCCACGGTGGCGACCAACGCCTACAAGACCGCCAAGTGGCCGATCATCCGCCCGTACCAGGCGCGCGACCTGCAGGGCACGGCCGTGGGCACGGCGCAACAACCGATCACTGTCAAGGACGGCGCCACCGTGCTGGCCGAGTTCGACGGCTCCGGCGAGCAGGCCGCCGGCAAGTATTACCGGATCCTCAGCTACAACCTGGGCCTGTACCAGATTGTGGACGAGGCCGGTGCACCCACTGCGCCGGCCGGTGCGGTGACCATCAGCTACAGCTACACCAGCAACGTGCTCAAGGTATCCAGCACCGTGGCCGCTGGCAGCACCTACGAAAAGCAAATGAACAAGGTGCTGCAGGGTATCGGCTCGCGCAAGGCCGTGTTGTCGCAGGAGCGGTTCGTGTCGCCGGACTTCGCGCTGATGTCGGGCACGCTGCACAACATGGTCACCGACGCCGAGCAGTTCACCCGCGCCGGTTCCCGCGCCGACAGCGGCATTACCTCGCTGGGCGATCTGGAGCCGGTGAAGGGCGTGCCGGTGTGGTCGACCAACGCCCCGGGCATCGACCTGGGCGACGAACGCATCCTGATCGGCCAGCGCGGCAACTGCTGGTACACGGTGGCCAAGTCGTTCCAGACCGGCCAGCCGTTCGAGGTGTTCGACAGCCAGGGCCGCCCGACCGGCAAGAAGGGCGCGTACGGCGAGGAGTACAGCTCCATGCATGTGCCCAAGCCGCTGCAAGGTCGCTTCACCAGCGTGATCATCAGCGACGACGACGCGCGCGGCTGAGCGTCATAGCGTCCGGGCGGTGGCAGACGCCCGGGCGCACCCCTGGCTACCGAAGGTGCTCCCATGAAACGCGTACCCCTCACCAATCCGCATTCCGACCGCGCGCTGCATGTGGGCGGCGTTGTCATTCCGGCAGGCGACACCCGCATGGTGGACGCCAACGCCGTGCCGCCGAAGCTGCAGACCAAGTCCGCGCCCGCTCCGGCGCCGGCGCCCGAGGTCGATCCAATGGCTGAGCTGTCGAAGAAGAAAATCGACGACATCGTGGCCGAACTGCCCCATCTCGACGACGACCAATTGACTGCGCTGCTGGCCATCGAGCAGGCGGCCGAGAAGCCGCGCAAGCGCGTGCTCGAGCCGATCACCGAACTGCAGCTTGAACGGGCCAAGGGTGGTGATGGCACCGATCCAGGCTCGGACGCTGGCGAAGGTACCGGCGTCGGTGAAATCGGCGGCGGTGGCGCCGAAGACTGACCATGGGCCTCACGCTCGACCAGTTGCTGCCCGACTACAAGGCCTCGCTGCTCGATGCAGCGAGCGTCTTCAAGGGCACGCCGGAAGACCCGGATGCCGATTTCAAGCGGCACCTGGGCGCGGCGGCGCGCGTCATGGCGCGCGACAAGCGTCCCCGCACGCTGCTGTTGTCCGTGACGCTTCAGGCCGGCGTGACCGATTACGACGTGTTGCCGGATGATTTCCTGCTGCCCAAAATCAGCGACTGGGGTGTGTTCCAAGGCCCGATCTGGCACCGTCCGCGCGATCCGCTGCCGATTCCGCACGTATGGGAATCGGGCGGCGCGCGCATCCTGGTGTTGAGCCCGGCGCCGACCAGTGCGCAGATCAATGCGTTCGGCGCCACCTATCGCCTGACGTACCTCGCCGCGCAGCAACTGACCAACGATGCCGCGACCAGCACCGTGCAGGAGGCCGACCGTGACGTGCTGCTTCTGCGCGCGTTGATCGAGGCGGTGACCGAAATGGTCAACCGCAACCTGCACAAGCCCGTGCAACTCAGCCCCGGCTCCGGCAGCACCGCCGGCAACTCCACGCCGGCCGCCTGGCGCAACGCCTTGCTGCAGCAGTACCGGGAGGCGGCATGAACGCGGATCTGCATTTCAATGCCGCCGCCGAATTGACGCCGGTGGCCCGCGCCATCGCCCGGATGCCGGACGAGATGCTGCGCGCGCTGGACAAGGATTTGCACCGCGGTGCGATCCAGATCGCCGACGCCGAAAAAGACGAAGCTCCCAAGTTTCGCAGCGAGCTGGCCAACAGCATCGGCCCCGAACGCGTCGGTCTGGCCGAATACATGGTGCGCACGCGCGGCAAGACCTATGGCGTGTACGTGGACGAAGGCACCGACGCCGGTGGCCGTCCGCCGCTGCGCGAGATGCTGGCGTGGATCAAGCTCAAAGGCATCCAGCCGCGCACGCCGGGCATGAGCCTCAAGAGCCTGGCCGCCTTGCTGCGCATGCGCATCGCGCAACATGGCATCCAGCCCAACCCCTTTGCCGAGCGCGCGCTGGCGCAGGAGCGCCCGGTGCTGGAACGCATGCTGGTGGCCAGCGCCGAGCGCGTGCTGGCGCGTGCCGCCGGAGGTGCAGCATGAGCCGCGCCGAGCGCCTGGCCTACCTGCGCACTGCGCTGGCCGCCGCCTTGCCGTCGCGCAACGTGACGCGCAGTTTCGTGATGCACACCATGCTGCCGGATGCCGACCTCGCCCCCGGACGGATCACCGTCATCAGCGCCGGCGTGGCCGACTACCCGTACGAGACCAGCGACTACAACGGCAGCCCCACCGGCCCGCGCCAGACCGAAGACGCCACGCTGCAGCTCATCATCACGGGCCAGATCAAGCTGCCGGAAGGCACCGACCCGGCGGCGGTGGAGGATGCCGAGAGCGACCTACTGGCCGACCTGGAAGTCTTTGCCGACGCCGCCATTGCCGACCCGGAAATGGTGGCCCTGCGCATCTTGCGCGCGCGCCAGAGCCAGCAGCTCGACGCCCCCTACGGCTGGATCCACACCGAATGGGTCTGGCCCGTCCTGGAGTAAATCATGAACGCCAAGCAACCCGCCGCCGATACCCGCCCGCAGGCCACCGAGGCCAAGTCCGAGCCTGTGGTCGCCGACAAGCCCACGCCGGTGCGCAGCCCGCACACCCGCGAGCGCGACCCGGCCAAGCGCAAGGCGTGGAAGCGCGAACGCGCCAAGGCGCTCGGCGACCTACCCGCCGACAAGACCTGATCGAAAACCCGCCCCTGACGGCCACGCGCCAACCGGAGAACCGCAGTCATGAAAGTCTATTTCCGCAAGAAGACCCTGGTGGCCAAGATCGAGGACACCTACGGCACCGACGCGGCCCCCACCGGCGCCGCCAATGCCATCCAGACCCGCGATCTGACCATCCAGCCGTTGCAAGGCGATGCGCTGGAAATGCAGCTGGACAAGCCCAACTTCGGCAGCGACCTTGGCACGCTGGTCGGCAAGCATGTGCAGCTCACCTTCAAGGTGCCGCTGGCCGGCAGTGCTGCCGCCGGCACAGCGCCGTCGTGGGGCGTGCTGATGCAGCTTTGCGGGCACTCGGAAACCGTCGTCGCCGCGACCAGCGTGGCCTACGCGCCCATCGACAGCAACATCAGCAGCGCGACCATGTACATGCTGGTGGACTCGGTGCTGCACAAGATCACCGGCGCGCGCGGCTCCGTGCGGCTGACGACCCAGAAGCGCGAATACCCCTGGCTGGAATTCACCGTCATGGGCCTGTTCCAGCCTGTCACCGCCGGCGTCGACCTCAATGCCGACTACAGCGCCTGGATCAAGCCCGTGCCGTTCCGCGCCACCACGGTGGAATGCTCGCTGTTCGGCCAGGTGGTCGGCCTGCACCAGATGACGCTGGACTTCGGCCAGCAGGTGGAGTTCTACGAGCAGTCCGAAGACGAGTCGATCCAGATCACCGACCGCAAGGCCAAGTTCGACGCCAGCTTCGAAGAAACCGACGTCGGCACGCACAACTTCTTCAACGACGTGAACACCGACGCCACCGGCGCGTTGTCCTACGCGCACGGCATCACCGCCGGCAACATCGTCACCATCACCAGCCCGCGCACCCAGCCGCAGACCATCGAGCGCACCAACGAACAGGGCGTCGCCGCCTTGCACGTTACCGGCCCCATGGTGGCCAGCGCCGACCTGGCCACGCCGGACTACACCATCACCGTGACCTGACCGGTAACCATCCTGGTTACTTCCATCCGCCCGGCCATGCGCCGGGCGGGATTACACCCAAAGCCAAGCCCACCCACGGCAAGGAATCATCATGATCGAGATCGAAACCTCTTCCGAATCTTTCGACCGCACCGTCACCGTCCAGTTTGCCCAGCCCAACGGCACCATGCGCCAGGGCGATTTCAAGGCCACCTTCAAGCGCGCGTCGCAGGAACTGGTCGATGAGATGGCGGGCGACGAATGGAAAAACAGCGAAGTGCTTGGCGAAGTCCTGCTCGGTGTCAGCGGCATCGGCCGCAAAAATCCGGAAACCGGAAAGACCGAGGAACTGCCGCCCGACGAGCAATTGGCCTGGGTGCGCAACAGCCCCGAATGCGTCAACGCGGCGGTCTCCAGTTTTTTCGCGGCTACGCTACCGGCCAATGGCGGCTCGAAAACCTCGAAGAAGCGGCGCTAGCCTGGCTGGCCCTGAAAAAGGGCCAGGGCACGCACAACGAGGACGTGGAGGACATGGCCGAGGACATGGCTGCCATGGGTTTCGATCCGGAACGCATCGAAGCGTTCCGGGATCGATCGCTCTGTGACGATGAAGACGAGGTGGTGAAGGTGTGGCCGGAGAACGCCGACGCCGTCAACGTGTTTGTCCGATGCGACTGGGAGCGCCAGGCCATCAGCGACGGCCACACCAGCCGCCTGCTGCCCGTGGGCATCAACGGCGCGGAGATCCGCAACGTGGCCGAACTGCTGGCCGTCCCCCGCGACCGCTGGCCGCGCCTGCTGGATGACGTGCGGCGCATGGTCAGCACCGTGTTGCCGGCGCTGCAGCGGGGTTAGTGCCTCAATGAGGATCCTGCGATGAACCGGAAAGACATAGCCCTGGCCACCTTCGCGCTGGGGCGCTTCGTGCAATACCGCCTGGACGAAGGCATGGACGCGCAGTTGCTGGAGCCCTACCAGCAGGCGTACCTCAATATCACGGCAGATCTGGACGGTCGGGAACGCCTCGACCTTCGCGAACTACCAGCTCGAATAAAAGCTGCTGGGCTAGAGATTGCGCCGGAAGACCGCCAAGCGTGGCCGTCTTGGTTGCAAGGCCATGAAAAATGGCGAGCTCATCTCCGTGCACAGCGTAAGTTGCGGAGTAGCTCGA
>DASSTF010000205.1:0-11723 GCA_035708045.1 Rhodanobacteraceae bacterium | reverse complement strand
GCTTCGCCCAGCTGGATGCCGGCGCCGGCGACCAGATCCAGCACGGGCTGCAGGCGGGCATCCAGTTCGGCCAGATGCTCCAGTTCCGTTTGCGCGCGTCCGAGCAGGTGTTGCAGGGCGTATTCACTGTCGCCGTCGATGATCTCGCTGATGCCGCGACAGCCCTCCAGCAGGCGGTCGGCGTTGGCCAGGCGGCGATGGTCGTTTTCCAGTTCGGCCAGCGCCTCGGGCGGCAACGCCCATTGCTGCAGTTCGGCAAGTTCGTGACGCAGCAACTCGACATGCTGCTGGTGGTTCTCGCCCCCGGCAAGCGCACGCTGCCGCGCGCCGAGTTCGCGCCAGCGGCGGGCGCAGGTGCGAACCTTTTCCAGGGTGTCGTGGTTGTCGGCGAAGGCATCCAGCAGTTCCAGCTGGTGCTGACGCGAGAGCAGTGCCTGGTGCTCGTGCTGACCGTGGATTTCCATCATCAGCGGTGCCAGTTCCGACAGCTGGGCCAGGGTGGCCGGGCGTCCGTTGATCCAGGCGCGGGAGCGGCCGTCGGCGCGGATCACGCGGCGCAACTGGCAGCTGTCGCCGTCGTCCATGTCCTCGTCGGCGAGCCACTGGCGCGCAGCCGACAGGCTGGCGAGGTCGAATTCGGCATGCAGTTCGGAGCGGTCGGCGCCGGGGCGGATCATGCCGGTGTCGGCACGCGCGCCGGAAAGCAGCATCAGGGCATCCACCAGCAACGACTTGCCGGCGCCTGTCTCGCCGGTGACCACGCTCATGCCGGGGCCGAAATCGACCTCGATTTCCTCGACGACGGCAAAATGGCGGACGGACAGTGAGGTAAGCATGGCCGGCGGTCGTGGTGGCGATGGCAGTGGAGGCAATGGCGGATGATAACGGACGGCGGTGTCTTGCATATCCCTTCGTCTGGCACTATTGATAGTGTCGGCTGTTTTCCTTCCAATCAGTCCATGACGGCACCTTTCAATCCCGACATCGATCAGCGTGCACGGCGACTGCTGCGGTCGCTGATCGCGCAGTACCTTGCCGACGGCGAGCCGGTCGGGTCGCGCACGCTGGCCAAGTCCTCGGGGCTTCACGTCAGCCCGGCCACCATTCGCAACATCATGGCCGATCTGGAAGAAATCGGCCTGGTGACTTCGCCGCATACCTCGGCCGGTCGCATCCCCACGCCGCGTGGATTGCGCCTTTTCGTGGACAGCCTGATCGAGTTCGAACCCCTGTCCGAGCTGGACATGGCGCACCTGCGGCACAGCATGTCGCGTGGTTCGGCCACGGTGCGCGACATCATGACCAGCACTTCCAGCCTGCTGTCGGCGGTGACCCATTTCGTCGGCGTGGTCACGGTACCGGGGCAGGAGGATTTCCCCCTGCGCCACATCGATTTCGTGGCGCTGCCCGAGGCGCGCGTGCTGGTGATCCTGGTGTTCGCCGACAGCCAGGTGCAAAACCGGGTGGTGCAGCTGAGCAGCGCCTTGTCCACCTCCACGCTGGAAAGGGCGGCCAACTACCTCAACAGCCACTTCGCCGGGTTGCGACTGGACGACATCCGCACCCAGCTGCTCAATGAATTGCGCGAAGCCGGCAGCGAACTGAACCGCATGCTGAGCACCGCCGTGGAGCTGGCGTCGGCCTCGTTTGCTCCGACCGATGAGGGCGGCGACGTACTGGTCAGCGGTCAGACCAACCTGATGGGCTACGAGGAAATGGCGGACATCGGCCGTCTGCGCGACCTGTTCGAAGCCTTCCAGCGCAAGCGCGAATTGCTGCAACTGATGGAAATGTGCGCCAAGGCCCAAGGCGTGCAGATGTTCATCGGCGAGGAATCCGGCTACGCGGCACTGGACGGGTGTTCCGTGGTTACCGCCAGTTACGGTTCCCATGGCCGGATTCTGGGTTCGGTCGGCGTGATCGGCCCCACGCGCATGGCCTACGAACGGGTGATTCCGGTGGTTCAGGCTACGGCCGGGTTGCTGAGCGACGCGCTGGCGCGGGTGGCCGTGGGTACCTGAAAAACCTGTTTGTCGATCCGATTCCGGCCTTGCGGCCTTGAATCGCGCGTGCGCGCCCCTATAAACCGCCTCGGGAGGCGGAAAAATCCGCGATTTGTCAGGTCGGCAATGTTGCCGACCGTTTGCCGACGTCTGGAGCCATGATGGAAGACACCCGACCCGATACCCCCGAGCAGACGCCTGCCGAAGCCGCAACCGGCGCAACCTCGGCGGCCGAGATCGAGATCTTGTCCGCACAATTGGGCGATGCCGAAAAGACCATCGCCGATCTGAAGGACACGATGTTGCGCGAGCGCGCCGACATCGAGAACCAGCGCCGCCGCCTGCAACGCGAGCTGGAACAGTCGCGGCGTTTCGCCAACGAAGGCCTGTTGCGCGAGCTTCTGGCCGTGTGCGACAGCCTGGAGCATGGTCTGGCTACCGACACCGACAATGCCGCGGCATTGCGCGAAGGCATGCAGCTGACCCTGAAATCGTTGAACAAGGTGGTTTCCGAACACGGTCTCAAGATCATCGATCCGGTCGGCCAGCCGTTCGACCCGGAATTGCATCAGGCCATGAGCATGGTTCCCACCGCCGAACAGGCGCCCGACACGGTGGTGTCGGTGATGCAGAAGGGCTACGTGCTCAACGATCGCCTGCTGCGTCCGGCGCTGGTGATGGTGGCCAAGGCACCGGAGGACTGACGCGGGCGCTGCATGTGCCTTGAATCGCAACGACTTCCCCCCATTTGAAAAGACAACGGCGGCCGCGGGGGCCGCACCACATTTCGGAGCAGACAACCATGGGAAAAATCATCGGTATCGACCTGGGCACCACCAACTCGTGCGTGGCGCTGATGGAGGGCAATTCCACCCGCGTCATCGAGAACGCCGAGGGTGACCGCACCACGCCATCCATCGTCGCCTTCAGCAAGGACGGTGAAGTCCTCGTGGGTGCGCCGGCCAAGCGCCAGGCAGTCACCAACCCGGCCAACACCTTCTACGCCGTCAAGCGCTTGATCGGCCGCAAGTTCACCGACGCCGAGGTGCAGAAGGACGTGAACATGGTGTCCTACAAGATCCTCCAGCACGACAACGGCGATGCCTGGGTGGCCACCTCCGACGGCAAGAAGATGGCGCCGCAGGAAGTCTCCGCCAAGGTGCTGATGAAGATGAAAAAGACCGCCGAGGACTTCCTTGGCGAGGAAGTCACGCAGGCCGTCATCACCGTGCCCGCCTACTTCAACGACTCGCAGCGTCAGGCGACCAAGGACGCCGGCAAGATCGCGGGCCTGGAAGTCAAGCGCATCATCAACGAACCGACCGCGGCCGCGCTGGCCTACGGCCTGGACAAGAAGGGCGGCGACCGCAAGGTGGCCGTGTTCGACCTGGGTGGCGGCACCTTCGACGTGTCGATCATCGAGATCGCCGACGTCGATGGTGAGAAGCAGTTCGAAGTGCTGGCCACCAACGGCGACACCTTCCTCGGCGGCGAGGATTTCGACCGTCGCGTCATCGATTATCTCGTCGAGGAGTTCCAGAAGGATCAGGGTATCGACCTGCGCAAGGATCCCCTGGCCCTGCAGCGCCTGAAGGATGCCGCCGAGCGCGCCAAGATCGAGCTGTCGTCCGCGCACCAGACCGAGGTCAACCTGCCGTACGTCACGGCCGACGCTTCCGGTCCCAAGCATCTCAACATCAAGCTGACCCGTGCCAAGCTGGAAGCCCTGGTCGAGGATCTGGTCAAGCGCACCATCGAGCCGTGCCGCACCGCGCTCAACGACGCCGGCCTGCGCGTGGCCGACATCAACGAGGTGATCCTGGTCGGCGGCCAGACCCGCATGCCCAAGGTGCAGGAAGCGGTCAAGGACTTCTTCGGCAAGGAGCCGCGCAAGGACGTCAACCCGGACGAGGCCGTGGCTGTCGGCGCGGCGATCCAGGGCGGCGTGCTGGGCGGCGACGTCAAGGACGTGCTGCTGCTGGACGTGACCCCGCTGTCGCTCGGCATCGAGACCATGGGCGGCGTGTTCACCAAGCTGATCGAGAAGAACACCACCATCCCGACCAAGGCCTCGCAGATTTTCTCTACCGCCGAGAACAACCAGACCGCCGTCACCGTGCATGTGCTGCAGGGTGAGCGCGAGCAGGCCCAGTACAACAAGTCGCTGGCCAAGTTCGACCTGGCCGGCATCCGCGCCGCGCCGCGTGGCACGCCGCAGATCGAGGTCAGCTTCGACATCGACGCCAACGGTATCCTGCACGTCAGCGCCAAGGACAAGGACACCGGCAAGGAACAGAAGGTCGAGGTCAAGGCCGGTTCCGGCCTGTCCGAGGAGGAGATCCAGCGCATGGTCGCCGATGCCGAGACGCATCGCGAGGAAGACAAGAAGTTCCAGGAACTCGTCGAAGTGCGCAACAAGGCCGACCAGATCCTGCATGCCACCCGCACCGCCCTGAAGGAACACGGTGACAAGGTCGGCAGCCAGATCGGCGCCATCGAGGAAGCCATGGCCGAACTGGAAAAGGTCAAGGACGGCGACGAGAAGGGCACCATCGAGTCGAAGACGCAGAACCTGGAGCAGGTGGCCCAGCCCCTGTTTGCCGCGGCCCAGCAGGGCGGCCAGCCGGGTGCTGACAGCGCCGGCCAGCAGGCGCCGGGCGGCGGTTCGGCGCAGCCCGACGACGTGGTGGATGCCGAGTTCACCGAGGTCAAGGACGACGACAAGAAGTGACGTCACGCAAAGCACGCATCCCTGCCGGATGCGTGCTTTCGTCATCACGGGGCGGCGACATGGACACGGGGCGACTTGAGGCTTTCACCGACGGCGTGTTGGCGGTCGTCATCACCATCATGGTGCTCGAGCTCAAGCCGCCGCACATGCCGACGTGGCACGCGTTGCAGCACGTGTGGCCGGTACTGCTCAGCTACGTGTTGAGCTTTGTCTATATCGGCATCTACTGGAACAACCACCACCACATGATGCGTGCGACGTCGCGTATCAGTGGACGTGTGCTGTGGGCCAATCTGCATTTGCTGTTCTGGCTTTCCCTGATACCGTTCACCACGGCATGGATGAGCGAAAATCGCTTTGCGCTGGTGCCGGTAGTGGTTTACGGTGCGGTGCTGCTGCTGGCGGCGCTGGCATGGCCGCTCCTGCAGCGCGAAATCGTGGCTTGCAATGGGGGTCGCGGTTCGGCCATCGCCGCGGCCCTGGGCGGTGACGTCAAGGGCAAGTTGTCCATAGGGTTGTACGTGGCAGCCATCGTCCTGGCTTTCGTTGGGCCGTGGCTGTCTTGTGTGTTGTATGCCGTGGTCGCGGCCATGTGGTTCGTGCCCGACCGTCGGTTCGAGAAGGTTGTTACGCGATGAGCAAGCGGGATTACTACGAGGTGCTGGGGGTTTCCCGCACGGTCACGGACACCGAGCTGAAGAAGTCCTTCCGACGCGTGGCGATGAAATGCCATCCCGATCGCTGCCCCGACGATCCCGAGGCGCTGGAGCGGTTCAAGGAGGCAAAGGAAGCCTACGATGTTCTCTCCGATGCGCAGAAACGTTCCATGTACGACCAGTACGGCCACGCCGCGTTCGAAGGCGGCATGGGCGGTGGTGGCGGCGCCGGCTTCGGCGACATGGGCGATATTTTCGGCGACATCTTCGGCGACATTTTCGGTGGCGGCCGCGGGCCGCGCCAGCAGCGCGGCGCCGACCTGCGCTACATCATGGAAGTGGATCTCGAAGAGGCCGTTTTCGGCGTCACCCGCGACATCGACATTCCCACCCTGGTCGCCTGCGGCGAATGCAAGGGCACGGGCTCGGAGGACGGCAACACCGTCACCTGTTCCACCTGCGCCGGCCATGGCCGCGTGCGCATGCAGAACGGCATCTTCTCGATCCAGCAGACCTGCCCGCATTGCGGTGGATCAGGTCGCAAGATCGAACATCCATGCAGGCGTTGCCGCGGCGAGGGGCGGGTCGAGGACAAGCGCACCTTGTCGGTCAACATTCCGGCCGGCGTCGACAACGGCGATCGCATCCGCCTGGCCGGACAGGGCGAGGCGGCGCCGAGCGGCGGTCAGGACGGCGACCTGTACGTGGAAATCCGCGTGCGCGAACACGCCATCTTTCAACGTGATGGCCGCGACCTGCACTGCGAGGTGCCGATCCGGTTTGCCCAGGCCGCGCTTGGCGCCACCCTCAAGGTGCCCACGCTGGAAGGCGAGGTGGACATCAACGTGCCGCCGGAAACCCAGACCGGCCAGACGTTCCGCCTGCGCGGCCGTGGCGTCAAGCCCGTGCGCGGCGGTCACGCCGGCGACCTGATCTGCCGCGTCATGGTGGAAACGCCCGTGCATCTGAATGCCGAGCAGCGCGAATTGCTCGAAGCCTTCGAAGCCACGTTCCAGGATGAAAAAGCCGCCGAGGAGCACTCCCCGAGCAACGGCAACTGGAAAGACGGCGTCAAGAAATTCTTTTCGCGCAAAACGGCATGACGCGTTGTCCTGACGGCGCCGCTGCAACGGCGCCCATCGCGCAGTAGGATGGGCGTTTTCCGACGGCTTGAACGACATGTCACAGGTACGACTGGCCATCAACGGCGCTTCCGGGCGCATGGGTCGCGCACTGGTCACGCTGCTGCGCGGGGATCGACGCTTCGCGCTCAAGCGCGCCGTCATCGATGCGAACTCGGAGCTGGTGGGCCAGCCGCTGCACGTGCCGAGTACGCCGGAAACACCGCGTTATGTGGCCGGCTGGGAGCAGGCCGTCGACCTCGACGCGGTCATCGACTTCAGTTCGCCGCAGGGTCTGGCCGAGACGCTGGCCCATTGCGAAAACCACGGTATTGCCCTGGTCACCGGCACCACGGGCCTGGACGACGACCTGTACCGGCGCATGGAAGCCGCCAGCAAGCGTATTCCCATCTTGCGCGCCGCCAATTTCAGCCTCGGCGTGGCGGTGTTGGCGCGTTTGCTGCGTGATGCCGCGGCGGCACTGCCGGAATGGGATCTGGAAATCATCGAAGCCCATCATGGCCGCAAGCAGGACGCGCCTTCGGGCACCGCGCTGGCGTTGGGGCAGGCCGCGGCTTCGGCACGTGGCATCGAACTGGGTGATGCCGCCACCTACGAACGCCACGGCCAGACCGGCGAGCGTGCGCCGGGGAGCATCGGTTTCGCGGTCGTGCGCGGCGGCGACATCGTCGGCGAGCACACCGCCATGCTGGTGACCCAGGGCGAGCGCGTGGAGCTGGTGCATCGCGCCACCGACCGCGCCATCTTCGCGCGCGGTGCGTTGACCGCCGCCGCCTGGCTGGTCGGCCGCGCGCCGGGTCATTACGACATCGGCGCGGTCCTGGACGAGCGCATGGCCCGAAACGGTCAATGAACCCCGGAGGAACCATGGCCGGGGCTCTCGGGCGCAGGGCGGGCATTGCCCGCCGTCGGAAACCCTGTCTGGCGGGCCATGCCCGCTCTGCCTGTGAAGGTGCCGTCGTGGAGCGTCAGCGGTGCGACGCGTTGCGATCGCGCCCGGCCCCGACTTTCTGATCCAGACCGCCGAACAGTTTCTTCAGCATGCGCGAGAACCGGCCGCGCTGGGTCTTGCGCAGCTTGGCTTCTTCGCTGACCAGCCAGGCCACCTGGATCACGCGGCGCTCGCCCTCGTAGGGCAGGTGGCCGTGGAAGGAATTGTCGGCACGTTTGAAGGCGACAAATTCACCGTACAAGGGCTTGATTTCCGGCGCCACGGTGGCATCGATGTCGTCGATGCTGCGCAGGAAACGCAGGCAGCCGTCGCTGGTATCCGGCCAGTTTTCGTTGAGGTACAGCAGCGCCGTGGCCACCTTGGACTTGCTGTCTGTGTGGATGGTGCCGTGGCGGCGGTTCAGTGAACGGCACACCGTCACCAGCGTGGGATAGCTGCCCAGGTTGTCGATACCCAGGCGCTCGCCGACGGCGTTGGCGAATGCCGGTGCGGTCAGTCGATCCACCAGGGCACGGAAGGATTCGCCACATTCGTTCTCGTCGTAGGGAAAAAAGCCGGCCTCGTTGTAGCGCGGAAAATCCTTGTCGAGCACCTGGCGTTGGCTGTGCGGCAGCATGGCGTGCGCCACCATGAACGAGAATGGCTGGTCGAAGATCAGCGTGTCCGGGCGATCGAACTGGGCGGGGTCGAGGAGGATGGCGTTCATGCAGGCTGTCGAGCGTTGGATGGTTCCGATTGTAGTGCCTTGGTCAAGGCGACAGCGGGCGTAGTTCATGAACCGGATGCCGCAGGGATACGGATTCGGTGGACACCCAGCGGCTTGTCGCTTAACATATCGACCCGCCCGGTATTCCTTTTTTGCAAACCCGCCCAGGCCCTTTCAGGCCTGCGGGTCTTGTCGCACCCGTGAGGCGGTCCTGATGATTCCAGCCCTGCTAGTTCTTGAAGATGGCAGCGTTTTTCGTGGGCGTTCGGTAGGCGCTCTGGGTGAAACCGTCGGCGAGGTGGTGTTCAACACCGCCATGACCGGTTATCAGGAAATCCTCACCGATCCTTCCTACATGCAGCAGCTGGTCACGCTGACCTGTCCGCACGTCGGCAATACCGGTTGCAACGAGGTCGATGTCGAATCCGACAAGGTGCAAGCCGCCGGCCTGATCGTGCGCGACGTGCCGCGCCTGCCGAGCAACTGGCGCAGCCGGGAAAGCCTCGGCGCCTATCTCGAACGCCACGGCATTGTGGCCATTGCCGATATTGACACCCGCCGTCTGACCCGCATCCTGCGCGACAAGGGCGCGCAGAACGGCTGCATCGTGGCCGGCGAAAACGTGGACGCCGATGCCGCGCTGGCCAGGGCCAAGGTTTTTCCCGGCCTCGATGGCGCGGATCTGGCGAAGGAAGCCAGCATCAAGCAGCCGAAGGGCTGGAACGAGGGCACGTGGGATTTGACGCAGGGCAGATTTGCGCATCCCGAAGCCCGTTTCAAGGTCGTGGCCTACGATTTCGGCGTCAAGCGCAACATCCTGCGCCTGCTGGCCGACCGTGGCTGCGACGTGCATCTGGTTCCGGCCGAAACGCCCGCCGAGGACGTGCTGGCCATGCAGCCTGATGGCGTGTTCCTGGCCAACGGCCCCGGTGACCCGGCCGCCTGCGGCTATGCCATCAAGGCCACCGCCAGGCTGCTTGAAGCACGCATTCCGCTGTTCGGCATCTGCCTTGGCCATCAGCTGATGGCGCTGGCGCTGGGCGCGAAAACCATCAAGATGAAATTCGGTCATCACGGGGCCAACCATCCGGTCAAGGATCTGGACGATGGCCGCGTGCTCATCACCAGCCAGAACCACGGCTTCTCCGCCGATCCGGACACGCTGCCGAACAACGTGCGCGTGACGCACAAATCGCTTTTCGACGGCAGCCTGCAGGGCTTCGCCCTGACCGATCGTCCGGCGTTCTGCTTCCAGGGCCATCCGGAAGCCTCGCCCGGGCCGCACGACATCATTTACCTGTTCGACCGGTTTGTTGGTGCGATGCAGGATTCGGTTCGGGACCCGGGACCCGGCACCCGGGACCCGCACTCCGGGGCGGTCGCGTGAACCTCACGCATTTCCGCGATCTGGATGTTTGGCAGGTAGCCATGACGTTGACTCGTTCGGTATACGAATTGACGGCGGCTTTCCCTCGAGAAGAGCGTTACGGTCTGGCATCGCAATTGCAGCGTGCGGCCGTTTCGGTTCCGTCGAACATTGCCGAAGGGAACGCCAGGCATTCGCGTCGCGAATATGCCCGTTTTCTTTCCATTGCGTCCGGTTCTGTGGCGGAGGTACAAACCCAATTGCTACTTACTGAAGAACTTGGCTTGAATGACAACGACTCCATCAAACCTGTGCTTGAACTTGCCGAGCGCGTGAGCAAGATGCTTTACCGGCTCCAGCAATCACTGGGAAATTTTGCCAATGACGGGTCCCGGGTCCCGGGTCCCGGGTCCCGATTCACAGCCTCCCGCCCCCGGAGGAGCTAACCCATGCCCAAACGTACCGACCTCCGATCCATCCTCATCATCGGTGCCGGCCCCATCGTCATCGGCCAGGCCTGCGAGTTCGATTATTCTGGAGCTCAGGCCTGCAAGGCTCTGAAAGAAGAAGGTTTTCGTGTCGTTCTTGTGAACTCGAACCCGGCCACGATCATGACCGATCCGGAGACGGCCGACGCGGTCTACATCGAGCCGATCAATTGGCAGACGGTGGAGCGCATCATCGCCAAGGAGAAGCCCGACGCGGTGCTGCCGACGATGGGCGGACAGACGGCGCTGAACTGCGCGCTGGCGCTAGCCGACAACGGCGTGCTGGAAAAATACGGGGTCGAGCTGATTGGCGCATCGCGCGACGCCATTCGCACCGCCGAGGATCGCGAGCTGTTCCGCGAGGCGATGGACGACATCGGCCTGGAAAGCCCGCGCGCGCATCTGGTCGAAAGCTGGGAAGAGGCCGTCGAGGCGCAGAAGGATCTCGGTTTTCCGGCCATCGTGCGGCCCTCGTTCACGCTGGGCGGTTCCGGTGGCGGCATCGCCTACAACATCGAAGAATACGAGACCATCGTCAAACGGGGCCTGGAGCTTTCGCCGGTGCATTCGGTGCTGGTCGACGAGTCGCTGCTGGGCTGGAAGGAATACGAGATGGAGGTGGTCCGCGACAAGGCGGACAACTGCATCATCGTGTGTGCCATCGAGAACATCGACCCGATGGGCGTGCATACCGGCGATTCGATCACCGTCGCGCCGGCGTTGACGCTGACCGACAAGGAATACCAGGTCATGCGCGACGCTTCGCTGGCGGTGCTGCGCAAGATCGGCGTGGATACCGGCGGCTCCAACGTGCAGTTCGGCATGGATCCGAAAACCGGGCGCATGGTGGTGATCGAGATGAATCCGCGCGTGTCGCGTTCCTCGGCGCTGGCGTCCAAGGCGACCGGTTTCCCGATCGCCAAGATCGCGGCCAAGCTGGCCGTGGGCTACACGCTGGACGAGCTCGACAACGACATCACCGGAGGCCGCACGCCGGCTTCGTTCGAGCCGACCATCGATTACGTGGTCACCAAGATTCCGCGCTTCGCGTTCGAGAAGTTCCCCGCCTCCACGTCGCGCCTGGGCACGCAGATGCATTCGGTGGGCGAGGTGATGGCGATTGGCCGCACCTTCACCGAATCGTTCCAGAAAGCCCTGCGCGGGCTGGAAACGGGCAAATGCGGTCTGGATCCGACCGGTCTCGATCTCGGCAACGAGGATGACCGCGCCACGCTCAAGCGCGAGCTGCGCGAACCGGGTCCCGAGCGCATCTTCTACGTGGGCGATGCCTTCCGCGCCGGCATGACGCTGGAAGACGTGTTCGAACACACCCGCATCGATCCGTGGTTTCTGGCGGCCATCGAAGACATCATCGCGGCGGAAACCGAGTTGGCCGGGCAGGGCATTGCCGCCCTGGACGAGCCGCGTCTGCGCGCGCTCAAGCGCATGGGATTCAGCGACAAGCGTTTGGCCCAGGTGCTGGGCACCGACGAGGCCGGCGTGCGGCACCTGCGCCACACGCTGGGTCTGCATCCGGTGTACAAGCGCGTGGATTCGTGCGCGGCCGAGTTCGCCACCTCCACCGCCTACATGTATTCCACCTACGAGGAAGAGTGCGAGGCCGATCCGACCGACCGCGACAAGATCATGGTGCTCGGCGGCGGCCCCAACCGCATCGG
>DASSTF010000204.1:0-19185 GCA_035708045.1 Rhodanobacteraceae bacterium | reverse complement strand
GCAGCACTTCCACGCCCAACGTGCCCAGGGCATCCACGTGCGATTCGTCGGCGTGCCCGTCGTCCGGCAGAAAACTGACCTGCCAGCCAAGCTCGTGCAGCAGGTGGAAGATGGCGGTCAGGCGCAGCGAGCCTGAATCGCGCGCAGGTTCGGGCACGGTGGTGTCGACGACGAGGATGCGCGGGCGTCCGCCATGCAGAAGGCTGTCCACCGGCGTGCCGGGCGCGGGATGCGCGCGCAGGGTCTCGGCCCAGGTGTCGGCAAACCGGCGCTGGTTGATCTGCTGTTGCTGCTTGACGCCGGCAAACACGTCGGTGCCGGAAGTCGTACCTTCATCGTGCACGATCAGGCTGCGCGGTTCGTACATCACGCGCCGTCCGGCCGCGCGCACGGAAAAGGCCAGGTCGGTGTCTTCGTAATAGGCCGGCGCGTAACGCGCATCGAAACCCCCGATGCTGGCGAACAGGCGGCGCGGGATCATCAGCGCCGCGCCGGACACATAATCGACTTCGCGGCGGAAGCGGTAGCGCGGATCGTTGCGATCCTCGAAGCGCCCCGTGTTCCAGCACGCGCCGTCGGCATAGACGATGCCGCCGGCTTCCTGCAGCCGTCCGTCCGGATACACCAGGCGGCTGCCGGCGATGCCGCCATCGTGCACCCCGGTCAGGCATTCGTGCAGCGTGTCCAGCCAGCCCGGCGTTACTTGCGTGTCGTTGTTGAGAAACAGCAGAAAATCGCCGCGCGCGGCCTTCGCGCCCGCGTTGCAGCTGCCGATGAAGCCGAGGTTGTCGACATGGCGCAGCACGCGCAGTCCGGCGATCCGGCTCAGCGTGGCGGCGCTGTCGTCCGGCGAGGCGTCGTCGACCACGATCACCTCGAACGGCGTTTGGGCGCCGTGACGGGCGATCGAGCGCAGGCAGGCCAGCGTCCACGGCAACTTGCCGTAGACCGGCACGATCACCGACACCGTCGGCGCTTCGCTGGTCGGCAACGCAAACGGCTCGAACGGCGTGTCCAGTGGCAGCAGATCGAGACGGGTGTCGGTGGCGGGCCGTCGTTGGAGGGTTTGCGCGATGCGCTTGTACGTGCCGCGCACCCCCCGTTGCGCGATCGATCCCCGGACGCGGCGCAACAGGTAACCCCAGCGACGCAGGCGCCAGCTCATGCGATTGCTCCGTTTGTCTTGTCTTGCTGCCTGCTCATGCCTGTCATGCGTCGGATGAATGTCTCCTCCCCCGTTCGCCCTGAGCGTAGGCCTGAAAGGCCGAAGTCGAAGGGCTACACGAGCGTCCCTTCGCCTCCGCTTGCCAAGGCAAGCTACGCTCAGGGCAAACGGGGGGAGGTTGGGCGAATAGTGTGGATCGGGTAAAGCCGAAGCAAACGATTATGCCCTGATTGACAAGCCCCGGCTGTTGACGAGCCTGAACGCCACATGACGCAACCGGCTTCTCATTTGCGGCAAGCCGGCGGCCCGCGGGCAACCACGTGTACTCTGGCCTGTCTATAATCCGACCAGTTTCCACCTCGGTTCCGCCTTTGACTCATTTTCCCCGCATTCGATCCTTCTGGCGTGTCGTATGGCCCTGGCTTCGTTATCCGTTCTGGGGCGGCCTGGGTTTCGTGGTCGGCTTCCTGGTGCCTTACACGCTGGTGCTCAATGCCAGCGTGCAGGAGCGCTTCAACGACCTGGTGTTCTCGGTGCCCACGCGCGTGTATGCACGGCCCCTGCCGCTCCGGGTCGGTGAGCCGATGACGCCGAAGGCGCTGGAACTGGAACTGAAATTCGCCGGCTACACGCATGACGGCGAAGGGAAAACCCCCGGCACCTGGACAGGCGGCAACACGCGCTTCGTGATTTCCTCGCGCGGCTATGCCGGGCCCGAGGGCGGCGAGCTGCCACGGCGCATCGAGGTGACGCTGGGCGGCCACGACATCGCCTCGGTCACCGACATGAAAGGCCATGCGATCGCGCTGACGCATCTGGATCCGGCGCGCATCGCCACCCTCTACGGCGCCGAACAGGAAGAACGGCGCGTGGTCGGCCTCAAGGAACTGCCGCCGCTGCTGATCACGGGCCTGCAGGCGGTGGAGGATCGCAACTTCAACAGCAACATCGGCATCGACTTCGGCGCCATCGCGCGCGCGGCATGGGCCGACCTGCGCGCCGGACACATCGTGCAGGGCGGCTCCACGCTGACCCAACAGCTGGTGCGCAACCTGTATCTGGATCGCAACCAGACCATCGTGCGCAAGTTCAACGAGGCGCTGCTGGCGATCCTGATCAAATACCACTACGGCAAGGAGCGCATCCTCGAAGCCTACGTCAACGAAGTTTTCCTGGGCCAGAAGGGCAACCAGGCCGTGCACGGTTTTGCCGCCGCCGCGGAGTTCTATTTCGGACGCCGCGTGCAGGAGCTGTCGCCGGCGGACATCGCCCTGCTGGTGGGGCTGGTGCGCGGCCCCAGCTATTACAACCCGCGCGTGCATCCCAAACGCGCGCTGGCGCGACGCAACCACGTGCTGGCCGAGTTCAACAAGACCGGCCTGCTCGGCGATGCCGCCACCATGCGCGCGCAGGCGTCGCCTCTGGGCGTGATTGGGCGCGCGCGTCTGCCGCACGACCGCTTCCCGGCATTCATGGATCTGGTGCGCGCACAGATCATGCACGACTTCAGCGAAGACCAGCTGCGTGGCGGCGGCCTGTCCATCTTCACCACACTGGATCCGGCGGCGCAGCTTTACACCGAGCAGGCCATCACCACGTCGCTCAAGAACATGGGCAAGCGCGGCAAGCCGTTCCAGGCCGCCGCCGTGGTCACCAACCCGCACAACGGCAACGTGCTGGCCATGGTCGGCAGCCGCGATCCGCGCAAGCCCGGCTTCAATCGGGCGCTGGATGCGCATCGCTCGGTGGGTTCGGCGATCAAGCCTTTTGTGTACCTGGTGGCGCTGGCGCAGCCCACCCGCTGGTCGCTGGCCAGCGTCATCAGCGATGCGCCAGTCAACATGAAGCAGCCCGACGGCAGCGTGTGGACGCCGAAGAACGACGACAACCAGTCGCACGGCAACGTGTTCCTGGTCGATGCCCTGGTCAACTCGTGGAACCTGGCCACGGTGCATCTGGGCATGGCCATCGGCATCCAGCGTGTGCAGCAGTTCCTGGAATCGTTCGGACTCAAGCACGTCAACCCGAATCCGTCGCTGGTGCTGGGCGCCATCGACCTCTCGCCAGCCCAACTCGCCTATCTCTACCAGTTCATCGCTTCCGGCGGCCATGCACTGCCGCTGGTGGCGGTGCGCGGCGTCACCGACTCGCACGGCAAGACGCTGCGTCGCTATCGCGTGCATCAGGACAAGGCCGAGTACCAGTTGCCGATCAAACTGATTACTTATGCCATGCAGCAAGTGGCCTTGCGCGGCACCGCGTCCACCATTGCCAGCTCCGGCATGGGTTGGCTGCACGCCGCCGGCAAAACCGGCACCAGCGACAGCCAGCGCGACAGCTGGTTCGCCGGCTTCACCGGCAATCGTCTGGGCGTGTTCTGGATGGGGCGTGACGACAACAAGCCGACGCATCTGTGGGGCTCGTCCGGTTCGCTGGTGGCATGGCGCTATCTGTTCTCGCACATGCCGTCCCAGCCGCTGCCGGCGCCGTCGGATCTGGGGCCGGGCATCGACTACGTCTGGATCGACCCGCAGAGCGGCGAGCGCACCAAACCCGAATGCGACGGCGCACGCCACATGCCCTTCATCGCCGGCACCGAACCGACCGAAGTGCACGGCTGCTTCTGGCAGCAATTCAAGGGACTGTTCGGCGATGGTAACGATACCCCCACGACTCAACCCTCGGCACTCAGGTAATCATGTTGTTGCAACGCCGTCTTCTCGCCCTGTTTCCACTGGCCGCCGCAATGCTGGCGGCATGTTCCCAACCCAGCCTTCCGTCGCCGAAGACGGTGCATTCCGGCGACGACCTGGTAGCGGCCATCCGCGCCGCAGGCAAAAGCGACGATTCCGTCATCCACGTGGAACCGCTGCGCCAGCCGGGCGTCAGCCAGTTGCTTGAAAAGATGCATGTCGAACAAGCCGCGCGTCATTACAAGGCGGCGGCAGCTACCTTGGACAAGGCGTTGCAGTTGTCGCCCAAGGCGCCGGATCTGCTGCAGGAGCGCGCCGAACTGGCGATACGCCTCGGCAACTACGCCAAGGCCGAAAAACTGGCGCGCCAGTCCTATGCATTTGGCCCCAAGCTCGGCTCCCTGTGCGCACGCAACTGGCAAACCGTACTGGAAATGCGCCGCATCGCCGACGATGCCGCTGGCGTCCAGAACGCACGCAAGGCGCTGGGCGGATGCACGAAGAAGGGCCCAGTGCGCATGTGATGCCGTGTCGGCATCGCGGCGGACTATGGCCTCAAATCGGATGCGCTTCGCCCTGCTGTTCGAGTGCCCAGACCACGTGTTCGCGCACGACGGGCGAGGGATCGTCGGCTCGTGCCTTGAGGGCTTCCACTACCTCCGTCGACGGCGTGGCATTGCCCAGCGCCACGGCGATGTTGCGCAGCCAGCCTTCGTAGCCGGTGCGGCGGATGGCCATGCCTTCGGTTTTTTCGAGGAAGGTGGCTTCGTCCCAGGCAAACAGTTCGGTGAGCTTGCTGGCATCGAGGCTATGGCGCGGGGCGAAGTCGGCCTCCGTGGCGGTCTTGGCGAACTTGTTCCACGGGCAGACCAGTTGGCAGTCGTCGCAGCCGAAGATGCGGTTGCCCATCGGCTTGCGCAGTTCCTCGGGGATCGCGCCCTTGAGTTCGATGGTCAGGTAGGAAATGCAGCGCCGGGCATCGAGCTGGTACGGTCCGGTGATGGCGCCGGTGGGGCACACGTCGATGCAACGTGTACAGGTGCCGCAATGATCCGTGACGGGTGGATCGACCGGCAGCGGCAGATCGGTGAACAGTTCGCCAAGGAAAAACCATGAGCCGGCGTGCCGCGACAGCATCAATGTGTGCTTGCCGCGCCAGCCCAGGCCCGCCTTGCGCGCCAGCGCCTTTTCCATGACCGGCGCCGAATCGCAGAAGGCGCGGTAACCGAATTCGCCGACCTGTTCCTGAATGCGTTTGGCCAGTTTCTGCAGGCGCTTGCGCATCAGCTTGTGATAATCGCGACCCAGCGCATAACGCGAGATGTAGCCGAGCGAATCGTCGTTGATGACCGACCACGCCTCGCGCGCGCCCGGCGGTGTGCTGTCCATGCGCACCGAAATCACGCGGACGGTGCCGGGATGCAGCTCGTCCGGTCGCGCGCGCATGTCGCCGTGCTGTTCCATCCACGCCATGTCGCCGTTGCGGCCGGCCGCGAGCCAACGCTTGAGATGGGCTTCATCCTCGCTGAGGTCGGTGTCGGCAATGCCGACGTCGGCAAAACCCAGCTCGCGCGCCCACCGCTTGATGTCGGCGGCGAGGGCGGCGTAGTCGATGGCGGAAGAACACTCGGACATGCGCCCATTGTAGATGCCCTCGCCGGATGGCCGGGCTATGCTTTGGACATGTCTGCCCGTGCAAACACCCAGCCCGATCCCCCGAACGCGCTTTACACCACGGCGCAGGTGCGCGCCCTGGACGCCCATGCCATTGACGTGCTCGGCATCAGCGGCGACGAATTGATGCGCCGGGCCGCGCGCGCGGCCTTCGACGTGTTGTGCCGGCGCTGGCCGCAGGCGTCGCGCCTCGTGGTGGCCTGCGGCCCCGGCAACAACGGCGGCGATGGCTTTCTGCTGGCCGCGCTCGCGCTTGAGGCCGGTCTGGATGCACGCGTGCTGGCGTTGACGGCCGATTCGCGCGGCGATGCCGCGCATGCGCGTCAGGCGTTTGCCCGGGCCGGCGGTCGCATCGACCTGACGTGGGAGGCGGACGATCTGGAGCAGGCCGACGTGATCGTCGACGCCTTGTACGGCAGCGGCTTGACGCGCCCCCTGCGCGACAACGCGGCGACCCTGGTCGAAGCCATCGGCGCCAGCGGCAAACCGGTGCTGGCGCTGGATGTGCCCTCGGGCTTGAACGCCGATACCGGCACGGCTGGCGGCGCCGTGATCCGGGCCTCGGCCACGACCTGTTTCGTGGCCTGGAAGCGAGGCCTGTTTACGGGGCAGGCTGCCGATTGTTGCGGAACGCTGAGTCTGCATACCCTGGGCTTGCCCGGCATCGTGCACGCCACGCAGGAGGCTGATGCCGTCCTGTTGTCGCAAACCGCATTGCCAGCGCGGCCGCGCGACAGCCACAAGGGCCGTTATGGCCATGTGCTGGTCATCGGCGGCGATCACGGCATGGGCGGCGCGGTATGCATGGCCGGCGAGGCGGCCTTGCGCAGCGGCGCCGGACTGGTCAGCGTCGCCACGCGCGGCGAGCATGTGCCGGCGTTGCTGTCGGCGCGCCCGGAATTGATGGGCAAAGCGGTGACATCGGCCGAGTCGTTGTCGCCGCTGCTCGAGCGGGCCAGTGTCCTGGCGCTTGGGCCCGGTCTGGGGCAGGACGAGTGGGGTCGCGATCTGTGGCAGGCGGCGTTGGCGTCAGCCTTGCCGTTGATGCTGGATGCCGACGGGCTCAATCTGCTGGCTGCCGCTCCACGCGACTTCGACGGTCGCGACGTGGTGCTGACACCGCATCCCGGCGAGGCGGCGCGCCTGCTCCAGTGCGACACGGCTGCCGTACAGGCGGATCGCTTCGCCGCCGCGCGCGAACTGGCCACTCGGTATCAGGCCGTGGTCGTGCTCAAGGGCGCGGGCAGTTTGGTGGCGGCGCCGGATGGCCGTGTGGCCGTGTGCCGGCATGGCAATCCCGGCATGGCCAGCGGCGGCATGGGCGACGTGCTTGGCGGTATCATCGCCGGTTTGCTGGCGCAGCATCTGTCGCCGTGGCAGGCGGCCTGTCTTGGCGTCGATCTGCACGCACGGGCCGGCGACCTGGCCGCCCGGCAGGGCGAACGGGGCCTGCTGGCCAGCGACCTGTTTGCTCCGCTGCGCTCGCTCATCAATGGCCTGGACAACTGACATGTGCACTTTCGACTTGCCCGACGAGGCGGCGACCCGGGCCTTGGCCAACCGCGTGGCCGGCGCGCTCGAGGGCGCATTGGTGCTGTATCTGGAGGGCGACCTCGGCGTCGGCAAGACCAGCTTCGCGCGGGCGTTGTTGCAGGCGCTGGGCGTGGGCGAGCGCGTCAAAAGCCCCACTTACACCCTGGTTGAGTCGTATCCGATACCCGGCGGACGGGCCTGGCATCTGGATTTGTACCGCATCGCCGATCCCGGCGAGCTGGAAT
Source organism: Rhodanobacteraceae bacterium (assembly GCA_035708045.1). Taxonomy (GTDB): domain Bacteria; phylum Pseudomonadota; class Gammaproteobacteria; order Xanthomonadales; family Rhodanobacteraceae; genus Oleiagrimonas. The sequence goes on along the minus strand of DASSTF010000204.1, from coordinate 11,875 downwards.
GGCTGGGGCTGGACGCGCTCATCGAACCGGGCGCGCTGGTGCTGGTGGAATGGCCGCAGCATGGCGCGGGCGCCTTGCCGGATGCAGATCTGATACTGCACCTGAACCATGCCGGCACCGGCCGTACGGCGCGGTTTACGGCACAAAGCCCGCGCGGACAGGCACTTTTGCGCCATTTATCCAATTGAAAAGACAGGCAAAAGCCGATAAATGGCAGAATCCATGCAAAACCGGCGCTTGCCCATGTTTTCTTAGGTGTGCTTGACGAAGTTGGTGCAGGTTGCGGATTACAAAGGGAAACTGGGCTTGCAATCACGTTTTCTTTGCAGTATCTATTCGCGTCATGAGAGGGTTGCGCCGCGTTTCAATCTGGCTGATGTGTGTCGCGCTGATGGCCGCGAGCGGCCTGTGTGCGGCCCGTGGCACTGCGATCGAGTCGGTTCGGGTGTCGGACAACGCCGCGCGCACGCGTGTCGTCATCAACCTGTCCGGCACGGCGCAGTACAAGCTGTTCCAGCTGTCCAACCCCGATCGCGTGGTGCTGGATTTCAGCGACAGCGAGCTTGGCCGCAACTTCGACGCGCCGCATGACGTCGGCGTGCTCAAGGACATCCGTACCGGTCGCCATGGCAAGCACGGCGTGCGCGTAGTGCTGGATCTCGCCGGCTCGACCCACCCCAAGAGTTTTCAGCTTGCGCCCGGCGACGGGCACGGCCATCGGCTGGTGGTGGATTTGTACGGCAAGGGTTCGGCTGCCTTGGCCAACCGCAGCGAGCGGCAGGCCGCCACGCATGCCGCCGAATTGCTCGGTGGCGCGCGCAAGATCATCGTGGCCGTGGATGCCGGCCATGGCGGCACGGATCCGGGAGCCCACGGCCGACACGGCACCAAGGAAAAGGACATCACGCTGAAAGTGGCGAAGGATCTGGCCGCCTTGATCGACAAGCAGCCTGGGATGACCGCCGTGCTGACCCGCAAGGGCGATTATTACGTGCCGCTCAAGCGCCGCTACCAGATCGCGCGCAAACACAATGCCGACGTGTTCGTTTCCATCCACGCCGACGCCTTCAAGTCGAGCGATGCCAAGGGTTCGTCGGTGTGGGTGCTGTCCACGCATGGCAAGGTCAGCGAGGCCGCGCGCTGGCTGGCCGATCGCCAGAACAGCTCGGACCTGATCGGCGGCGCCTCGCTGGACGACATGGACGATACGCTGGCTTCGGTGTTGCTGGACATGCAGCAGAAATACGCCATCGGCGCCAGCAGCAAGATCGCCGACAACGTATTGCAGGCACTGGCCAAGCTCGGGCCGACCCATCGCGACCACATCGAGCGCGCCAACTTCGTGGTGCTGCGTTCGCCCGACGTGCCGTCGATCCTGGTGGAAACGGCCTTCATCACCAATCCGGTGGGCGAGCGCAAGCTGCGCAATCCGGCCTATCAGAAAAAACTGGCCCACGCGATTCTGGGCGGGGTCAAGAAATACTTCGAAACCACGCCGCCGCAGGGCACCTGGTTTGCGTTGCAGGCGAGAAAGCGTCGCGGCGAACTGGCCAAGCCGGTGGCCATGGCCAGGATGAATGCCGCCGACAACGACGACGTCAGCGACGTATACAAGGTCGGGCGCGGCGATACGCTGTCCAGCATCGCCCATCAGTACGGGGTCAGCGTGAGCGCGCTCAAGACCGCCAACAACATGCGCGGCGACCTTATCCGCGCGGGCATGGTGTTGGCCATCCCCGCCAGTTGAGCCGAGTCGCGGGCGGCTGCGTGACGCGTCGAATATCCCTTATCCTGTGCACCTTGCTGTTTCAGGGTGCGTCATGGCTGCCATTCGTCCGCTGCCTTCCGAACTGATCAACCAGATCGCCGCCGGCGAGGTCATCGAGCGGCCGGCTTCGGTGGTCAAGGAACTGGTGGAAAACAGCCTGGATGCCGGCGCCACGCGCATCGAGATCGACATCGAGGCCGGCGGCGCGCGCCTGATCCGCGTGCGCGACGACGGCAAGGGCATCGCCGCCGACGAACTGCCGCTGGCGGTGGCCGCGCATGCCACCAGCAAGATCGCCAGTTTCGACGATCTGGAACACGTCGCCACCATGGGCTTCCGCGGCGAGGCATTGGCTTCGATGGCTTCGGTTTCGCGCTTCAGCCTTGTCTCGCGCCCGCAGGGCAGCGACATGGCCATGCGCATCGAGAGCGGTACCCACGGTGTCGGCGAGGCGCGCCCGGCGCAGCATCCGCCCGGCACCGGCATCGAAGTGCGCGACCTGTTCTACAACGTACCGGCCCGGCGCAAGTTCCTGCGCACCGAACGCACCGAGCTGAGCCACATCGACGACCTGATCAAGACACTGGCGCTGGCGCACGCGTCGGTGGAGTTTCGCCTCACCCACAACGGCAAGCCGGTGCGCATGTACAAGGCGGCACGCGACGAGGCGTCGGCGCTGGCGCGCGTTGCCGAGGTGCTGGGGCCGGAGTTTCCCGAACGCAGCCTGCGCGTGGAACAGGAAGGGGCGGGCATGCGCCTTTCGGGCTGGGTCGGGTTGCCCACGGCTTCGCGCGCACAGGCCGACCAGCAATACTTTTTCGTCAACGGTCGCATGGTGCGCGACCGCATCGTCGCGCATGCCGTGCGCCAGGCCTATGCCGACGTGCTGTTCCACGGCCGGCATGCGGTGTTCGTGCTGTTTCTGGAACTCGATCCCGCCGGCGTCGACGTCAACGTGCACCCGGCCAAGCACGAGGTGCGTTTCCGCGAACAGCGTCTGGTGCACGACTTCCTGTTCCGCAATCTGCACGAGGCATTGGCCGATACGCGCGCGGGCAGCGTCACTTCCTTGCCGGCCGGCAAGCTGCCCGAAGGCATGCGCGCGCCGATGGCCGCCGAGCCGCCGGGCATGCCCGCACGCGGTGGCAACGGCGGCGGACGCGGCGGTGCGTGGCACCCGCAGAAGCCGCTGTCGCTTGGCGTGCGCGAGGCGCCGCTGGGCGAGTATGAAGCCCTGTTCGGCAAGTCGGATGCAACCGTTCTGGACGCCGCGTCGGACGAGAGCGCCGAAACCGACGACGTGCCGCCGCTCGGCTATGCGCTGGCGCAACTGAAAAGCATCTACATCCTTGCCGAAAACGCCCACGGCCTGATCCTGGTGGACATGCACGCCGCCCACGAGCGCATCACCTACGAACGCCTGAAAGCCGGACGCAGCACCTGCAACCTGCGCTCGCAGATGCTGCTGGTGCCGCTGTCGATCGCCGTTTCCAGCCGCGAAGCCGCCGCTGCCGAGGAATACGCCGAAGCATTGGCGGGCTGGGGCCTGGAGCTGTCGCGCAGTGGTCCTTCGTCCATCGTCGTGCGGCGCATTCCGTCGCTGCTCGAAGGCGCCGACGTCACCGAACTCACCCGCGACGTGCTCGCGGAACTAGCCGAACACGGCCATTCCCGGCGTCTGGAAGAACTGGAAAACGAGCTCCTGTCGACCATGGCCTGCCACGGCTCCGTCCGAGCCGGCCGCCGCCTCGGCATTCCGGAAATGAACGCCCTGCTGCGCGACATGGAAGCCACCGAACGCTCCGGCCAATGCAATCACGGCCGTCCCACCTGGGTGCAACTGCGCCTGGACGAACTCGACCGCCTGTTCCTCCGCGGCCGCTGATATCGCCAACCTCCATTTCTTATTCTTGTTGTAGGAGCCAGCCTGCTGGCGATTGCCCGACCCTTTAGCCGAAAACTATTTCCGTTCGTGGTGATGCTTCGACAGGCTCAGCACAGGGTACGCTTCGCGTATCGAACCATGAACGGCGCGAGAAACTTGAAGATTGCCCTTCGATACCTCAGGGCGAACGGACTTCGTTTGTGATAATCGCCATCATGGAAAATCTGTGACTTGCGGTTTTCGAGGTTGTCTACACAAGGTGGGCGCAGCCGCGATTACACAAAACAGGCGCGGCTGCGATAGATTGGTTCATCCTGTTCAACCCACGATCCCCATGCTCACTACATCCTTCGACGCCGACATCGAACGCTGGCGAACTCAGCGCCTCGAACGCCTGACTGCCCTCGACGGCTGGCTGACCCTGGTCGGCCTGCCGTGGCTGGAGCCGGGCGACAACACCATCGGCAGCGCGGCCGACAACGCCATCATCGTCGAAGGCCTGCCCGCGCATTTCGGCAACGTCCGCCTGGATGCCGACGGCGAGGCCACCATCACCCTGACCGACGAAGGGCTGATCGATGGCGAATCAAAACTCGAAGCCACCCTGCAGGATGACGATCACCCGCACCCGACCCTGGTCAGCATCGGCGACATCAGCTTTTTCCTGATTCGTCGCGGCGAACGCATCGGCCTGCGCATCAAGAACATCCACGCCGTCACGCGCGAGCATTTCCAGGGGCTGGATTATTTTCCGCCCGACCCGTCCTGGCGCATCGACGCCGAATGGCATCCCGCCCAGGCTGGCGAGGTGCTGGAGATGGGCACCGCCATCGGCACCATCGAAAGACATCCCGTCGCCGGCCATGCCGTCTTCGAACGCGACGGCCATCGCTGCGAACTGCTCCCGGTCATCGAATCCCCCGGAGACAAGCAATACTTCCTCGTCTTCGCCGACCAGACCAGCGGCAAGGAAACCTACGGCGCCGCCCGCTTCCTCTACACGGAAGCGCCGAAAGACGGCCGCATCGTGCTCGACTTCAACAAGGCCTACAACCCGCCCTGCGTCTTCACCGCCTTCGCCACCTGTCCCATGGCTCCGCCGGAAAACCGCTTGCCATTGCGGATCACGGCAGGCGAAAAGAAGTACACCGCAGGGCACTCCGAATAGCGCGTACGTAACCCGCCCGCACGCTTTTCGTACTTGCGCCCTCGCTACTCGCCCCTCGCTACTCGCCCCTGCTTCACTCCCCCTTGAACTCGGGCTTGCGCTTTTCCAAAAACGCGCTGGTGCCTTCGTGCATGTCCTCGGTGGAAAAGGCGAGGGCGAAGTTGCGGGTTTCGTAGGCGAGGCCCTGGTCGATGCCGCATTCGCCGCCGTTCAAGATCGCGTCGAGGATGCCGGCGGCGGCCAGCGGCGCGGCGGCGGCGAGTTGGTCGGCGAGGGTGTCGACGGCTTCGTCCAGTTGATCATGCTCGACCACACGATTGACGATGCCGAGTTCGGCGGCGCGCTGGGCCTTGATTGGCGCGCCAGTCAGGCACAGTTCCAGGGCGGCGGCGCGGCCGGCCAGGCGGGTCAGGCGCTGGGTGCCGCCAAAGCCGGGAATCAGGCCGAGGTTGATTTCCGGCTGGCCGAAGCGGGCCTTGTCGCTGGCGATGCGCAGGTGGCAGGCCATGGCCAGTTCCATGCCGCCACCAAGGGCGAAGCCCTGGACGCGCGCGATGACGGGCTTGCCGAGGCGTTCGATGGCCAGCATCAGACGCTGGCCGGTTTCCGAGAAAGCCTGCGCCTGGACGGGCGTGTAGCCGTTCATCTCGGCGATGTCGGCGCCGGCCACGAAGGCCTTGTCGCCGGCGCCGGTCAGCACCACCACGCGTACGGCGTCGTCCTGGGCGGCCTGCTGGAAGGCGATGGTCAGCTCGTTCAAGGTGGCGCGATTGAGCGCGTTGAGCTTGTCCGGGCGGTTGACCGTGAGGGTGCGGATGGCGCCACGGTTGGCGACCTCGATATTGCGGTAGGCCATGGGTGGAGGACTCCTGAAAACAGGCGGCCATGGTAGCAGCCGGGAACCTTTTGCCGGTCGCGGTTTTCTCAGTTTGCGGGCTTTGAAAACATGTTCCGGTCATGAAATCGTGTCAGCCATGAGAGCCGCCATCCTCCTGTTTCTGGGCGTCATGGGCCCGGTGGCGCCTGCGCTGGCTTCCGGTAACGGCCCGGCGTCGGCCAGCAGTACCGTGGGCTCGGGAGCCAGGCAGGCCACCGCCTTGAATCAGCACGATGTTTCCTATGCCATCGGTTATCGCTTCGGCAGCGAGTTTGCCGACGGCCATCCGGATGTCGAACTGACGACGTTGATCCGCGCGATCAAGGACGCCTACGCCAGGCAGCCGCCGGCGGTTCCCATGGCGGTCATGAGCCGGCAACTGGACATGCTGGGGCGTCAGATGCATCGCCAGGCGCTGGTCGAGTTCCACAAACTGGCCAGCGAGAACGCGCGCAAGAGCGCCGAGTTCATGCGCACGAACGGCCAACAACCGGGCGTGGTGACGTTGCCGTCCGGGGTGCAATACAAGGTTCTGCACAAGGGGCAGGGCGCTGCGCCGACGGTGGACAGCACCGTGGTCATCAATTACCGCGGGTCGCTCATCAACGGCATGGAATTCGACAGTTCCTGGGCGCACGGCAAGCCGGTCACCTATGCCGTCAGCCGCATGCTGCCGGGCTGGCGCGACGTGTTGCCGCGCATGCACGTGGGCGCGCGCTGGAAGGTTTTCATTCCGCCCGACCAGGCTTACGGCGAGCAGGGGCAGTTGCCGCGCATTGGCCCCAACGAGGCGCTGGTTTTCGATATCCAGTTGCTGGATGTGAAAAAATGATGTCTGGTGTCAAGTAGTTGAAGTGATCGTGCATTTTTATCGTTTCGGGAGATGACGGATGGAAAAGCAAACCAGAACACTGACTTTTTTCATGGTTGCCGCGTTGGCGACGGTCGGGCTCGCCGCCTGTTCCGGCACATCGGATCAGAACGGTGCATCGACGGCGGCCACGGCGGCGAGCGCGACGATGGCGCATGGCACCACGCGCGATCCGGCGCAACGCGCCGCGGTATCCACCCCCCTCGCCGCGCCAGTCAAAAGCGAGAGCGGCATGAAGGTGGTCGGCAGCCAGCCCGATCGGCGATACCTGTATGACCTGATGCAGGAGCCGGCGTTTTCCGACGCCTTCGCTGCCATGGACGGTGCGCAATCCCTGCCGGAATGGGTGAGCAAGGGCGGTACGGCGGTGCCGGCGAAGGAGGTCAGTGTGGATGGCAAGTCGCGCCTTCTGGTGCAGGCCTGCAAGCCGCACGATTGTCCCGGCGAAAAGATCGTGCTGCTGTACGACAAGAGCGGTGGCGCCATGCAGGGCGTGTTCGTGCATGACCCCGCGCCAAGCCCGGATGCCGGCATCAGCAGCCAGGCGCAATTCACCTGGCTGGGCAAGCCTGACGACGCCACCCGTTCATGGCTGAAAAAAACCTTGATCTCACGCTGAAAAGCCACCACTGTTACCATTCTCCAGTCCCGCACGCCCACAACCCTGGCCCGTGAGGCAGAGGTTGAAAGACGCGCGGAAGCATGGATCGGGACACGCCCGATCGGGCCAAAATTTCCCTATCGAACAAGCAGGAAAACCGACGTGCAATCGAACAACCCCGTACTCAAACGCGCCAGTTTCGACACGACGCAGGCGGTCGGCGAACGCATGACCATCAATGGCACCGTCGGCAAGACGGCGCTGCTGCTGGTGCTGGCGGTCGTCACCGGCGGCTGGACGTGGCACCGTTTCGCCACGGCATTTGCCGCGGCCGTGCAGCATGTCGATTTCGCCCCCGGCATGACCGAGGCCATGGTGCGTGCGCAGGCCGCGGCCGAAGCCATGGGCGCAGTGTCGCCGTTCCTCTGGGGTGGGCTGATCGTGGGCTTCATCCTGGCCATGGTGTCCGTGTTCAAGCCGCGCTGGAGCGGCATCACGGCGCCGGTGTACGCCCTGGCGGAAGGTTTCGCGCTGGGTGGCCTGTCCGCCTTCATGAACCTGCGTTTCCCGGGCATCGTGCTGCAGGCGGTGATGCTCACCTTCGGCGTGATGGCGGTGATGCTGGTGGCCTATCGCGCCGGCTGGATCCGCGTGACCGACAAGTTCCGCATGTGCGTGGTGGCGGGTACCTGCGCCATCGCACTGCTGTATCTGGTGGACATCGGCCTGCGCGCCTTCACCAGCGTCGACATTCCGTTCATCCACGAATCGGGCGCGCTGGGCATCGGCTTCAGCCTGCTGGTGGTGGGCCTGGCGGCCATGAACCTGGCGCTCGATTTCGACATCATCGACCAGGGCGTTGCCCATGGCGCGCCGAAGTACATGGAGTGGTACGGCGCGTTTGCGCTGATGGTCACCCTGGTGTGGCTGTACATGGAAATCCTGCGCCTGCTCAGCAAGCTGAGGCGCTGACGGGGAAGGCGCGTATAATCGACCTCCGGGGAGGGCCGGCATGCAGGGTGTGCCGGCCCTCTGTCGTTTTTGCTCAAGGCAACGGGATCCATGGACACGCGTGTTGAACAGCCAGGTTCGGAAGTAGCGGCGGAACGCCCACGCGGCCCGGTGTTCGGGGTGCTGGGCGGGATCAGCTTCTCGCATGTGCTCAACGACATGATGCAGTCGTTGATCCTGGCCATCTATCCGCTGCTCAAGAGCGGGTTCGATCTGAGCTTCGTGCAGATCGGCTTGATCACGCTGACGTTCCAGGTCACCGCGTCGTTGCTGCAGCCGCTGGTCGGCTACGTCGCCGACCGCAAGCCGTTGCCGTATTCGCTTCCCATTGGCATGGGCTCGACCTTGTGCGGCCTGTTGCTGCTGGCCTGGGCGCCAAGCTATGCGCTGTTGCTGGTGGCCGCGGCGCTGGTGGGCGCGGGTTCGTCGGTGTTTCACCCCGAGTCGGCGCGCGTGGCGCGCATGGCTTCGGGCGGGCGCTATGGCTTGGCGCAGTCGGTATTCCAGATCGGCGGCAACGTCGGCTCGTCGCTGGGCCCGCTGCTGGCGGCCTGGATCGTGTTGCGCCATGGCCGCGAAAGCGTGGCCTGGTTCGGCCTGGCGGCGTTGCTGGCCATCGTGGTGCTGCTGCAGGTCAGCCGCTGGTACAGCCGGCACGTGGCCGAACGGCGCAGGCGCAAGGTGGCCGACGCACCGCCGCCGATCGCTTCGCGCGCCGTGGTGCGGCGCACGATCGGCGTGCTGATGGTGCTGATTTTCTCCAAGTACTTCTACCTCGCCAGCATCAGTACCTATTTCGAGTTTTACCTGATCCACCATTTCGGCGTGTCGGTGCACAATGCACAGATGCACCTGTTCCTGTTCCTGGCTTCGGTGGCGGCGGGAACGCTCATCGGCGGCCCCGTCGGCGACCGCATCGGCCGCAAGACGGTGATCTGGATTTCGATCCTCGGCGTGGCGCCGTTCACGCTGCTGCTACCGCACGTGGGCCTTGCGGCCACCACGGTGCTCAGCGTCGTCATCGGCATGGTGCTGGCGTCGGCGTTTCCGGCGATCATCGTCTATGCGCAGGATCTGATGCCGCAGCGCATCGGCGCGGTTTCAGGCATGTTCTACGGTTTGGCCTTCGGCCTCGGCGGCATCGGCGCCGCCGTGCTGGGCGTGGTTGCCGATCATTTCGGCATCGTTTTCGTTTATCAGGTTTGCGCTTTCCTGCCGCTGCTGGGGGTGCTGGCGGTGTTTCTGCCCAATCTGCGTCCGCATCGGGCCTGATGCCGCATTCTGACGAAACACCTGTAGGAGCGCGCCTGCGCGCGATTGTCGGAACCTTGAGGCAAGATCCATCGCGCGCAGGCGCGCTCCTACAGGTGGCGTGCGAGGTCTTTTTCGATTTTCGCGGGCGTGTCCGCCGAGGCGTAGCGGCGCACCACGTTGCCGTTGCGGTCGATCAGGAATTTGGTGAAATTCCACTTGATCGCTTTTGAACCCAGCACGCCGGGCGCCGCTTCCTTGAGGAATCGATACAGGGGATGCGCGTCGTCGCCGTTGACGTCGATCTTGGCGAACAGCGGAAAAGTCACGTCATAGGTCGTCGAGCAGAATTCGCGGATGGCGTCGGCATCGCCCGGCTCCTGATGCCCGAACTGATTGCAGGGAAAACCCAGCACCGCGAAACCCTCGTCCTTGTGCACGCGATACAGCGCCTCCAGCCCCTCGTATTGCGGCGTGAATCCGCACTTGGAAGCCACATTGACGATCAGCAGCGGCTGGCCGCGCCAGGCGTCGAGCTTCTGCGGCGTGCCGTCGAGCAGGTCGGCTTCAAAATCGTAAACGGTGGTCATGGGACTTGCCTCGCATGCATGGGACGATGTCAGTGTATGCCAAGGTGCGGGTTCAACCATGCACTGTGATTTTTCCGGAATCTGTGCGAATTATCCGGGTGAGAGCAGGCATGCGGGGGTCACGTGAACGACAAGGCACGGCGGGAGCGTTTCGAGGCGTTGTGGCGGGAGCACCAGGGCATCGTGCTCAAGGTGGCCAGCATCTATGCCCACGGAGCAGAGGATCGCCGGGATCTGGCACAGGAAATCGGCATCCAGTTGTGGCGCTCGCTGCATCGCTATGACGAGCGCCGCGCGAAGTTTTCGACCTGGCTGTACCGGATCGCGCTCAACACCGCCATTTCGCAGTCACGCCACAAACGGCATCGGACGGACGCCTTTTGCGAACCGTTGCAGCCGTTCCACCTGGACACCATCGGTGGCGACGAAGCGGATGACGAGCGCATCGCCATCTTGTATGCCGCCATCAATGATCTGGATGCCTTCGAGCGCGCCTTGATGCTGCTCTATCTGGAAGGCCGGGACCACGCGGAAATGGCCGAGGTGATGGGCATCAGCCAGACCAACGTGGCCACGCGCATCAACCGCATCAAACACAAACTTTGCAGCCGCGTATCGGCGGCGATCCAACCGGAGCATGAGCATGGAACTTGACGACATGAAACTGGCCTGGCAAGCCGTGGAACAACGTCTGGATACGCAGCAGGCATTCAGTCAGCGCCTCTGGCGCGAGCATCGCCTGGACAAGCTGCACCACGGTCTTCGCCCGTTGCGCTGGGGACAGGCCGCACAGATTGCCTTCGGGTTTTTCATGATGCTGTGGGGAATCTCGTTTTGGGCCACGCACCTGCACGTGATGCATGCATTCTGGTGCGGCGTGATTGTGCAGGCCTTCGGCATGGCGATGATCGTGCTGGCCATCCGCCTGTTGCTGCTGACACAGGACATCGATTTTGCGGCGCCGGTGCTCGACATTCAACGGCGGCTTGCCCGCATGCGGGTCTGGCGGGTGAAGGTGGAAGCGCCGTTGATGGTGCTGATGGGGAGCTTCATCTGGATCCCGATCATCCTGATGCTGATCCAGCACGACGGGGATCGCCAGGGCTTCGACTATTGGAACCATCTGCCCGGTCTGGTGCCGTGGCTGGCGTTGAATGGCCTGGTTGCACTGGTGCTGGCCTTGCTGGTGTACTGGCTGATGAAAAAGGCCGGACGCGCGCACTGGCTGGAAAACAACTTTGCCGGAAGCGCCATTCGGCGCGCCCAGGCCGAACTGGATGAGATCATCCGCTTTGAACGCGAGTGACGTGATCTGTTGTGAATCGTGGAACGCACATCGAACGCATCATGCTTGCCGATGGCCGGCGCGCCATCGGCAAGCATCGTGACGATGCGCCGTCCGGCTTTTTCGAGGCCGAAGCGCACGGCCTGCATCTGCTGCGCGAGGCCGATGCGTTGCGCGTTCCAGAGGTGTTCGAAACCCGTGCCGATGGCATCGTCATGGAAGATCTGGGGCAGGGCCGGCGGAGCGCGGATTATTGGCAGCAGGCAGCAAAAGGTCTGGCTGCCCAGCACGTGCGGATCGGGAAAAATTTCGGGCTTGACCGTCAGGGCTTTTGCGGAGATTCGCCGCAGGACAATACGCCCGACACGGATGGTTGGCGTTTTTTTGCGGAGCGGCGATTGCTGCCGCAAATGCGCAGGGCGCGTGATCGACATCTGATCGAAGCCGCGGATGGCCAGGCCATCGAGCATCTGTGCGGGCAGCTTGCGCAACGCATTCCGGACATGCCGCCGGTGCTGCTGCATGGCGACTTGTGGTCGGGCAACCTGCACGTGTGCGCGGATGGCAC
>DASSTF010000203.1:0-18797 GCA_035708045.1 Rhodanobacteraceae bacterium | reverse complement strand
GGCCAGGTCGTTGCCGTATTTCTCCGCCTTGTCGCGGATGTCGTCCAGATCCACGTTGCCGTTGGCGTCGCAACGGGTGACGACCACGCGCATGTTGGCCATTTGCGCCGAGGCGGGGTTGGTGCCGTGCGCCGATTCGGGAATCAGGCACACGTTGCGGTGACCTTCGCCGCGCGAGGCGTGATACGCGCGGATGGCGAGCAGACCCGCCAGCTCGCCCTGCGCGCCGGCATTCGGCTGCAGGCTGACGGCATCGTAGCCGGTCAGCTTGCACAACTGGTCTTCCAGGCTTTCGATCAGCTCTTTGTAACCCGCTGCCTGGTCGGCCGGCGCCAGCGGATGGATGTTGGCGAATTCGGGCCAGGTGATCGGCAGCATCTCGGCCGTGGCGTTGAGCTTCATGGTGCACGAGCCCAGCGGAATCATGCTGCGGTCGAGTGCCAGATCCTTGTCCGAAAGCGAGCGCAGATAGCGCAGCATCTCGTGCTCGCTGTGGTGGGTGTTGAACACCGGATGGGTCAGGAACTTCGACGTACGCCGCAGTGATTCAGGGATCAGCGACGGCGCGTCGGCGTCCAGCGCGTCGATGTCCGGCAGCGCCGCGTCGTCGCCGCCGAAGATGCGCCACAGCAGTTCGATGTCGTCGCGCGTGGTGGTTTCGTCCAGCGAAATGCACAGGTACTCGTCCCATGCCTTGCGCAGGTTGACGCCCATCGCCACCGCGCGAGCGGCGATGGCGTCGGTGCGCTCGCCGGTCTTGAGGCTCAGCGTGTCGAACGCGGTACCGTGGTGGGACTGGGTGAAGCCGAGCTGCTTCAGGCCGGCCATGAGGATCGCGGCCAGGCGAGTCACGCGCGAAGCGATGCGCGTGAGACCTTCGGGGCCATGATAGACGGCGTACATCGAGGCCATGATGGCCAGCAGCACCTGCGCGGTGCAGATGTTGGAAGTGGCCTTTTCGCGGCGGATGTGCTGCTCGCGCGTCTGCAGCGTCAGACGGTAGGCGTTGTTGCCTTCGGCGTCGCGCGACACGCCGATCAGACGGCCGGGCATGGAGCGCTTGTAGGCGTCGCGGCAGGCCATGAAGCCGGCATGCGGACCGCCGAAACCGAACGGCACGCCGAAACGCTGGGTGTTGCCGACGACGATGTCCGCGCCCATTTCGCCTGGCGACTTGAGCAGGGTCAGGGCCAGCAGATCGGCGGCGAAGATGGCCAGCGCGCCCTTGGCGTGGATTTTTTCGACCTCCCCGCTCCAGTCCATCAGCCAGCCGCTGCTGGCCGGGTACTGGATCAGCGCCGCGAAGTAGTCGTCCGCGGCGATCGCGGCGTCCCACTCCTCGGCGGAGTTGGCCAGCTTGATCGCAAGGCCCAGCGGCTCGGCGCGCGTGCGCATCACCTCGATGGTCTGCGGGTGCGCATCGCCGAACACCACGATCGTGCTGCCCTTGTTCCTGGCCTTGACCATGCGCTTGGCCAGCGTCATGGCTTCGGCGGCGGCGGTGCCTTCGTCCAGCATCGAGGCGTTGGCGATTTCCATGCCGGTCAAGTCGGCGCACATGGTCTGGAAGTTCAGCAGCGCTTCCAGGCGACCCTGTGAAATTTCCGCCTGGTACGGCGTGTAGGCCGTGTACCAGGCCGGGTTTTCCAGGATGTTGCGGGCAATCACGTTGGGCACGTGGGTGCCGTAGTAGCCCTGGCCGATGAAGCTGCGGAACACCTTGTTCTTTTTCGCGATGGCGCGAACCTTGGTCAGCGCCTCGACTTCGGTGATCGCCTCGGGCAGATCGAGCGGGTTGGTCGACTTGATGTTGGCCGGCACGATGGCATCGGTCATGGCCTCCAGCGACGGCTGGCCGATGGTATCCAGCATGGCGGCGGTTTCGGCGTCATCCGGGCCGATGTGGCGACCGATGAAGGCGTCGTGGTGTTCGAGGTCGCGCAGCGAGGGAGTGGCTTTCTGGTTCATGGCAGGGGTCCGCAGTGGCGTATGGACGTCATGTGCCCCTCTGTTCTTTTGCCTGAGAGTTTGGAAATGCGGCATCCGCATTTCGTGCCCCTTCGGCGCCGGATCGAACCGGTCTCTCCAGAGTTTTTCACGCGTGGAGGTGCTGGGCCTGAGCGATTACGGGCGTTGCGCCTTCGGCAGCGGCAGAGCCGCTTCTCCCACCATGCGTGTGGAAAGGCCGATTATACCGTTTTCGCGGCCTGCGCCAGCCCTCCGGTTCATCTTTTCCGTGACCCGGGGGTGTTAGGCTCAAAGTCCGTTTCGATGGGAAAGCCTGCCATGATCAACATCCGTGGTCTGGATCATGTGGTGCTGCGCATCACCGACATGGAACGCGCCTGCCGTTTCTATGCCGACGTGTTGGGTTGCCGGGTCGAAAAACGTCAGGACGGAATCGGCCTGGTGCAGTTGCGCGCCGGCCTGTCGTTGATCGACCTGGTCGATATCGATGGCAAACTCGGCCGTGCCGGCGGCGCCGCGCCGGGTGCGGAAGGTCGCAACATGGATCATTTCTGTGTACGCGTGGAACCGTACGACGAGCAGGCCATCCTTGCCCATCTCAAAGCACACGACGTACGCATCGGCGATATCGGCTCGCGCTACGGCGCGGAGGGCGAGGGCCCGTCGATCTACATCTTCGATCCTGACGGCAATACCGTCGAACTGAAGGGGCCGCCGGATCTGCCGGCATCGGAGTCGAGGAGAGGAAGCACATGAACTTCCGGCATGGCTTGTGGCCGATGGCCTTGATCCTGTTGATGGCCGGTTGTGGCCAGCAGGCAGGAACCCCGGCATCGGAAACGACTGCCGCCGCATCGACGGCTTCTCCGGCAACGGCCGCGTCGGCGGACAGGAACGCCGTGCGCGATGTGGTGGAGCGTTTCGGCAAGCAGATGCAGAAAGTATCCGTGCTGGCTCCACCCGATGCCATGCGCCCGCAGTTGAAGAAGGTGTATGGCGATCTGCTGACGCCGGACCTGCTGCGGGCATGGCTGGCCGATCCGTCGCTGGTGGTGGGACGTGATGTGTCCAGTCCGTGGCCGGCGGGCATCGACATCGACCGCATCGATTGCCCGACGACGATTCGCTGTCATGTGCAGGGGCAGGTGCGTTACCTCGGCAGCAACGAAGTCGAGCATGGCGGCGTGGCGGCGCGGCGTCCGGTGCGCCTGCGCGTCGAACGGAAGGGCACTGATTGGCGCATCGCCGCCGTGGAAGTCGGCAAGAATTAGGGCGGGCAGCCCCCTACATGGGATGGCGTGGGCCCGGCTCTCCGGATGGTGCGGGCGGTACGTGCGGATCGCCTTCGGACCGATCCCGCTGCAAGGCCGCACGCGCCAGCAGGATCATGGTGATCGGCACGGTCGCGGTCACGAAAATGCCGATGAGGAGCGGGCTCAGGATGAGGTGCCCGCGCGCCAGCGAAAAGCACAAAACCGTGGCCACCACCATCAGGAACAGGCCCAGCGTCGTGCCCAGCGTGGGCGCGTGCAGACGGCTGTAGAAACTCTTCAGCCGCAGCAGGCCGACCGAGCCGACGAACGCCAGCAATGAACTGGCAAGCACCAGCACGGCGACCAGCAGGGCGGCCCAGTCCGGCAGTGACACGAGCGCGCTCATTCGATCACCTCGCCGCGCATCAGGAACTTGGCGAACGCCGAGGTGCTGGCGAATCCCAGCACGGCGATGACCAGGCAGGCGGCCACGTACAGCAGGCTGCCGGTGCGGATGCCGATGCTGAGCAACAACAGCATGGCGTCAACGTAAAGCGCATCCAGCGCCGCCACACGATCCTGCGCGCGCGGCCCGCGCACGATGCGCACGATGGCCAGACCCATCGCCAGCAGCAACAGCAATTGGGCGATGCCGACGACGACGGTGACGATAGTGCCGATCACCGGAATATCTCCCGCAGCGGCGGCTCGTAGCGTTGCTTGATGTTGTGCACCAGTTGCTTGCGGGAGGCGATGTCCAGCACGTGGATGGTGAGCCGGCGCAGGTGCGAGTCGTGGCTCACCCAGATGGTGCCCGGCGTGGCCGTGATGATGCACGCCAGCACGGCCAGCGCGGCCGGCTGTTCCATTTCCAGCTCGATGGCGACGAAGGCGGAAGTGTGCTTTCGGCGCGTCACGATCAATCGCGCCACCGCCCAGTTGGAGGTGATGATGTCGACGACGACGCGGAAGCCAAGCACCAGCAATTTTCCGACATGGCGCACGCGCACGCGCGGTGCATCCAGCCGCGTCCACAGCCGCGACAAACCCAGCCCGATGATCAGACCTGTCAGGATCGTGCCCACGGCAAGGCTTTGCTGCAGCACCAGCCACGCCATCAGCAGCATGACGACCAGCAGCGGGTGCGCCAGCCAGCGTTTCATGGTCGCGCCTCCGCGGCTTGCGGCAGGACAGCCTGGATGTAATGACTCGGGGCATGCACCTGGCGCGCCGTGGCCTGCAGGTATTGCCACGGATGCGCGGCGGTGAAGGCGAGAACCAGGCTGATGGCCAGCAGCACGACCACCGAAGCCGTTTCGCGCGGTCGCACGCGCGGAAATACCCACTCCTCCGTGTCGTCCCAGAAGATCCGGATGCCGGCGCGACACAGGGCGATGATGCTGCACACGCCCGCCACCAGGATCAGGGCGAACAGGACCGTGGCGCCGGTGCCCGCGCCAGGCATCGGCGCCAGCAGGGCGAACTTGGCCAGGAAACCGGCCATTGGCGGCAGCCCCGACAGCAGCAGCGCGCAGCCCAGGAAGCAGATGCCCAGGATCACCAGCGGCGCCGGTTCGACCACGCGGCTTTCGTCCTCGTCGGCGTACAGGGCATCGCCGACCGGGTCGTAGGGTTCGAGCTGTTCGATGCCTTCGGGTTCGTCGTGCGGCACGATCAGGCCGGTCAGCAAAAACAGCGTGGCGATGCCGAGCACGGAGATCACCAGGTAGGCCAGCGCACCCGCGGTCACCGCCGGTTGCTGCAACGCGATGGCGCCCAGCAGCGTGCCCGAGGAAATCAGCACGCAATAGCCGGCCAGCTTGCCCAGCTCGCGCGCGCCGAGCAGGCCGACAGCGCCCACGACCAGGGTGATCATGCCGGCCACCAGCAACCAGTCGCTGCCGAAATGCGCCGACGCGGGCCCGGCGCCGGCGCCGAACAGCAGCAGGCCCAGGCGCAGCAGCACGTAGATGCCGAGCTTGGTCATGATCGAAAACATCGCCGCGACCGGCGGCGTGGCCGCGGAATAGGTGCGCGGCAACCAGAAACCCAGCGGCCACACCGCCGTCTTGACCAGGAACGCCAGGCCCAGCAGCGCCGCGCCGCCATGCAGCAGGTTGCGCGTGTGGTTGGGCAGGGTCGGGATCCTGCGCGCCAGTTCGGCCATGTTGAGCGTGCCGGTGACGCCGAAGATCAGGCTCACGCCAAGCAGGAACAGCATCGACGCGGCCAGGTTGATGACGATGTAATGCAGGCCCGCACTGGTGCGGCGCGCGCCGGAACCATGCAGCGCCAGGCCATAGGAGGCCGCCAGCAGCACCTCGAAAAACACGAACAGGTTGAACAGGTCGCCGGTGAGGAAGGCGCCGTTCAATCCCAGCAGCAGCAACTGCATCAACGGCTGGAAGCGCGCGCCGCGGTATTGCCAGCGGCCCAGCGCGTACGGCGTCACGGCCAGCGCCAGCACCGCCGTCAACAGCAGCATCAGCACCGACAGGCGGTCGGCCACCAGCACGATGGCGAAGCGCGCCGGCCAGTCGCCGATGGCGTAGACGAAGGTGCGGCTGCCTGCGCCGGGACCGGCCACCATCCACATCAGGCGCGCGGCGACCAGCAGCAGCGACACGCACGAAGCCAGGCTCAGCGCGGATGCAAGACGCCGGCGCCTGGTACCCGCCAGCAACTGCAGCGCGGCGACCGCGAGCGGGATCAACAGCGGGGCGATGACCAGATGCGCGCTCACGGCGACCCGTCCTTTCCGTCGACATGGTCGTTGCCGGTCAGGCCGCGCGAGGCCAACAGCACCACCAGGAACAGCGCCGTGGTGGCGAAGCCGATGACGATGGCGGTCAGCACCAGCGCCTGCGGCAGCGGGTCGGTGTAGTGGGCCATGTCGGTCAGCCCGTCGCGCAGCACCGGGTCGGCCCCGGTGCGCAGGCCGCCGATGGAAAAGATGAAAAGGTTGACCGCGTAACCGATCAGGGTCAGGCCGATGATGACCTGGAAGGTGCGCGGGCGCAGCAGCAACCAGACGCCGCAGCCGGCGAGCAGGCCGATGGCGAGGGCAAGGATCAGTTCCATCAGCGGGTATCCTCCGCGTCCGTGTCGGCGGGTGCGGCGACGGCCACGGGTCGGCGCAGGGACTGGTGCGCCAGGGCCACCAGAATCAGCGAGCAGGCGCCCACCACCGTGCAGAACACGCCGAGGTCGAACAGCAGCGCGCTGACCACGTGCACCGTCCCCAGCACGGGCAGGTCGAGCTGGCCGTGATACGAAGTCAGGAACGGATACCCGGCCACGATGGCGCCGACGCCAGCCAGGACGGCGAGCAGCAATCCGGCGCCGATCCAGCGCATCGGCGCCACACGCAGGCGCGCCTCGACCCAGCGCGCGCCGCACGCCATGTACAGCACCACCAGCGCCAGCGTCGCCGTGATGCCGGCCGCGAAGCCGCCGCCGGGCAAATCGTGCCCGCGCAGGAACAGCCAGATGCCGAACAGCAGCATGAACGGCACCGCCAGCATCATCAGGATGGCGGGTATGGCCAGGTAATCGGCAGGTGTGCGGCTGTCCGGTTCAACGGGAGATGCGGCCTGCATCGCCTGGTGTCTTTCGGTAGTGGCGCCGATGCTTTCCGTGGCCGGCCGGAACCGGCGCAGCAGGGCGAATACGGTCAAGGCCACGATGCCGAGCACGGTGATCTCGCCCAGCGTGTCGAGGCTGCGGAAGTCCACCAGGATGACGTTGACCACGTTGTGTCCGCCCCCACCAGGCAGGGCGTTTTGCAGATAAAACCGCGAGACCGTGTCCGCGACCGGATGCTGCATGGCGGCGAAGGCCAGCGCGGCAAGTCCCGTACCCACGGCTGCGGCGATCAGCACGTCGCGACGCCGCCGGTAGCGGGCACGGCGCGTGTCGGGAGTCCGCCCCTTGATGCGCTTGGGCAGCCAGCGCAGCCCTAGCAGGATCAGGATCGTGGTCACCGATTCGACCAGCAGTTGCGTGATGGCAAGGTCGGGCGCCGACAACCACACGAACGTGACGCACACCACCAGTCCGACGCCACCGCCGAGGATGAGCGCCGCCATGCGGTGAAACTTGGCCAGGATGGCCGCGCCCACGGCGCAGGCCGCGCCCAGCACCCAGAGCAGGGCGAAGCCGGGGTCGATGCCCGCGCCTTGCAAGGTGAGATCGCCCGTGAGGCTGCCCACGCCAGCCGTGGCAGCCGCCAGGGCCGCCAAAACCATCAGTAGCAACTGCATCTGCAGACGCCGTTCCGGGAATGCCCGCTGGTGCCATGCCGGCAGCGTGTCGGTCAGCATGACCAGCGTGCGTTCGAAGATTCGCTTGAAGCTGATGTGCCGCAACAACGGCGGACCGTCACGGCGCATGAGGTAGTGGCGCGCCGCCACGTACAACAGGCATCCACCGATCAGGGCCGCCACGCTCATCAGCAGCGGTGTGGTCATGCCGTGCCAGATCATCAAACTGTAGGCCGGGGTCTGTGTGCCGAGCACCGACAGCGCGGCATTGTGCAGGGTCGGGCCGATCACGCGCGCCGGAAAAATGCCGACGGCCAGACAAGCCAGCGCCAGAAAGCCGATGGGAAAGCGCATCCAGCGCGGCGGCTCGTTCGGCACGCGCGGGTAGTCGTCGCGCGCCGACCCGAAAAACGTGCTGGCGACCAGGCGCAGCGAATAGGTGACGCTCAACCCCGCGGCGGCCACCGCCAGCACGGCGATCACCGTGTCCAGCGTCGGTCCCTGGTGCGAGCCCAGGGCTACGGCGAAAAACATTTCCTTGGACAGGAACCCGTTGAGCAGCGGCACGCCGGCCATGGCCGCGCTGGCGATGATGGCCAGCGTGGCGGTGATCGGCATCACGTGGCGCAGGCCGCCCAGCCTGCGCAGGTCACGCGTGCCGGTCTCGTTGTCCACCGCGCCGGCGGCCATGAACAGCGAGGCCTTGAAAGTGGCGTGGTTGACGGTGTGGAAAATCGCCGCCACCGCGCCCAGCGTGCTGCCCAGGCCCAGCAGCATCGCGATCAGGCCGAGGTGGCTGATGGTCGAGTAGGCGAGGATGCCTTTCAGGTCGTTCTGGTACATCGCCGACCAGGCGCCCAGCACCAGCGAGATCAAGCCGGCACCGCCGAGCAGCCAGAACCATGCGTCGGTGCCCGCCAGCACCGGCCAGAAGCGCAGCAACACGAAGATGCCGAGCTTCACCAGCGTCGCCGAATGCAGATACGCCGACACCGGCGTCGGCGCCGACATCGCCGACGGCAACCAGAAGTGGAAGGGGAACTGCGCGCTCTTGGTCAGCGCGCCGATCAGCACCAGCACCAGCGCCGGCAGGTACAGCGGGCTGTGGCGGATGCGCGCGCCGGCGGCGAGGATCACCTCCAGGTCGTAACTGCCGGCGACGTGCCCGATCAGCAACGCTCCGGCCAGCAGGCACAGTCCGCCGCTGCCGGTGACGATCAATGCCGTGCGCGCGGCGTCGCGCGCCGATTCGCCCCGGTACCAGTAGCCGATCAGCAGGAACGAGAACAGCCCGGTCAGTTCCCAGAAGAACACCATCTGGATCACGTTGCCGGATAACACCACGTTCAGCATCGAGCCCATGAAGGCCAGCAGCAACGCGAAGAAACGCACCAGCGTATGGTCCGGCGGCATGTAATAAGCCGCGTAGATGCCGACCAGCAGACCGATGCCGCACACCAGCATCAGGAACAGCCAGGTGAGGCCGTCCACGCGCAGGACGAAATCCAGCCCCAGGCCCGGCATCCAGGCGATGGATTCGCGCACCACGCCGCCGCCGTCGATGGCCGGATAAAGCAGCGCCGCCAGCACCAGGCAGGCGGCCGCCGTCGTGGTCATGATCCAGGTGGTGCGCTTGCGTTGCCGGTGGCCGATCAAAAACGTGCCGATACTTGCCACGTAAGGCAAGCAGGCGAGGGCGATGGCGATCCAGGCGTAGGGCAAGAGTCCGTGAACCTGTCGGAAACATGGGCAGAACAGACGTTGCTTGAAGTCTACACAAGCAAGAGCGCGCCTGCCCGCCCTATGACGCCGAATCCTGGCGCTTGCCCGGCACGCCCGTGCCTGCAAGACTGCCGACAGGTCTTCGAGGAAGACGTCATGAGCCGAGACGAAACACATCCCGGGGCGCCGCGCAGGATCCTGTTGGCGACCGATCTTTCCAGCCATTGCGATCGCGCGCTGGATCGGGCTGTCCAGCTTGCCGGGCAGTGGAAGGCGACGCTGCACGTGGTGCACGCGTTGCGTCCGGAAGCCAGGGCGGGTGCATGGTGGTCTCCCGGCGGTGGCGAGCCGCAGACCGGGGAAGCCCGGATCGCATTGATCGAGCGGCAGATCCGGCGCGACATGCCCGTCGAACTGGACGATCTCGACATCCACGTCGACGTGGGCGAGCCGGTGGACGTCATCCTGCGAACCGCCGAGCGGGAAGACTGCGACCTCATCATCACCGGCGTCAACGGCCCGACGTTTGCCAGCATCATCATCCACACCACCACGGAACACCTGCTGCGTCGCGCGCTGCAGTCGCTGCTCATCGTCAAGACCCGTCCGCACGGCGCCTATCGACAGGTGCTGGTGGGAACGGATTTCACCGCCGAATCGCGCCACGGGCTGGAAACGGCCGCGGCATGGTTTGCCGATGCCGACCTCACCCTCATGCACGCGCTGGACATTCCCTACCGCTCGATGTTTCTGGAAGAAGGGCGCGAAAACGAATTCGCCCGTCTCGAACACGAAACCATGGAGTCGTTCGTGGCCGCCGCGCAACTCCCCGAGGCCGTCCGCAACCGCGTCGTCACCCGCATCGCCTACGGTTATCCGGAAGCCATGTTGAGCGAACACGGCCTTGCCCATGACGTCGATCTCACCGTCATCGGGGCTCTCGCCAGGGGAGTGGTGTTCCACATGCTGATGGGTGGCAACGCCGCCCGCATCGTGCAGACCGTGCCCGGCGACGTGCTGATGGTGCGCAGCAAGACCGCGGTCGGGACTGCCTGAACGGCGAAGGCCCGCACAAGGCGGGCCTTCTGTAAAATGGTGCCCAGGAGAGGACTCGAACCTCCACGGAGTTGCCCCCGCTAGCACCTGAAGCTAGTGCGTCTACCAATTCCGCCACCTGGGCAAGCCGCTGCATACGTGATGCAGCGGAGCCGCGTAAGATAGGCATCGTTGCGGCTGTTGTCAAACATTTTTCGCGTTCGCGAGGCATGCCGCCATGGGCAGCATACCTCGCGAACCATGCAACAAGGACTTTTGTGTCAAAGAAAACATCATCGAAAACGCGGTCCGGACACCGCAAGACCGTCTCCCGGCAAGGGCAGGGCGGGAAAATCCACGATCCGTGGGCCGAGCGCGAAGCGCGCCGCTACGAGCGCCCGATTCCCAGCCGCGAGGCTATTCTGGCCCTGCTGGAGAAGCACGCCGGCATGATGAATGCCGAGGCCATCGCCGAGGCGCTGGGGCTGACCGAAGCGGTCGATATCGAGGCGCTGGGCAAGCGCCTGGCGGCCATGCTGCGCGACGGCCAGTTGCTGAAGAACCGCCGCGAGGGCTATGCCCCGGCCGAAAAGCTGGATCTGATCGGTGGCGTGATCCTGGCCAATGCCGAAGGCTACGGCTTTCTGAGGCCCGATGAGGGCGGCGACGACCTTTACCTGTCGCCGTACGAAATGCGCAAGGTGCTGCACGGCGATCGCGTGCTGGCCAGCGTGGTTGGCCTGGATCGGCGCGGGCGGCGCAAGGGCGCCATCGTGGAAGTGCTGGAACGGCGCTCGCCGCGGCTGGTGGGACGCGTGGTGGTCGAAGGCGGCGTGACCGTGGTCGCGCCGGATGACCGCCGCATCACCCAGGACGTGTTGATTCCGCCCGACCAGACGCAAGGCGCGCGCGCCGGGCAGATCGTGGTGGCCGAAATCCTCGAACCGCCCAATGCGCAACGCGGTCCCATCGGCGCCATCCGCGCCGTGCTGGGCGAGCGGCTCAAGCCGTCGCTGGTGGTGGAAATGGCCATCGCCAGCCACGGCCTGCCGGACCAGTGGCCGGACGACGTCCTGCGCCAGGCCGAAGCGGTGCCGCCCGAGGTCACCAAGGCGGACAAGCAGGGCCGCGTGGACATCCGCGATCTGCCGCTGGTCACCATCGACGGCGCCGATTCGCGCGATTTCGACGACGCCGTGTATGCCGAAAAACGGCGTGGCGGCGGGTTCCGCCTGGTCGTGGCCATTGCCGACGTGTCGCATTACGTGCCGCCCGACACGCCCATGGATGCCGAGGCTTTCGAACGCAGCACCTCGACCTATTTCCCCGGCTACGTGGTGCCGATGCTGCCGGAAACGTTGTCCAACGGCATCTGCTCGCTGAATCCCGATGTCGAGCGCCTGTGCCTGGTGTGCGACATGTCGATCAGCGCCGGGGGCGAGGTCAAACGCTCGAAGTTCTACCAGGGCCTGATGCGCTCGCATGCCCGCCTGACCTATCAGCGCGTGTGGCAGGCCATCGGCGAGCACGATGCCGATGCGCGCGACGAACTGGCCGACGTGTTGCCGCAGCTGGAAACCCTGCATCGCCTGTACAAGGTGCTGGCCAGACAGCGTCAGGCGCGCGGCGCCATCGAGTTCGACACCGCCGAGGTGAAGTTTTCGCTGGCGGCCAGCGGCGAGGTGGTGTCGCTGGGGACGATGCCGCGCAACGATGCGCATCGCCTGATCGAGGAATGCATGATCGCGGCCAACGTGCAGGCGGCGAAATTCCTGGAGCGCAAGAAGATTCCCGCGCTGTTCCGCGTGCACGCACCGCCGCCGGCCGCCAAGTACGAGGATCTCAAGGAGTTCCTGCAGGCCTACCGGCTCAGCCTGCCGCCGCAGGAGGAAGTCACGTCGGCCGACTACAACATGTTGCTGGACAGGGTGCGCGGACGGCCCGAATTCGACCTGGTGCAGTCCGTGCTGCTGCGTTCGATGTCGATGGCCGTGTACCTGCCGGAAAACCAGGGCCATTTCGGCCTGGCGCTGGAGGCCTATGCCCACTTCACCTCGCCGATCCGGCGCTATCCCGATCTGCTGGTGCATCGCGCCATCTGCCACGTGCTGGCCGGCGGCAAACGGTCGGATTATCTGTATCCGCCGGCACGCATGGCG
Organism: Rhodanobacteraceae bacterium; assembly: GCA_035708045.1. Lineage (GTDB taxonomy): Bacteria > Pseudomonadota > Gammaproteobacteria > Xanthomonadales > Rhodanobacteraceae > Oleiagrimonas. Next base: position 6,398 of record DASSTF010000203.1, on the reverse strand, counting down.
GCCATGGCCACGCATTGTTCACAGCGCGAGCGTCGCGCCGAGGAAGCCGAGCGCGACGTCGACGAACGCTACAAGTGCGCCTGGATGGAAAAGCACGTCGGCGAGGAGTTCGACGGCACGGTCACCGGCGTGACGTCTTTCGGTCTGTTCGTCGAGGTGGAGCCGTCGAAAGTCTCGGGGCTGGTGCACGTCAGCCAGTTGCCCAACGACTATTATCATTTCGATCCCGTGCGTCACCAGATGCAGGGCGAACGCACGCGGCGCACTTTCCGTCTTGGGGATGCCGTTTCGATACAGGTGTTACGCGCTAGCATGGAGGATCGCAAGATCGATTTCCGGCTGGTCGATGCGTCTTCCGAACGGTCGCCCAAGAAGCAGCAAACGAAGAAGAAGCCTTCCGCCAAGGCCGCGCCGCGCAAGTCCGACACGACGAAAGGCAAGCGTGCCGCCACGCGGAAGAAAAGCACATCAGGCAAGGGCAGGAAATGAGCGATACCTGGATCGTCGGCATCAACCCTGTCGATGGCGCGCTGGGGAACGATGCCGAACGCGTGCGTGAAATGCGCGTGGAGCAGGGCAACCGCAACCCGCGTGTGGCCGAACTGGTCGAGCGGGCGCGTGAGTTGCGCATTGCCGTGCATACCGTCAAACGCGCCGAGCTGGAGCGTCTGGCCGGCAAGCATGCCCGCGTCCAGGGCGTGGCCGTGCGTTACGAGGCGCCGGCCAGCCTGAGCGAGTCGGATTTGCCTGGTCTGATCGAAAAAGCGGGCGCGTCGGCCCTGTTCCTGGTGCTCGACGGCGTCACCGACCCGCACAACCTCGGCGCCTGCCTGCGCAGCGCGGCGGCGGCCAACGTCACCGCCGTGATCGTGCCCAAGGATCGCGCCGTCGGCATGACGCCCACCGTGCGCCGCGCGTCCGCCGGCGGCGCCGACCGCGTGCCGCTGGTGGAAGCCACCAACCTGGCGCGCGCCTTGCGCAACCTGCAGGACGCCGGCGTGTGGCTGACCGGATTGGCCGGCGAGGCCGAGCAGAGCATCTACGCCTGCGACTTCACCGGCGCGGTGGCGCTGGTGATGGGCAGCGAAGGCGAGGGCATGCGCCGCCTGACCCGCGAGACCTGCGATTTTCTGGCGCGCATCCCGATGCCGGGCGACATGGAAAGCCTCAACGTGTCGGTCGCCACCGGTATCGTCCTGTTCGAAGCCGTGCGGCAACGCGGAGCGGCGTAACGCGGCGCATGGAGGCAGGGCGGGCATTGCCCGCCATGAAAGTGGCATGGGCGGGCAGTGCCCGCACTGCGTGGAACATTCCCGCGCGAGCTACACTCCAAGCCTGCCCGACAAGGAAAACGCGATGACAATCGAGTGGTACAACTGGTGCGGTTATGCCGGCGTATTGCTGGTGGTGCTGGCATTCCTGCTGCTGCAGGTGCAGAAGCTGCATGGCAACGGCTGGATTTATCAGCTGATGAACGTGCTCGGCGCCGTGGGCCTGATGCTGTCGCTGGTATTCGGCACTTTCAACCTGCCGGCATTCCTGATGGAACTGGCCTGGGCATTGATCGGCATCTACGGCATCGTGTTCAGCCAGCGTCGCCGCCGCGACCGGCCGCGCGGTGAAACCGACGCGTAGGGCGGGCGCTGCCCGCCATCAACCCCGGACTCAACCGCGCAGCAATTCCGGCGTCAGGGTTTCCCTGGCGACATCGACCATGGCCCGAACCAGATGGTGGTTGCCGGCCACCAGATGCCCCGAATCGGGCAGGCCGTCGCGACCGGCCAGGTCGGTGAACGTGCCGCCGGCTTCGCGCACCAGCAGGCAGCCCGCGGCCATGTCCCAGGGCTTGAGGCCGAATTCGAAATAGCCGTCGAAACGTCCGGCTGCCGTGTAGGCCAGATCCAGCGCGGCCGAGCCGGTGCGGCGCAGGTCTTCGGCCTGCGTGAGCAGGCGACGGGTCATGTCCAGTTGCGGCTCCAGATGCTCGCGCTGGCGAAACGGGAAGCCGGTGGCCAGCATCGCGCCGTCCAGTGATTCGCGACCGCCGACGCGGATGCGACGGTCGTTGAGAAACGCGCCGTCACCCTTGCTGGCGGTGAACAGTTCGTCGCGGCGCGGATCGTAGATGACGCCGTAGACCGGGTCGCCATGATCGAGCATGGCGATCGACACGCTGAAGTGGGGAATGCCGCGCAGATAGTTGTGGGTGCCGTCCAGCGGATCGATCACCCAGGTCAGCGGATTGTTGCCCGACGCGCCGGATTCCTCGGCGAGGATGGCGTGGCGCGGGTAGGCGCGCTTGAGTTCGCGGACGATGGTTTCCTCGGCCATGCGATCGACTTCGGAGGCAAAATCCAGGTGATGCTTCTCCACGACCTGAATGTTGTCCAGGCGGTTCATGTAGCGCAGGATCACATTGCCTGCGGCGCGCGCGGCGCGTACCGCGACGTTGACAGCGGGTCTGGGCATGGCGTTGGCTTCGCAAAGAACGGGGCGGATATCCGCAGGCGCGTAGTGTAGCAAAGGAAAGTGTGAATCGGCCCGCAAGAGCCGATCAGCCGGCCCGACAGCACGTATAATTGCCGTTTTTCACGACACCGGAACCCTCACATGAGCATTACCGCCACCCTGCACACCTCACGCGGCCCGATCCGCCTGCGTCTGCATGATGACAAGGCGCCGCTGACCGTTGCCAATTTCGTCAATCTGGCGCGCCATGGTTTTTACGACGGCCTGAACTTCCATCGCGTCATCGCCGATTTCATGATCCAGGGCGGTTGCCCGGAAGGCAGTGGCCGCGGCGGTCCCGGTTACCGGTTCGAGGACGAGTTCGACTCCAGCCTGCGCCACGACAAGCCCGGCGTGCTCTCCATGGCCAATGCCGGCCCCGGCACCAACGGCAGCCAGTTCTTCATCACGCACGGCGCGACGCCGTGGTTGGACGGCAAGCACAGCGTGTTCGGCGAAGTGGTGGCCGATGACGACCAGAAGGTGGTCGACGCCATCGCCCAGGGCGACAGCATCGACAAGGTGACGGTGGAAGGCGACGTCGATGCGTTGCTCGAAAAACGTCGCGCCCGCGTGGACGAGTGGAACAAGATCCTCGACGCGCAGAGCTGAGTCCCGGGCAAAGCACCGCGCAGGGCGGGCAGTGCCTGCCCTGCAGCCGATTCAGCCGGGTCTTGCGGCTGGCGTGCGCTTCTGCACGCCGGCTCCGAGCGCCAGGATCAGGATCACGCTCAACAGCGTTTCCAGCAGCGCCGGCACGCGCTCGACCGGCACCGTCCAGGCTGTGCTGATGCCGTGGCAGAAATAGAACAGCGCGATGATGCCGGCCCACAGCAGCGCGCGTGATGACCGCCTGATGGCCAGCAACGGCAGCAACAGAGGCACCAGCGCGACGATGGCGGCAAGCATCGGTTCTTGCGCCGGTGGCCGCCACCATGCATGCCAGACGACCTGCAACCCGGCCAGCAGGATCCAGGTCGCGTAGCCGACGCGGCGGGCATGACGCACGCGACCGGGCAGCGGAACCGTCATGTGCCGGTACCCAGGCGACGCGTCGTCTCGGCCAGCCGCTTGCCCAGCGCACGCGCCAGCGCGCGCTCGTGGTCGGTGATCGCGTTTTGGCCTTGGACGCCGGCCACATGGCTGGCGCCATAGGGTGTGCCGCCGCTGCAGGTGGCATTCAAGGCCGGCTCGGTAAAAGGAAGACCCAGCAGCAGCATGCCGTGGTGCAGCAACGGCAGCATCATCGACAGCAGCGTCGATTCCTGTCCGCCGTGCATGGTGGCGGTGGAGGTGAACACGGCGGCGGGCTTGCCGGCCAGAGTGCCGGAAGCCCATTCGGCGCCGGTGGTATCCAGGAAATGCTTCAGCGGCGCGGCCATGTTGCCGAACCGGGTCGGGCTGCCCAGCGCCAGCGCCGCGCATTCGGCCAGGTCCTGACGGGTGACGTAGGGCGCGCCTTCGTCCGGCTCGGGCGGCTGCGCGACCTCGGTGACCGGCGCGACTGGAGGTACCTGGCGCAGGCGTGCGCGCATGCCGGGCACTTCGCCGATGCCGCGTGCGATCAGACGGGCCAGTTGCGCCACGTGGCCGTTGCGGCTGTAGTAAAGCACCAGGATGTCGTTGCTCATGGACACTCGATCGGGATCGACGGAAGTTGGCGTGGCGACTGTGCTTGTCACGTATTCACGCCATTTGCGCTAGTGTAGCGTCTTGTTCGTCCAGGCCGCATGAGGCGTCCATGGCCCTGCAATTCGATCGTGACCGCGTCCGCTCATTCGGCCTGTTCGTCTGGCGACGCTTCGTGGATGACAGGTGTTTCGAGACGGCCGGCGCGCTGTCCTACACCACGTTGTTCGCGATCGTGCCGCTGACGGCGGCGGTGTTCGGCATCCTCACCGCGCTGCCTTCGTTCGCGGGCCTGAGCGAGCGTTTCCAGCAGTTTCTTTTCAGCAATTTCGTGCCGGCGGCGGGGCGCGCGGTGCAGCATTACCTGCTGCAGTTTGCCGGCAACGCCAGCAAGCTGACAACCATCGGCATCGTGGTGTTCCTGCTGTCGGCACTGATGATGATGGCCAGCATCGAGGAACGCTTCAACCGGATTTGGCGGGTGGCCGTGCGGCGCTCGGCCGTGTCGCGGTTCCTGATGTATTGGGCGGCGCTGACGCTGGGACCGCTGCTGCTGGTGGTCGGCCTCACGGTGACGTCCTATCTCACGGCGTTGCCCCTGATCGGGCACGTCGGCGAGCACTGGAAAATGCTGCGCCGCCTGTGGAGCGTGCTGCCGTTCCTGGTGACGCTGGTGGGCCTGTTCGCGATGTACATGCTGGTGCCCAACCGGCGCGTGCCGTGGCGCTACGGGATGCTCGGCGCGCTGCTCGCGGCGTTGCTGTTCGAGTTCGCCAAATGGGCCTTCGCCGCCTACGTGCGCAGCGTGCCTTCGTATCAGCAGATCTACGGGCAGCTGGCGGTGATCCCGATTTTTCTGGTGTGGGTGTACCTGTCCTGGGTCATCGTGCTGCTGGGGGCGTCCATCACGGCCTCGCTGTCGGCGTTCGAATACCGCCCCAGCGACTGCCACCTGCCGGCGGGCGGCGAATTCCTGGGCCTGATGCACCTCGTCAAGCATCTGGTGCGCATGCAGCAGCATGGGCGCGGCATGAGCGAGGATGCCCTGCTGCACTGCGAACGCTTCATGACCGACGACTTGCTGCAGCGTTATCTGGAAGATCTGGAGCAGCTCAAGCTGGTTCGGCGCACCGAGGAGGATCTGTGGATGATGGTGCGCAATCTCGATGCGGTCACGCTGTCCGCGCTGTACGAACAGGGGCGGTACCACCTGCCACTGGATGCGGCGACGCTGGAATCCCTGCAGCAGGGGCTGCCGCGCGCCTTGACGGACACGTTGGAGCAATTGGCCGACGAACTGCGTACCGGCATGGATCGTTCGCTTGGCCATGTGTATCTGTCCGATGCCGGTCAGAGAGTCGATGGCGAGGAGGCTTCATCGTGAGCTGCGTGCGCTTTCGGGTTTCGGGCAGGGTGCAGGGCGTGTTTTTCCGCGCATCCACGCGTGAGCGCGCCCTGGCGCTGGGATTGACCGGACATGCGATCAATCTGGACGACGGATGCGTGGAAGTGCTGGCGTGCGGCGACGAGACGGCCATCGAGGCCTTGCGTCAGTGGTTGCACCAGGGACCGCCGGCAGCGAAGGTGCAGGCGGTGGAAAGCGAACCGCTGCCGGCCGCCGACGAACCGCCGACCGGTTTCACCACGGGATGATGCCGTCGCCCGCGCTACGTTATTGAGGCCGTCGATCGTGCGGCAGATGGTTGACCAGAAACTCCATCTGGTCGGCCAGGATATTGCGGTTGGACAGGATCAGGTGCTCCACCCAGCTGGGCCGGAAGGGCACCGCCAGCAGCGGCATGTGCGCCTGCTGCGGCGTGTGGTTGCTCTTTCTGAGGTTGCAGTGGGTGCAGGCGGTGACCACGTTTTCCCATTCGTCGCGGCCGCCGCGCGAAAGCGGCAGGACGTGGTCGCGGGTCAGTTCGTGGCGCGCGAAATGGTTGCCGCAGTACAGGCACAGGTGCTTGTCGCGGGCGAACAGGGCGGTATTGGTCAACGCCGGAGCAGGATCGAAGGCGCGGCCATGGCAGTGGCCGGTGCTGGCGATGATCGGGTGCAGGTGGAGCACGGTCTGCTCGCCGCTGTCGCGGTTCATGCCGCCGTGCACGGCCAGGCATGGCTCGCCCAGCGTCCAGGCGACGACGTCGCGAACGTACAGGCATACGGCGTCCTGCCAGCTGATCCAGTCAAGGATGCGGCCAGTGGCATCCAGCGACAACACGCGAGTGGTGTTGAGGTCGTGCAACGGTGCGATCTGCTCC
>DASSTF010000202.1:0-4287 GCA_035708045.1 Rhodanobacteraceae bacterium | reverse complement strand
GCCTCTCGCTAGCCTGTACCCATGTCCCCCGTCATCGCCCCGCTCGAACTGGAATCGCACGTGTGCGAACAGGCACGTTTGACGCGGGATGCGCGTTTCGACGGCCTGTTCTTCACCGCGGTGACTTCCACGGGCATTTTCTGCCGGCCCGTGTGTCCCGCGCCATCGCCCAAGGCGAAGCATGTGCGTTATTACGCCAGTGCCGCTGCCGCCAGCGCCGCCGGCTTCCGGCCCTGTCTGCGTTGCCTGCCGGAGCGCGCGCCGGGCGTGTCGTCGTGGCGCATGGGTGGTGAGCTGGTGGCCGGCGCGTTGCGTTTGATCGACGACGGTTTGCTCGACGAAGCCTCGGTGGCGGTACTGGCCGAGCGCGTCGGCGTGGGCGAACGGCATTTGCGCCGCTTGTTTGCCGACAGCCTGGGTGTCAACCCGATGCAGGTGGCGGCCACGCGCCGGTTGCTGTTCGCGCGCAAGCTGCTCGGCGAAACGGCGCTGCCGATCACCGACATCGCGTTGGCGTCGGGCTACGGCAGCGTGCGGCGCTTCAATGCGGCGTTCCAGGCCGCCTACGGCATGGCGCCGCGTGAGTTGCGCCGCCGCCGCGTGGCGCAGGTGCCGGGCGAGTCGAGCCTGCGCCTGACGTACCGGGAGCCGTACGACTTTGCCGGGCTGCTGGCGTTTTTCGCGCGGCGCGCCATGCCCGGAGTGGAGCAGGTGGATGCGCATGCCTATCGTCGCCACTTCGTGCTGCGTGGCGCCCCGGGCACGCTGGAAGTCACGGCCTGTCCGGACGAACCGGCCCTGCAACTGCGCGTGCAACATCCTTCGGTACTGGTGTTGCCGGAGGTGGTGGCTCGCGTCAGGCGTCTGTTCGATCTGGACGCGGACGTTGCAGCCATTGCCGAAGTGCTGCGTCGCGACCGCCGGTTGTCGCCGCTGCTGCGCCGGCATCCGGGCGTGCGCCTGCCGGGCGGATGGGACGGTTTCGAGATGGCCGTGCGTGCGGTACTCGGTCAGCAGATCAGCGTGGCTGCGGCGCGCACGTTGGCCGCGCGTCTGGTCGAGCGTTTCGGCGAATCCTTCCGCGTGGCCGATGGCAGCATGATTCGCGCCTTCCCGACGCCGTCGGCGCTGGCCGAGGCCGATCTGACCGACATCGGCCTGACGCGCAAGCGCGCCGACACCCTGCGCGGCGTGGCGCGCGCGGTGAGAGACGGGCAGGTCGGCTTCCATGCCGGCCAAGGCCTGGATGCCTTCGTGACCGCGTGGACGGCCCTGCCCGGCATCGGCGCATGGACGGCGCATTACATCGCCATGCGCGCGCTGGGCCTCCCCGATGCCTTCCTCGCCGCCGACCTGGTGTTGCGCAAGGTGGCCGGCGGCGGATCGCCCCTGTCGACGCGCGAGCTGGAACAACGCAGCCAGGCCTGGCGTCCCTGGCGCGCCTACGCCACCGTGCTCCTGTGGCGTGCGGCGGGCTGATTACCGGAGAACCCCCATGTCCCGACAAACCGTTTTTTACGACGATCTGAAAACCCCCATCGGCACGCTGCGACTGGCGACCGACGAGGTGGGGCTGGCCCATGTCGGCCTGCCGCACGGCAAGCATCCGTTGCCGATGGAAGATCACTGGCGACGCGACAAGCAGCACGTGGCCGAGGCGAAACGCCAGTTCGCGGCCTGGTTCGCGGGTGAGATTCGCGATTTCGACTTGCCGTTGCATCCGCAGGGCACGCCGTTCCAGTTGGCGGTCTGGGAAGCGCTGTGCACGATCGGCTATGCGCAGACCGCCAGCTATGCCGATCTGGCCCGAAAGATCGACCGCCCGCGCGCGGTGCGTGCGGTGGGCGCCGCCAACGGCGCCAATCCGCTGTCCATCGTGGTGCCGTGCCATCGCGTCATCGGCAGCAACGGCAGCCTCACCGGCTACGGCGGCGGGCTTCCCGCCAAGCAGTGGCTGCTGGCGCACGAACGCAGACATGCGCCAATCCAGGCATTGGAATTGACCGCCTAGAACCCGGCTTTGGGGGAGCCTGCCTGCAGGCAGGCTCCTGCCGTGACGGCTGCACGATCAGGGCAACCGGCCATTTGCGTGCGCAATCGTTGTCGGCGTTCCCGCAACGCGCGCGATCGCTTTCGAAGGTGCGGCGGATGACTTCCCCGTTGTCCTCGTACTTCTTGCGCAAAGCAGCGCGGGTAGGCGGACTGGGCGCATGCCGACAATGCCGCCGGTCAGAAATCCGGCGTGTCTTCCTCACACGCAAAGCCCACGGTGACGGCGCCTTCGCCGACGTTGACCATGCCGGTGATGCTCATCGTGCTTTCCAGCAGTTCGACGCCGGCTTCGCGGCAGGCCTGCGGCACCTGTTCGTAGCCGGGCAGTTCGTGCAGCTCCGCCAGCAGGCCGCCGTAGCTGACGCACACGGTCGGCACCATGAGGCTTTCGCGGATGCGTTCGGCGGTGTGGGCGAACAAGGCTTCCGCACCGTGGTCGAAGCCGCGCATCTTGGCCACGGGCTGGGTGTCGCCGCGCCAGCCGCGCAGGATCGGCTTGATGTCCAGCGCCGAGCCGAGCGTCGCGCCGATCAGGCCGACGCTGCGGTCGCCCTTTTTGCGCGCACGGGCACGCAGGTAATGCAGGTCGCGCGGCAGCATGTAGCCGTAGGCATGACGGGATACCCGTTCCAGCCGCTCGCGGATTTCCCCCGGCGTCTTGCCGGATTCGATCAGGCGCACCGCCTCGGCGACCACCACGCCGGAACCGGCGAACAGGGTCTGCGTGTCGATGACGCGCAGCAGGAACTGCCCCTGCTGGCCGGCCTGCTGGCGCACTTCGCGATAACCCTTCAACACGCCGAAGCTCGCCTTGGTCGCATTGGCGTGGATGGGGCTGCGCGTGGCGGTGATGGTCAGGCAGAACACGCAGTCGTAGGCGGTCACCATCTCGTCGAGGATCAGCGTCTGGATGTTTTCGTCCGAGTACGGCTCGGTGCTCGCCGAATGGCTGCGCGAGCCCAGTTCCTCGTCGAGAAAGCGCCGTGTTTCGGCTTCATCGCGATGATCGGAAAAGATCTGGCCGTCGATGTCGATGCGGATGGGAAGCACCGTGATGCGATGGCGGTTGACGTACTCCTGCGGCAGATCACAGGAGGCGTCCATGACAAGCCCGATGCGCATGAGGCGATCCTTGTCGGACGAAGGCAGCGAGGCTGCGATGCGGTCAGTCTAACGATTGCAGGGGGTTTTCCAACTGGAACTTTTCCTATGTTTCATGTCCGAGTTCACGGAATGCGATCAATGCAGGTCGCGATAGGCCGCCGTGTCGAACACGTCCACCTGCACGACCTCGTTGCGCGCCTCGCGGGCGGCGTCCAGTTGCTGGTATTCGGCCTCGCTGATGATGCCGGCGGCCAGCGCCATGTCGTCGAGCATGTGGCCGGGCGCGCGGTCGAGCTTGCCTTCGCGCACGGCGTCGCGCAGTTTGGTTTCGATCGGCATGGCGCGCACGGCCTTGTCCAGCGCCGCTTCCAGCGCGCCCAGGCCGGACTCGCCGGGGCCGGGAACGTAGATGTCCTCGGTGAGGTGGATGCGGGCTTCGCGATCCTCGAGGATGGCGCGCGCGGCGCGACGGCCGAGCTTGTCCGAGGGCGGGCGGAAGCGCGCCCCGAACGGAAACACGATGAAGCGCGCGAGCGCTGCCAGTCCGCGCGAGGGCAGGTTGTCGAGCACGCCGACGAGGGCCTCCTGCACGCGATACAGGGCCAGCGCTGTCGACCATCGCGCCAGGTCGTAGTTCGACGCGAGCTTGGGTTCGTCGTGATAGCGCTTCAGCGACGCGGCCGCCAGATATTGCCAGGCCAGCGCATCGGCGAGACGGCCGGAGATTTTTTCGCGACGCTTGAGGCTGCCGCCCAGCACGCCCATCGACAAATCGGAAATGAAGGCGAAGGCGGCCGAGAAACGCGTCAGATGCTGATAGAAGCGTCCGACATCGTGCGTGTCCGGCACGCGCGCCAGACGACTGCCGGTAAGGGCCAGTCCGAAGGCGCGGACGGCGCGCGTGACGACGAAATTGACGTAGCCGAACACCGCCTTGTCCAGCTTCTTGCGATCGTCGTTGTCGACGGCGCGGATCAGTTTGTGCACATAGGGGTGGCAACGGATGGCGCCCTGTCCGTAGATGATCATCGAACGGGTGAGTATGTTGGCGCCTTCCACGGTGATGCCGATCGGCACCGCCATCCACATGCGCGAAAGCATGTTGCGCGGCCCGCGCTGGATGGCGCTGCC
>DASSTF010000201.1:0-86334 GCA_035708045.1 Rhodanobacteraceae bacterium | reverse complement strand
TCGCGCCCTTGAGCTTGCGCTCCCAAACACTCGTCGGTTGCCATCGGTTCCGTCCATGTGGCCGCAGACGCGGCGCACAGGTGCACGATCTCGCATAAGGCGGATCAACCCTTGCGTGGCTCGGTCGATGGGCGGTCTCCTCAAACCGGGTGTCGGCGGCGACGACCATTCAGATCTCAGGGCTCGCGTCCAACCCCTTTTCCGGCCTGTCACCGCCAACATGAAACGTTAACCGAAGGCGCGTTGGACATCGAATGCAAAAAACCAATCAGTTGACCGGCACCGCCACTGAATCTGACCACCGCTGCCGCACAAATTGACCACTGATGCCACGAAATTGACCAGTATTGCGGAGAGGGTGGTTGATCGTTCCCGCTTGATCGCAATTCAGTCGCGACTGTGACCGCACCACAGGTGCCAGTCTCGCACTCCGTTCCACTCACCAACCATTGGGTCACATCAAAACGCCGATGTGCATCAGGTATGCGGGTGTTGGTGGTGCACGTTGGGATAGTGCGGGTGGAAAAGTGCGTCAGTGGAGCGTGCATGTGTTCGTGGGCATGCGTCTCGATAACCATCCCCTGGGAAGTCGAGGGTGTGCTGGTGGACGATGAAGAAGGCGGCCAGAATGCGCATGCATCATTGCTCGCTCCCGCTCGACTATTGCAATGTCCCATGCTCACCTGTACAGGCGAATTCCGACTGAAGGATGTCGCCAGTGCCTTATCATGCTATTGCTGAGAAACAACGGATGGATTTGCGTGACTAGAGAGTGTGCTTAGGATGGAGCAAGTCTCGCGTGTGTTGTTGTGGCACGCGTCGATCATGCATCGCAGTTCATCCGCCAGTCGTGTCAACTCTCGCTGCTTGGCTTCCACTTGCGCGAGGTGTTCACGGGCGAGCGCATCCACGTCCCGGCAGGGCAGCGATGATTCTGACGCAAGTGTCAGCAGGCTGCGAATCTCGTCCAAGTGAAAGCCCAGCGCCCTACTGCGCACGATGAAATGCAGCCGTTCCGCGTCGACGTCACTGTAGTGCCGATAGCCTGATGCGGAGCGCCGTGGCTCTGGCAGCAAACCGATGCGCTCGTAATACCTCACCGTTTCGAGATGGCATCCGGCCTTCTTGGCGAACTCGCTGATGCGCATGGCTTGACCCCGTAGTGACTACAGACTTTAGTCTAGGCTGCCCCCTTGGAAGACGCCAGCCCATGACCTGCTGCGATTGCGAATCCACCGGAAAAGCCTTGGCCCAGTCTGCGGCCCGGCGTCGCGTACTGTGGTTGGTGCTGGCCATCAACGTGGCGATTTTCCTGGGTGAGTTCGGCGCAGGTTTCTGGGCGGACTCGACTGCCCTCCAAGGCGATTCGCTGGACAGTTTGGGTGACGCACTCGTGTATGGACTGAGCCTGGTCGTGCTGGCGGGCTCATTGCGGGCCCGTGCTGGCGCGGCACTGTTCAAGGGCGGCATCCAGCTTGTTTTTGCCGGTGTCGTTCTGGCGGAAGTTGCACGCAAGCTGATCGTGGGTGCCGAACCGCTTCCGACCGTGATGGCCATCGCCGCTGGCGCGGCATTGATCGCCAATGTGACCTGTCTTGCGCTGTTGACCCGTTTTCGTAGCGACGACATCAACATGCGCTCGGTGTGGCTGTGCTCGCGCAATGACGTGATCGGCAATGTCGGCGTGTTGGTCACAACAGCACTCATTGCCTGGACGGGCTGGCCATGGCTGGACCTCCTCTTCGGCGCGGCATTGGCCTTGCTGTTCCTGCGCACTGGCATCCAGATCACCTGGGCGGCTTGGCCGCAGTTCCGTTCTCGTCTACCCAACCCCGGTGGATGAGCCTTGGGCAGCAAGGCCTTGCAAGGTGCCCTATTCAGGGATTACATTTCTCAAATGAAAACGACTCGTATTCGTGTTTGTAGTGTTTTATACGTACTCCTGATTTCGGTCTTTTGGGTTGGCAGCGCCAAGGCTCTTCCGGCAAACACTCAGGACATCAGTTCAACAGTCCCGCAAACTTGGCAGATGATTGACTATCTGGCTACGGACTACGCGGGTGCAGTCAAAAACGGAGCCGTGCTGAGCGCATCCGAATATGCCGAGATGCACGAATTTGCGGCCACCGTGCACAATCGCATCAAAGCACTCCCGGCCACACCAGCATCGCCGGCCCTGTTGTCCCAGGCCAACCAGCTCATGGCGTCGGTCAATGCAAAAGCGTCGCCGACGCAAGTGGCGCATGAAGCGCATGCCCTGGCTGCTGCCTTGCTGAAGGCATACCCCATACCTACCGCGCCAGATCAGGCGCCTGATCTGGCGCATGGTGCGGCTTTGTATCGAAACCACTGCGCCGTGTGTCATGGCGCCACCGGGCATGGCGACGGCCCGGCGGGCTTGAAGCTTGACCCACGTCCGGTGGATTTCAGCAATCAGGCGCGTGCGGACCAGCGCAGTCCATTGTCCCTCTACGAGGTGATCAGTCACGGCGTCGAAGGTACCTCGATGGCCAGCTATTTGACGGAGCTGTCCACGGAAGATCGTTGGGCGCTTGCCTATTACGTGGGGTCGCTGGCCTATACCCAAGAAGCAGCGACCGGCGCAGCGCTTTGGCAGCACGACACGACTGCACGCGCTCAGGTCACCGACCTGAAAGAATTGTCTCAAACCCGCGTGGAGCAGTTGGCACCGGCATTGGGCGTCAAGCGCGCTCGCGCCATCGTTGGTTACCTGCGTGCGCATCCGCAAGCGGTGCAGCAGGCATTGACGGGGCTTCCTCTTGCACGCGGGCGACTTGCCGCCAGCCTGGCTGCCTATCGTGCAGGCGATACCAAGGAAGCCACGAAATTGGCGTTGTCAGCCTATCTTGATGGTGTCGAACCCATTGAACCGCAACTCAATGCACAAGATGGTGCGCTGCGCGCCAAGATCGAAACCGCCATGGGCGCTTACCGCACCGCAGTGTCGAAAAAGGCTTCGTTGGAAGCCGTGACTCGGCAGGCCAATACGGTTGATACCTTGCTCAAGCAAGCGCAAGACACCCTCGCCGGTGCCACCAGTAGTCCCGTGGCCACATTTCTGGGTGCTTTCACCATCCTGACCCGCGAAGGCCTGGAAGCGTTGCTGGTTGTCGTCGCGCTGTTGGCGTCCCTGCACAAGGCGGATCAGAACCGGGCGGTGCGTTACGTTCATGCCGGCTGGATCATTGCGTTGGTGGCGGGTGGAATCACCTGGGGGTTGGCCCGTTATGCCATCTCCATCAGTGGCGCCGGACGCGAGCTGACCGAGGGATTGTCCTCGCTGGTGGCTGCCGCGGTGCTGCTCAGTGTGGGACTGTGGATGCACCAGAAGAGCATCGGCGGACGCTGGCAGACGTATTTGAAGGAAAAGATGAGCGCCGCGATCAACCAGCGTTCGGCCTGGTTCCTGTTCGGCCTTGCCTTTATTTCGGTGTATCGGGAAGTGTTCGAGACAATCCTGTTCTACGCCGCATTGTGGAGCGACGGGCAGGAAATATGGCTGTTGGGCGGCATTGCCGCTGGTGCCGTGACCCTGGGACTGATTGCATGGATCTTGCTGCGCACCAGCCGACGGCTACCCATCGGGAAATTTTTCTCGGCCAGTTCAGCGCTTATCGCCGTACTGGCGATCGTGCTGGCCGGCAAGGGCGTCGCCGCGTTGCAGGAAGCGGGTTGGGTGTCGGTGACGGTCGCCCCCGTTCCGCACATCGAGCTGTTTGGCATCTATCCGACTTGGCAATCGTTGCTGGCCCAACTCGTCGTGATCCTGATGCTGGGCGCAGGGTTCACGTTCAACCTGCTTCGCAGCCGCAGCACTCCCGGTGCGCTACCCACATCGGCTTCTGAACGTCCACAAGAGGATCGCGCATGACGGCTATGGTTGCCTTGCCAGCGAGCTGAAAGTCGCTCCCCCGCCACATGCTCAGGCGGAATCTTGCTTCTCATGCCGTTCAAAGGTGCAACCAGCGGCCACCGCAGTCGGGTCAACTGCTGCGTGGCCGGTCTGCAATGTGGTGTGGCCGATCCCAAAGCGATCATGCAGCATGGCTTCGACCTCACGACGCACGTGGTGACAATCGGTGTCGTGGTTCACATAGATATGCCCCGACAACGCGGGCATGCCCGAGGTCACTTCCCATACGTGCAAATCGTCCAGCCGGGTCACCGCCGGCATGGCACGAATGGCTTCGGCAATGGCCACCGGGTCGAGACCACGAGGCGCGGCCTCAAGAAAGATGCGACCGGATTCGCGCACCAAGCCAATGCCGGCTTTCAACATCAATCCGGCAACGACCAGCGCGGCAATGGAATCGACTCGATTCCATCCTGTCCACCAGATGATGCCGCCCGCAATGGCGGTGGCGATGAAGGCATACAGGTCGGTGAGAATGTGCTGGAAGCTGCCTTCCACGTTGAGACTTTGGCGGTTGGCCTTGCTCATTGCCCACACGGCGAGCAAGTTGACGCCGATGCCGACCACCGCAATCACGGTTACCAGCAGGCCTTCCACCGCCGGCGGGCTGATCAGGCGACGGATCGCTTCAAAGATGAACCAGGCCGCCAGCAACACGAGCGTCAGCCCGTTCGCCTGAGCACTCAAGATTTCCACGCGCTTGAGCCCGAACGTGAAGCTTCCCTTAGCCGGGCGGCTGGCCAGGCGCATCGCGACCAAAGCCAGCCCGATGGAGCCCACATCCGTGAGCATATGGCCAGCGTCAGAAATCAAGGCCAACGACTTGGCCTCGATACCGACCACGACCTCGACCACCATAAAGCCAAGCAGCAGCAATAACGCGATGGTCAGGTATTTCTTGTCCGCATCCGGCGCCACACCATGGGCATGGTCGTGATGATGATCATGATGGTGCTTGTGGGATTCGGCTGCAGTCATGTGATCGCTCCAATGCGGAGCCGACTTTATATGAGCATCACGGTGTTATGACATGACACCAAAATGGCGGGCGAGGTTTGGCCCCGCCCGCCTCATTCAGGCCACCTGACCGTCGATGGGCCAAGCGCGATCCACGGTGCTTTGATAGACCCAGCCAGCCACAGCCTGACCGGTGCGTCCATGCAACCGAATCAGTTGCACCACACGTTCGGCCTGATCGTCCTCGCAAAACACTTCGAGCTTGATCTGCTTGGTCACCCGTTCGCCCAGTTTCACGGAGTACATCTGTTCCCGCTCACTGAGAGCCAGCAGCGTACCCTGGACGTCACTCACCGATAGATAGTGAAAACCCGCGTCCTCCAGCGCCCGGATGATGTCGATGATACGTCCGCGATGGATAAATGCTTTGACCTCTTTCATGATGTTTCCTCCTCGGATTTTTTCTGGCGACGTGCGGCGCGTTCTTCGATCCAGTCGTAGAGCACCGGCAGCAGCACCAGTGTCAACAACGTCGAGGTAATCAGGCCGCCCACCACCACGGTGGCGAGGGGACGTTGGGTTTCCGCACCGACCCCGCTGGACAGCAGCATCGGTACCAGGCCCAGAATGGCCACGCTCGCCGTCATCATCACGGGGCGCATGCGCAGCGCGGTACCACGAATCACAGCGTCCCGTACGGCCAGACCCTTTTCGCGCTGCTCGTTCAGGAAACTCACTAACACGATACCGTTCAACATCGCCACGCCGAATACCGCAATAAAGCCGATCGCCGAGGGTACCGACAGGTATTGGCCGGTGATCGCCAGGCCGACGATGCCGCCAATGATGGCAAAAGGCACATTGGCCAAAATCAACGCAGCGTACTTCACGGAATTGAAAGCCGTGTAGAGAAGCACGAAGATGAAGAAAATGGTGACCGGCACGATCAGCGACAGTCGAGCCATGGCACGCTGCTGGTTCTCGAACGCACCACCCCATTCGGTGTAATAGCCGGTTGGCAGCTTCACCTGCTGAGCAATCTTGGCTTTGGCGTCCATCACGAAACTGTTGATGTCGCGTCCTCGCACATCCATCTGAATGACCGCGTAGCGCTGCAATTGCTCGCGGCGGATGAACGAGTAACCGGCAGCTTGGCTTATATCGGCCACCTGCTGCAGCCGCACGAGAGCACCGCTTGGCGTACGAATCGGAATCCGCTTGATCGCCGACAAGGAGGCTTTGTCGTTCTTGTCCAGCCGAACAGTGATGTCAAAACGCTTGATGCCATCGATCAGGGTGGATACCGGTTCGCCACCGATGCCGTTCTTGACCACGGTGAGCACGTCATCGGCATTGAGGCCATAGCGAGCCAACGCATCGCGATCGACCTTGATGCGGATTTGCGGCTTGCCGATATTGGCTTCCAGTGCGAGATCCGCCACTCCCGGGACACCAGCCAGCACGTCCTTGATCTGACCACTCAGCCGGTCGAGTGTACCCAGGTCATCGCCATAGATCTTGAGCGCCAGCGTGGCACGAACACCGGAAATCATTTCCTCGATGCGCATCTGGATGGGCTGGGTATAACTCACCACTGCGGTAGGCAACGCCGCGGTCAGTGCCTTCTGCATGTCCGCCTCGATGCTCTCCAGTGTTTGCCCGTCACGCCACTGATCCTTGGGTTTAAGCGGGGTGTACACCTCCATGTAATTGACGTCCGCTGTTTCGCCTTTTTCGGCACGTCCAATCATCGCCAGCGTAGTCTTCACCTCCGGGAACTCTGTTTTGATCAGGTTCGAGACTTTTTTCGAAAGACGTATGGATTCATCCAGCGAGGCGGAGGGAATCGAAGTGATGCGCCACATGATGGCGCCTTCCTTGAGGTTGGGCATGAATTCCTTGCCCAGGAAGGGAACCAGCGCAAGGCTTGCGAGCAACGCCGCACCGGCGATGCTGAGCACTGTCTTGCGTCGCGCCAGCGACCATGCCAGCACGGTGGCGTAGTGACGCTTGAGGAAAGCTACCAGCCATGTGTCTTTCTCCTCCTTGGGTTTGAGCACCAGCGCCGCCAGTACCGGGATCAGCGTCAACGCCAGGATCAACGAACCCGCCATCGCAAAGCTGATGTTGAACGCCATCGGCTTGAACATCTTGCCTTCCAGCCCCTGCAGGCTGAACAACGGCAGGAACACCACGATGATGATCAGGATGGCGAAGGCAATCGGATTGGCGACCTCGCGTGCCGCCGCCAGCACCGCTGATGTGCGATCCACCGGCAGCCCTTGCGCCTTGCGTTCGGCCATGATGCGGAAGGCGTTCTCCACCATCACGACCGCGCCATCGACCATCATGCCGATACCGATGGCAAGACCTGCCAGCGACATCAGGTTGGCCGACAACCCCACTTGGTTCATGCAGATGAAGGCGATCAGCATGGCAAGCGGCAAGGCGACCACCACGACCAACGCACTGCGAAACTCGCCCAGGAACAAGAACAGGATGATGGCGACAAGGATCGAGCCTTCGATCAGTGCGCTTACCGCGGTTTCGACTGCCGCATCGACCAGGTCGGTGCGTTCGTACACCGGGTTGACTACCACGCCCGGCGGCAAGGCTTTTTTCACCGTGTCGAGCTTGGCCTTGACCGCATCAACCACCTTGGCCGCATTGGCGCCGATGCGCGCGAGCGTCATGCCGAGCACGACTTCCTTGCCATCACGGGTTACGGCGCCGAAACGCGGTGCGCCAGCTTCCACGACGTCAGCCACGTCACGCACGTAGATCGGTGTGCCATGCTCGGTCTTGAGCACGATGTTGCCGATGTCCTTGGCGTTCTGCACCAGGCCCAGACCACGCACCAAGTATTGTTCGCGACCGATATCGACGTAGTTGCCGCCCACCTGTGCATTGTTGGCCTGCAAGGCTTTGATCACGTCACTGAAGCCCAGCTTGTGCGCAATCAGTTTCAGCGGATCAATCCGCACCTGGTACTGCTTTTCCTGACCGCCCCAGGAGGAGACATCATCCACACCGGGCGCGGTACGCAGAATCAGACGGATAGTCCAGTCCTGCAGCGTGCGCAACTGCATGTCGCTGATGGATTCAGCCTTTCCGGCTTGCTTGAGTTTTTTATCGGCACGCTCGACGGTATACCAGAACACTTGGCCCAGACCGGAGGTGTTGGGCCCCATTTCCGGCTTGCCGTAGCCAGGCGGAAGACGATCGCCCACTTGTTGCAGACGTTGACTGACGAGCTGGCGGGCAAAATAGATGTCCATGCTGTCTTCGAAAAATACTGACACATAGGACAACCCGAACAGGCTGGTCGAACGGATCTGGCGTACGTCGGGCAAGCCGGCGAGCGCCGACTCGACCGGCACGGTGAGTAGTTTCTCCACATCCTCGGCGGCCAAGCCGGGGGCTTCGGTGTAGACGTTGACCTGCACCGGCGTCACGTCGGGAAAGGCATCGATGGGAAGCTGGCGCGCGGCTTGGAAGCCCAAGAAACCAATCACCACGAAGGCGATCAGCACCAATACCTTGTAGCGCAGGGAGAGTGCAACAAGACGTTCGAGCATCATTCCTCTCCCAGCTGCGAGCGCAACAAGCGGGCCTTCAGCGCAAAGGCACCCTTGCGCACATAGGTATCGCCCGCCTTGAGGCCCTGCGTGACGATCGTCCAGCCGTCGCGGGTTTCGCCGGTAACTACTGGCGCCGGCTCAAACCGGCCTTTGCCTTTGGCCAGGAACACCGTGGTCTGGTTCTGCAACAAAACAATGGACTTGGCTGGAACCGCCAGCACTTTGGAACTGCCGTCGACGGCCAAGCGTGCTTCAACCAGCTCACCCGGGTGCAACAGATCCTTGCGATTGTCGACCTTGATGCGCACAGGTACGGTACGTGTGCGCTCGTTGGTCTGATGCGAACGCTGCACCACCGTGCCGGCGAGTGAAGTGTTGTGCGCCAGCACGTGAACCTTTGCGCCCGCTTCGACACGCTCGGCATCGGCGGGCGAAAGCTGTGCCTCGACCCATACCGAATCCTCCTTGACCAGGGTGAACAAGGTGCGTCCCGGTTCGACGCGTTCGCCGACCAGGAAGTCGTCGGTGGTGATTCGGCCACCCACGGGTGCCAGCAACTTGAAACTGCCATCCGCCGCCGATGAGCCATTGCGGAGAAGGGTGCTGATCTGCGATTTGGTCAGTCCGTAAGCGCGCAACTTCGCGCGGGCCAGATCACGAGCCGCCCTGGCTTCGTTGTAGCGGCGCGCCGAGACAGCCTTCGGCCCCAGTGCGGAAATACGCTGCCAGTCCAGTGCCGCCACGATCAACGCACTTTGCGTGGCGGCTACCTTGGCGCTGGAGAGTACGACCAATGGGTCGCCCGCTTTCACGATATCGCCGAGCTGGGCCTTGCGCGCCAGCACCTGCGACTCCACCCGTGGTGATACCAGGACAGTGGCGTAGGCGTTGGCTTTCACTTCCCCTGGCGCTTTCAGTTCATCGGTTAATACACGAGTTGTGGCCGTTGCCAGCACGATGCCCGCTTCTTGCACGGCCTTGGCATCGAGTGCCAGCGGGTTGTCGGACGCTGATTGCTGCGCCATCGCCGGGGAGACCAATGCGGCCAGCATGGTCAGGCCAAGTAGAAGGTTTCGGAAGAGATGCATTTTCATCGGGAAATATCCTGTGGGCGGCCATGGATCCAGTCGACAAGTCGACCGGCGGCGGTGAGGTAATCGAACCAGGCCCGCCAGGTTCGGCTTTCCAGTTCTTGGCCGGACAGTGCGGTGTCCAGGCTCTGCTTGAGCTGTATGAGGTAGTCGGAGGTGCCGATTTCGCCGGCACGCCAGAGCTTCTCCAGCAATGCGGTGCGTTCTTCGAAGGCCGCCGCGCGGCCCTGGCGGAACGCTTTGGCGGCTGAGCGCAAGGCGTTGTAACGCGCCTGCGCCTCTTGCAAGGTCGCACGCGCCAACTGCGTCTTGGCACGCATGCTGGCACTGGCAGCGCTGACCTCGGCGTTAGCGGCGGCGACCTCGGCCCGCCCGGTGTTGAGCACGGGTAATGGAATGGACACGCTCAAGCCGATCACTTGATCAGTGATGGGGCCGTTGCGTACCTGCCCTCCGGTGAGGCTGAGCGTGGGGTCGGGAATGCGTGCGCGACGAGCCACGGTCACACCCGCTTGGGCGCTGGCGAGCTGGCTGCGGGCCTGAACAAGCTTGGGCAGCTCGTCGAGCGGACGTGGCCTGACGCTCTCTGCATGGGGCGGCAGCACTTGGGGCAAGGGAGGCAAACGTCCGGCCATCTTGCCGCCAATGGCCACCAGAGACGCACGCGCCGCCGCTTCATTTCCCTCCAGCGTGGCTTGCTGCACTCGTGCCTCGCCAAGTGCGAGTCCTGCCAAATCCCGCTCGGGGCTGCTGATAACGCCGATCTTGAGCCGTTTGGCCGCCAACTCGTCGAAGCGTTTCATCATGGCCAGCCGCTGGCGACCCAGTTCGGCTTGCCGGGCAGCCAGTGTGGCCGTTGACCAGGCCGTCAACCATTGGGCCGCAATATCACGCCGCAGCAATGTATAGCTGGCTTCACTGACACGCAGATTCGCCTGTCCCTGGTTTGCACGAGCACGGCGCTTGCCGGACAAATCCAATGTCAAACTGAGGCCTGCGGTGCGTCGGTTCACGTCCGCGTTTTCGGCAGACAGATCAAGCGACGGGTTGTACAGCGGTTGCGCCGCCGCCTGTGCTCGTGCGCGAGCGGCATCGAGCTCGGCGCGAGCGGCTTGCACCTGGGGACTGGCCTCCCAGACACGGCGCATCGCTGTCTGCAACGCGCCCGGAGCCGTCGTGGCAACCGTGGTAGAGGAAGGGTTGGGAGGGATTTGATCGGGGCGCGGCGCGGCATGAAGCGCCAACGCGAACAACGAACATGCAGTGCCAACAAGCACCGTACGAAAAACAGCCATGCAGCCATCTCCTGAAAAACATTCACGGGTCAGGCGGCCGCATACTACGCAGCCACCTCAAGACGGAAGTGGATTTCAGGCGATGGGAGGCCGCAGCAACGAGCCAATTGCCGCTGGAATGAATCCGGGGAGAACGGTTGGCGGCGTGAAGTTAGCTGCCACCTTGCCGACAGGCAGTGGAAGAGACGTTGGCAGCGGCACCGAATGCAGACAGGCGCAATGGCAGCTAGCCACTTCACCCAACAAGCATCCGCCCAGGTCATCTGCTGTTGCGCGGTCAATTTCCGTGTCGATCGGCATGGTGACGACTGTCACGGTCGTTGATGCATCGAAGCGTTTTTCCGGCGTGTCCACCAAGCAGACGGCCCCGCCCACCAGCTTGATCAGCAACACGGCCACGGCCAGCATCCACAGGCCACGGTGGCGGCGAAGGCGGGGCAGCAGCGAGGGCGGGGACAGTCGCATTGCGCGATCTTACACAAGCATTGTCATGTTAGACAATTCCATTTCGTGTCGGTCATGGCTGCTTTTGTCTAGTCTCCGTGACCAAGGGTTGCATCATCAACATGTACCACAGCTGCGACCCAACTGTATCGGTGGACAAGGCACATCGCCGAAGGAACAGAACACACAACAGTCGCCCGGATGGGGCTTCAACATTGCCCCGCAGGCCGGACATTCCCAGAAGAACTGACAGGCGTCGGTCGGCATCTGCACCGTTGTCAACGACCCGCACTTCGGGCAGGTGACCGTGCTGTCGAGCTGCATCTTGGATGCTTGTTTGTTCGTGCCTGCTGTTCCATACGTCATCATGGCTTTTTATCCCTATTGGCCCGGCGATCCGGTATCGCGGGTCCGGCAACGACGGTTGGCGGGGCGGATTAAGTCCCACAGCGCCGCAAGCACCATGATGATCAGACCGGCATAGAAGATGCCTCGGGCGGCATCCGCCGCCAGGAAGCCATGCGTCATGGCAAACACGCCCATCAACCCGAACGCGCCGATCAGCGCCAGCACGGGGCCGATGGACCCGATCAGGGCGCGATGCAATTGGCGATGCGACAACCATCCGGCCACGTTCGCGAGCAGAGCCACGATGGCGAAGATGGGAACCAGAAAGCGAACCAGCAAACCCTCCCATTGGCCCAGGAAGCCCAAGCCGATGGCGGCGCCGATGCTGGCGGCGGCCGGAAAGCAAGCGGCACAACCGAAACTGCCCACGATGGCGCCGATGACGCCGGCTTTGTCGGCAACCCGCGTAGTAGTAGACACGGTTCGATCCTCTCGGGAATGACGTCACGCGTATTGCATGCGCGACAAGCTTGCAGGAAGCTTACGTCCGTACCAAGGTACGGAGTCAACGGAGATGCATCCTCTCGAAAATTCCATGACCATCGGACAACTCGCGGCGATGGTCGGCGTGAACGTCGAAACGATTCGCTACTATCAGCGACAGGGACTGCTGCAGGTGCCGTCGCGGCCTGTCGGTGGCATCCGCCATTACGGACACGCCGCCGCTGCCAGGGTGAAGTTCATCAAGGCCGCGCAGCGGTTGGGCTTCAGTCTCGAAGATATCGGTCAGCTGCTGCGGCTCGACGATGGCATGCAGTGCAGTACGGCTGCGCAATTGGCTTCCCGACACCTGGCCGACGTACGCGCACGATTGCAGGATCTTCACCGGATTGAAGTTGCGCTTGCGAAGTTGCTCAAACAGTGTGCACACCATCGCGGCGAAGTGGCATGCCCGCTCATTGACGCGCTCTACGCCGGCGGTGAAGTCCACCAAGCGTCTGAAAAGTAGAACGGGCGAAACATGCGTGACGCCGGCACGGTACACGGTCAGTTCGCGTGGCGTTATTGTGCGTCCGGCGCGGTCTTCTTCATGACGCGTTGCTCAATGACCCATGGCTTGATGTATCCGAGGTAAACCAGCCAGACCATGGCAAGGACGAATGCAGTCATGCCATATAATTTGGCAACCTGCAGCACGGACAGTGCATGGTGAATAGTCAGCAGCTCAAGCAACATGACTGTCCCGAACTCGAAAAGCGCAAAGGTTGCCAAGCAGCGACCGAAGATCGCCGCCCAGCGCGTAGATCTCAAGGTGACCACACCCTGCCGTCGTTTGAGGTTGCCTGTGCGTTTGAGCAAACGAATTTCACGATCGGTGAGGTCGAGGCGATGCTTCAGCGCGATCAGGCCGATACGATCACTTCGCGGCCAATCGAATCCGAAGCGGTGGATAAACACTCGTTCGTTATCGATAGCATTGTGGTCACGCGTAAGGTTGTCGGGGCAAAAAATATCGTCCGGTTCCGCCTCGCCGAGGATTTCCCGCATTTCTGCCTCGACCCGATCAAGCTGCTCCCGTTGCGCCCTGGATGGCTCGTAAAGTCGCGCTCGATCCTGTTGGGAACTTCCGAAAGTACGTTGCATGAAAAACCTCCTACGCGGCCAGTGACAGTAGGTCGTGAATCTCTTGACGGTTGATCTCTCCAGCAAGCATGCAACGCTCATAGGCCAGTCGGATGAGACGCGCCTTCTTGTCAGGCTTGAGTTTCTTGTTGGCTCGGTGCAACCCGCCTTCGACAACCCGTACCACATCTTCCAACAGTCCCATGTCCAAGCGTCGTTCCATGGCTTGCACCGGCTCCGGTTCGGGCCCGACCAGCAACCAGAGGGGATCAACCCCGTGCTCGTCGAAAAGGGCGCGAAACAACGCCACAGGCATCTCGCGCTCGCCGCGTTCGTAGTTCGCATAGGCGCGTGCCGACAGGCCGAGGCTATCGGCAAATGCGTTCTGGCTGAGTCCGGTCGATGCCCGGATGCTGGCGAGTCTGGCGCCCACAGCTTGGTTCTGGTCGGCGGTTGCGATACTACTCATTTATGCTAGATTCGTTACCCGTCTAAGTAGTCCGACTCTAGCACATGCACCCCCGGTTGAAACGCCACGAACAGGTAAAGATGCAGCTGCGGCTGGCCGGCAGTTCACTCGCCGATGTGGCGCGCGAGCTGGGGGTCACGTCCACTACCGTGACGTCGGTAAGTCAGGGCCTGAAACGCTCCCGACGGGTCGAAGCCCTGATTGCCGAAAAGTTGCAAACCACCCCACAGCACCTTTGGCCTGAGCGCTACCCCGTCAACGACGGACGAGCGCCTTCGCGCACAAGGAGGCCAATGATGACGTAGCTTCATACGGATCGAGTTTTTCATTGGCAGGAAAAGCAAAAGCCCCGGCGGTAGGACGCGCGGGGCTCGGGATTGCAGTGAAGCTTTGGTGTGCCTGCATTCTCACCGTCTTTCCCTGGAACGTCAAGCTCCGGGCCACACCATTGTGATGGCTCGACGGGAGTGTCTGTCGCTGTGGTTCGGCGACGGCACCTCATTGCACGGGGAGGCAAGCGTGATTGCCATCAAAGAAGTGTGCCGCATGGCACTGACGACGGATCTATCGAATCGGCAGATCGGTCAACGCCTGGGTATTGCCTACAATACGGTTCGGCGTTACCGACGACGTCTCGCCGAAGAAGGTCTGACTTGGACGGACGTCGAGGCGCTGGACGAGCAGAGCCTGGAGCGTCGGATCAACGACGGCCGATCGCGAAGGCGCCGTGCTTTCATCGAACCCGACTGGTCGCATACCTACGCGGAGATGCAGCGGCGTGGAGTCACGCTGACGCTGTTACACGAAGAGTACGCCGAAGGGTTGGTCAACGGTGCGATGTCGGAAACGGAGTTCCGGCGTCGGTACCGCCGATACCAGCGGTCGCGTGGCTTGGTCATGCGGCAGGTTCATCGCCCAGGCGAATGCCTGTATCTCGACTTTTCGGGCGTTCGACCCTACCTGACCGATCTTGCGACCGGCGAGCAGACGCCGGTGGAACTCTTCGTGGCGGCGCTTGGAGCAAGCCGCAGAACGTTTGTACGGGCGGTCGCCAGCCAAAAGCTCCCGGATTGGATCGAAGCCAATGCCCAGGCGCTGGCGTTCTTCGGCGGCGTGCCGACGTTTCTCGTGCCCGACAACCTGAAGTCTGCTGTGACTTCGCATCGCCGACGCGAAACCGTCGTTCTCAATCCGACGTTCGCGGAGTTTGCTGTCCATTACGGCACCATGATCCTTCCAGCTCGGCCTCACCGCCCGAAGGACAAGGCTCACGTGGAACTCGCCGTCAAGATCGCACAACGCTGGATTCTGGCTCGGTTGCGCAACCGGGTGTTCACGAACCTGCACGATCTCAACGAAGCGATCAGCAAGCTCTTGGAGGTCATGAACGCAAAGCCCATGCGTAGCTGCGGGGGCAAGAGCCGCGACCAGCTATTCGACGAGCTGGATCGCCCAGCACTGCAACCGCTACCCGTGGAACCCTACGCCTTCGCCGAGTGGAAGATCGACATACGTGTAGGCCGCGACTACCACGTACGCTGGACAGACCAGTATTACTCGGTGCCCTACACACTGGTTGGCACCAAGGTCAACGTCAAAGCGACTGCAGCCACCATCTCCGTATTTCACCGTGACCGCCGCGTTGCACTGCATCCACGCTCGTCCGTTCCCGGTCACGTGAGCACGCTGAAGGAGCACCAGCCCAAGTCACACCAAGCCTATTCACGTGATCAACCGGCTGCGGTCATGGCCTGGGCACAGCAGGCAGGCACAGCTATTCACAATTTTCTCCACCAACACATCGAACGGTACGGCCGCTCGGCACTATCACTGCAGGCGGGCCGCGGGCTGCAGCGCCTGGCTCGCGAGTTCGGCGAAGAACGTTTGGAAGCGGCCTGCGAACGCGCATTGCAAATCCATGCGACCAGCATCAAGACGGTGCGTTCGCTGTTGCGGCACGGCCTAGAAAAAGCCCCTGTCGATACCGAGGCAGCCAACGACGATCCCTTGCCAGCACACGAGAACGTGCGCGGGCCTTCCTACTATCAACCATGAGGATAACGGCATGACCTTGCAATACACGATGGACCAACTGCGTCAATTACGGCTGTCCGGCATGCTGGATGGGCTGGAGCAACAGCTCAATCAAGTGAGCTATCAGGATCTGCCGTTCGAGGAGAGGCTGGGTAGCTTGGTGGACGCAGAAGTCAGCCATCGACAGAGTCAGCGTCTTCGGCGGTTGCTCAAGAATGCGAAGCTCAAGGTACACGCTGACCCGGAATCAATCGACTATCGGCCCGGCCGCGGACTGGATCGGTCGGTACTGGCTGATCTTCTGTCCTGTACATGGATCGAGCGCAAGCAGAATCTTTTGATGACGGGCAAGACTGGCACCGGTAAAACCTGGCTCGCCTGCGGTTTGGCCGTACAGGCGGCACGGAAAGGGATCCCGGTGGGCTACCGGCGTGTGTCGCGCCTGCTCGAAGAGCTGGAAATCGCCCATCAAGACGGCTCCCTGGGGAAACTTCGTAAACAGTTGGCAAAACTGCGGCTCCTGATCCTTGATGACTTCGGGCTGGTCGCACTCACAACCCGTGGCCGTTCTGATCTACTCGAACTTCTTGATGACCGAGTTGGCTGCGCTTCCACCATCGTTGCTGGCCAGATGCCGGTCAAGGAATGGCACGGGTTCATCAATGATCCAGCGTTGGCCGACGCGATTTTGGATCGACTCGTCCACAGCAGCCTGAAGCTTAACCTCAAAGGCGAGTCCATGAGAAAGCTGAAAGTGGCAAGCTGACTGCACAAGCAATCTCTGGTCAACTCATCGGCTGCGCTGGTCATCTTGGCTGGCGCTCCCGATCACTTTCGCTGACGGAGCTGGTCAGTTTAGTTGGCGGAGGGTGGTCAATTTATTGGCGTTCTGCACCCGACTCGGCATCCACGCCTATGTGCGCCTTCATGCCGAAGTACCACTGGTTGCCCTTGCGAGTCTGATGCATCTCCGGGTCGCGCGCCCGTTGCTTGTTCTTGGTCGAGGAGGGGGCGTGGATGATCGTGGCGTCCACGATCGTGCCTTCGCGCAACAGCAAGCCTTTGTCGGTCAGGTGGGCGTTGACCTCGGCCAGTATGGCTGTACCCAGATCGTGCTTCTCCAGGAAGCGTCGGAACTTCAAAATGGTGGTTTCGTCGGGAATCGCATCCTCGTTCAACTCCAGCCCCGCAAACCGGCGCATGGACTCGATCTCGTACAGCGCATCTTCCATGCCCGGATCACTCAACGCATACCACTGCTGCATGAAATGGATGCGCAGCATCGTCGCTGCCGGCATCGGCGGGCGGCCACGCCGCCCGGCCTTCGGATAGTGCGGTTCCAACAACGCCAGCAGAGCCTCCCATGGCACCACTTGCTCCATTTCCGACAGGAAGATTTCCTTACGCGTGCGCCGCTTTTTGGCATCGAAGCTCATGGAGGCGAAGGTGGTTTGCTTCATCAGTGCGACCTGCTGGGTGATGGGGCCATGATGCCTGAGTAGGCGGATAAATCAGAGCGTCCCTAATGGCACTTACTTAACACCCGTTCGTCCTGAGCGTAGGCCGTAGGCCGGAGTCGAAGGACATGCCGGTAACTTGCTGGATGCGCTTCGACTTCCTCGCTCCTCAAAGCCGAGTCCATCCATGGCCTCTCCCCGCGTGCGCCCGCTACGCGGGCTTCGCTCAGCACGAACGGTTTGGGGACGATTGGACGCTTAAGTAAGTGCCATCAAGCCAAGGTCCACCCTACGTCGGATCATTCGCTGGCAAGATGGTGCGCGGTATTGATCAGGCCGACGTGCGAAAACGCCTGGGGAAAATTTCCCAGCAAACGTCCGGCCGTGGGATCGTATTGCTCCGACAGCAGCCCCACGTCGTTGCATACCGACAACAGCCGCTCGAAATGTTCGCGCGCCTCGTCCTTGCGTCCAAGCAGAATCAGCACATCAGCCAGCCAGAAGCAGCACACCAGAAACGCGCCTTCGTTGGTGCGCTGCCCCTTGTCGTCCGAATAACGCCAGACAAAGCCGTCGTGGCACAGTTCTTTACGGATGGCGTCGACGGTGCCGATGATGCGCGGATCGTCGGGCGGCAGAAAACCGACGATCGGCAGGCGCAGCAAGGCCGCATCCAGCGCGGGTGCATCGTAACGCTGCAAAAACGTGTTGCGTTCGGCATCGTAACCGCGCCGGCAAACCTCGTCGTGGATCGTCCGGCCCAACGCCCGCCAGCGCCGTGCATCGCCCTCGAAGCCCCACTGCTCGACGCTTCGGGCGGCGCGATCGGTTGCCACCCAGCACATCACTTTCGAATGGACATATTCCGCGGGCGCATCGCCCAGCTCCCAGATGCCATCGCCCTGGTCGCGCCAATGGCCTTCCAGGAACTCCAGCAACCGACGTTGCGCCTCCCACGCATTGCCATCCATGTCGATGCCATGTTCGTGCGCGCGGTACACCGAGTTGACGACTTCGCCGTAGATATCGATCTGGCGCTGTGCGTAGGCTTGATTGCCGACCGATACGGGACGGCTGTTTTCGTATCCGGACAAATGATCGAGCGTCTGCCGCGGCCAGCGCCATTCACCGTCGATGCCGTACATCGGCTGCAGATGTTCGGGATCGCCGGCCGAGGCGCGTAGCAGCCATTCGCGCCACTGCCGCGCCTCCTCGTCGTACCCCGAACGCAACAGCGCATGCAGCGTGAAAGTGGCGTCGCGCAGCCAGGTGAATCGGTAATCGTAATTCTTGTCGCCACCGATGCGCTCCGGCAATGAGGTGGTCGGCGCGGCCACCATGCCGCCGGTTTCGCCGTCGGTCAGCGCCTTCAGTGTCAGCAGCGAGCGGATCACCGAAGCGCGATAGGCATGGGGTGGCGCATAGCGGCTGCTCCAGTCGCGCCACCATTCTTCCGTCTCCGCGAGTGCCTGTTCGGGATCGCGCGCGGGCGGTTCGTCGCGGTAGGAATCGTGCCAGCTGAGCATGAACGGGATGCGCTCGCCTTCGCCGATCGTGAAGTCGGCGCTGCAATGCCGGTCGCCGTCGTGCAGATCCAGCGGGGTACGCAATTGCAAGGCATGCGGGCCGGCGAACGCGTGGATGCCGTAGTCGCGGCGTCGCGACCAGGGGGCGATGCGGCCGTAATCGAAGCGGAACCGCGCTTCCATGTGCATCGGCACGCGGCCCTTGCGGCCCTCGACGATGCGCACCAGGTCGATCGCCGGATTGTCCGGGCGCGGCATCGCCATCGCGTCGATCAATGCGACCTCGCCCGAAGCGGTGGTGAACACGGTTTCGAGCACCATGGTGTCGCCACGATAATGCCGTTTGCTGGACGCCGATTCGGCTTGCGGCGCAATCACCCAGCAACCGTTCTCGCGTGAACCAAGCAATGCGGCGCAGCAGGTGGTGGAGTTGAAACGCGGCAGACACAGCCAGTCGATCGAACCGTCACGCCCCACCAGCGCCGCCGTCCGCATGTTGGCGATCAGGGCATAATCTTCGATGCGGTGAGTCATGGCGTCGGCTCCGTGATGCTCCCATGGATTGCCACGCAAGCGGATGGCGAGGCAACCCTCACGCTACATCACGGCCCATGGTCTGCGCTGAACGAAGCACCGGAAGCCCACGGCTTTTCCGCTGCCATTCATGGTTCAACAGGCTTGCTGCCTGGCGCCCCATGACTCACGGAGCGGGAGATCTTACCTCGCAGGCCATCACGCGATTGCGCCCCAATGCCTTTGCCGCATACAAGGCGGTATCGGCTGCCTCGATCACCGCTTCGGGCGCCAACGCGTCGTCAGGCCGGACGGCCGTCACGCCGATGCTGACGGTCACGCATTTGTCTACCGGCGAATCGGGATGCGGTATCCGCATCGCCTGCACTTCGGCACGAAGTTTTTCGGCTACCCGCTCCGCGTCCGCCCGTGTGCAGTTCAGCAACAACAGCGCCAACTCTTCCCCACCGTAACGAGCCACCACGTCACCACCGTATCGCACGCCGGCCTTGCACAGGTGAGCCAACTCACGCAGGCATTCATCGCCGTGCAGATGTCCTTTTGCGTCGTTCAACAATTTGAAGTGATCCACATCCATGAGCAGCAAGGCAAGCGATTGACCTGTACGAGCGTGATGGCGCACTTCTTCGTCCAGGCGCTGGTCGAAACAACGACGGTTGGAGATGCCTGTCAACCCGTCGACCATGGACAGCTCGCGCAACTTGCGGTTGGCCTGTTCCAATTCATCCACCAGACGCGCCGCGTTGATGGCACCGGCTATCTGGGCCGCGATGGCATCGAACACGGCGCAGACGACCGGTGTAAAAAAGCTGCCCTGCGTGCTTTCCAGATTCAACACCCCATGCATCCGCTCACGGTGCCGGATCGGCACCAGGTATTCGGTGCTCACCGCCGTATTGCCGACCACATAATCCGGATCGGAATCCGGGGAAGTCACGAGCTGGGCCACGCCGCTGCGTGCGCAGCGTCCCGCCACGCCTTTCGTCACGGGCCAGGCATCCTCGAACGGCCACTCCAGGGCAACCTCACCCGACCACACCTCGCGCACGAAACGGGTACACGATTCATCCAGCAAGATGATGCTGGCGACCGAAACCGGCAACCGCCGCGCAATGCAGTCGACGATGCCCTGCAACACGGCGTCCAGCGTGTCACCTTGCAAGGCTTCATGGGATATCTGGGCCAGAATCTCGGCCATCACCGCATGCCGGCCGAGTTCGTCGCTCTCGTCCCAGGGTTGATATTGTCCGGATATATCCGCCATGTCGGACTTCGTCAGCGCACTTGTTTTTAGGTTTTCCCCAGGCCGGCCGGGAACCTTCCCCCGCCATGCGTCAAGCTGGTCTTGTCATGTAAACCAGCTTTGTGAATCAGTTACTTGGCGCCACCTTATACCAAAAGCCACGTTTGCCGCGAACACTGTTCACTCCGACGGAACGGGCTGCTGCCGATAGAACCGTGCCAGCTGCCGATATACCTTCGGCAGGTTTTCGCGCATGTCGGCGGGTGCTTCGAAGAAATGTTCGCTGGCCACGGCAAAGAATTCGGCGGGGCTTTCCAGCGCGTACGCGTCCATGGCCAGCGCCATGCCGTCGCGATCATCGCCATGCATGCGGTGCCACGCTTCGGTGAAAGCTTGCGCCCACTCGCGTCTGTCCATGTGCCGGTGCAGCGGCGGAAAGCCGTTGGCGTCGCCTTGCAGCATGTCCAGCTTGTGCGCCATTTCGTGGATGACCACGTTGTGCCCGGGCCTGCGCCCACTTTCGAGAACGTCCGCCCACGACAGGATCACCGGCCCCTGCCCCCAGGCTTCGCCGGCCAGCGCATCATCGGACGCGTGCACCACGCCGGCGGCATCCGTCCGCTCGCGACGCGGCACGAACACGTCCGGATACACGATGATGCTGTACCAGCTCCGATACCAGTCCAGGCCCAGACGCAGAATGGGCATGCACGCATGGGTCGCCAGCAGGACGCGATCCGCCTCGCCGAGCTCCAGCCCTTTGACCGGCTCGATCGCCTTGCGATCCAGAAAGCGCGTCACCAGCACCCGCAATGCGGCCTGGTCCGATGCATTCAACCGGCGTGCGGGAGCGCAGTTTGCAAGCGCATGCCGCCAGTGCGCCTCAGCAATCGGACGCCGGGCGAGCAGACGCCGCTCACGCCATTTCCTGAGTTTGCCCAGCACATTGCCACCCGTCGCCAGCCGCAGCCCATGATCTGCATAAATTGGGGCGGGTATGGCAAATCCAATGGCATCACGCGAGTCGGGCAGTGTCCGCCCTACGCCAGTCCATCGAAATCGCTTGCCGCGTGCCGTTCGCGCAGACCATCCTTGCTGCGGTTGACCAGCCGGCCACGGCGAACGGCCGGACGCTCGGCCATCTGCTTTTGCCAACGCAGCAAATGCTTGTACGAGCCGGCATCCAGAAACTCGGCGGCATCATAGACCTGGTTGGTCACCAGGCCGCCATACCAGGGCCAGATGGCCATGTCGGCGATGGAATATTCCGCACCGGCCACGAACTCGTTTTCGGCCAGTCGCTTGTCGAGCAGATCCAGCTGACGCTTGACCTCCAGCGTGAAACGATCGATGGGGTAGCGGTATTTTTCGCTGGCATAGGCGTAGAAATGGCCGAAACCGCCACCCGCATAAGGGGCCGAACCCACCTGCCAGAACAACCACGACAAGCAGGTTGTACGCGCTGCCGGTTGTGTCGGTATAAAGGCACCGAACTTTTCGGCCAGGTACAACAGGATTGCGCCCGATTCGAAAATCGGAAGCGCCGGTTCCACGCTGCGGTCCACCAGGGCGGGAATCTTGGAATTGGGATTGATCGCCACGAAGCCGCTGCCGAACTGGTCGCCCTCGCCGATGTCGATCAGCCAGGCATCGTATTCCGCCGCGGTGATGCCGCGTTCCAGGAGTTCTTCCAGAAGGATGCTCACCTTCTGGCCATTCGGCGTGGCCAGCGAATACAACTGCAGCGGATGCTTGCCGACCGGCAGCTCGCGTTCGAAACGCGCGCCCGCGGTGGGCCGATTGACGTTTGCAAACTGGTTGTCGTTCCTGGGCTCCCACTCCCAGACCTTGGGTGGAACATACGAGGCATTCATTACTTTTTCCCGGATCGAAACGTGGAGGAGTCGGCACGAGGCCATTCCTTCATCCTAAACCACGCGGGACCATGAGCACTGAACAACGTGGCTGACGATGACGCTTCAAACAGTGTGAGCCGTGCCGACTTTCTTCAAGGCCCCGCATGCAGAATGATCTGCGTGATTTCCGACGGCCGTCCCAGGCGCAAGGCCAGTCCGGCCCACAAGCCGGTGCCATTGGAGACGTACAGACGCATGGCGCCGATCTTGTACAAACCGGACACGAAACCGTTGTTGACCCACCTGGTCAGCAGGCTCGGACCGAGAATCTGGCCGCCATGGGTGTGCCCGGCCAGTTCCAGCATCACGCCCGCCCGGGCGATGGCGCGCGCCGTATCGGGACGGTGGCTGAGTACCATGATCGGCATGCCTGACGGAATGCCGGCAAGCGCCGCCGGCAGATTCGGACCGGGCAACCCGAAACGATCGGCCGCGCGATCGGTCAGCCCCGCCACCGCCACCGTCGCGCCATCGTGCCGGATCAGCACGTGCGCGTTTTCCAGCACATCCAGACCAAGGCTCCGGAACATGTCCATCCAGCCGCGATAGTCGGAGTAGTACTCGTGGTTGCCGGGTATGACCAGCACGCCATCCGGCGCCCGCAGGTTGCGCAGCGGCCGGACATCCGCCGCGCGCGCAGCAGGCATGCCGTCCTGCAGATCACCCGTGATGACGATCAGGTTCGGCTGCAGGGCATTGGATTTTCGCACTACCGCCGCGACCCACGGAGCCGGCAGCAACCGCGTGGCATGGATGTCGGACAATTGCACGATCCGATAGCCATCGAACGCCGCCGGCAAATTCGGCAGATGGATATCCACCGTCTTCACCGCTGGCACCTTCACCGCCTGCCACACGCCCCACCCGGCCAGCATGGCCACCAGCAAACCGATGACGACCAGCCGTCTGCCGCCGGCCAACACCTGGCGGCCCGCCGCACGCCGCACGACGAGCACCAGAACGCCGAGCACATCGCGAATGAGCAACAGCAGCGCCAGCAACAGGACAGTGCCGAACGCCCAGGCCAGCCCGATCAGCACGTCCCGTGGCAGCACCTGGGACGGTACGCCGGCGAAAACAAGGCGAACCACCAGCCGATACTCGGCGGCCAGCAGCAGGCACAACGCCAGCACCCCCTTCGGCCATCGCCCGCCCGGCATCGGATAGACGAAACGCCAGAAGAGATAAAGCCAGATCGCACCGGTAAACGATGCCAATACCCAACCCATACGCTTGTTCCCGTCGGGCTGGACGGCCCGGTTCCAAGGAGAGGTGTACAAGCCTATATGGGATGGCTGGTGCGGGGCGAGAGTGATTTACGTGACGTCGCTTTTCGCCACAAAGTCCGTTCGCCCTGAGCGTAGGCCGCAGGCCGAAGTCGAAGGACATGTCGGATATGTGGGGTGCGCTTCGACTCCGCCCGCCATGCGGGCTACGCTCAGCGTGAACGGTTTGTTCGTGTCTGGATGCAATGGCACTTACTTGGCGCGTAACTCATTGAAATTCACCATCCCCGAACCGCAACCCCGTAGGGCGGACACTGCCCGACAACCAGCCTGCACGCACCCATGAAGGTTTGTTGTCGGGCAGTGTCCGCCCTACGGGGTTGCGCCTCCCGGCAACAGCGCGCAATTGGACAGATTCGCACTAAAGTAAGTGCCATTCGTGTCTGGATGTTCAAATTTGCTCACCCCGCATGCATTGCCATCTTGCGCTCCCACGCCAAGGCCGTGCTGGCGATGAGATCCAGGTCGTCGTGGCGCGGCTGCCAGCCGAGCGTGGCCCGGATGCGGTCCGCCACCGCGACCAGCGACGGCGGGTCGCCGGCGCGACGTGGCGCTTCCACGCATGGCACCGGCGATCCACTCGCCCGACCGACTGCCGCCAGGACGTCACGCACCGAATAGCCGTGCCCGTAGCCGCAATTGAAGACAGCCGACGCGCCGCCGTCGCGCAGATAATTCAAGGCATCGAGATGCGCACGCGCAAGGTCCGTCACGTGGATGTAATCGCGCACGCCGGTTCCGTCGGGTGTCGGGTAGTCGGTACCGAAAACGTACAGGCACTGGCGCTTGCCCAATGCCGCCTCGCAGGCCACTTTCACCAGCAACGTCGCGTGCCTGGTCGATTGTCCGACACGTCCCGCCGGGTCACAGCCGGCCACGTTGAAATAGCGCAACGCGACGTAATGCGGCCCGCCCGCAGCGGCCAGGTCGCGCAGCATCCATTCGCTCATCAGTTTGGAGCATCCATAGGGATTGATCGGCACGGTCGCCGTATCCTCGCTGGCCAGCCCGACATCCGGCGTGCCGTAGACGGCGGCACTCGACGAAAACACGATTCGCCTGACGCCGACCCGGCTGCAGCAGGCCAGAAGGTTGCGCGTCGCACAGGTATTGTTGCCGTAGTAGCGCAGCGGATCGCTGACCGATTCGGGCACGATGGTGCGCGCGGCGAAATGCATCACCGTATCGATATTGTGTTCGCAAAGTATTTGCGTCACCAGCAACTGGTCGCCGACATTGCCCACGACGAGCTCCGCACCGATGACCGCGTCGCGAAAACCGGTGCTCAAGTCGTCCAGTACCACCACGCGTTCACCGGCTTCGACAAGTTGCAGAACCACGTGGCTGCCGATGTAACCGGCGCCGCCGGTGACGAGAATGGTGCCGCGATGCCGTGTCTTGGGTTGACTCATGATGTGTCCTCGTGATGAATCCCCCTGACAGGTTGGTGGTGTACCGTCAATTGGCGGCACTGCTTCCGGTTGCGCCTTCCAGTTTCCGGTAGAGCTTTTCCGCTGCCAGCCGCTCCGGAAATTTGGCGTCCGTCTTTCTGAGCGCGGCAAGCGTTGCGCGCGCGCCGTCGTCATTGCCGCTTTGCGACTGGGCCATGGCGAGGTGATAGTGGATGGTCGGCACATCGGGCGCCGACTTCGCGGCCTTCTCCAGAATCGGCAAGGCGTCCTTGAACCGGTCGGCCTGCATCAGCGCCCAGCCGTAGGTGTCGCCGATCGAAGGCGAATCGGGCGACAGCTGGTAGGCCTTCCTGGCCAATGTCAGACCTTCGGGATTGTGCTGCTCGACGTACAACCAGGCGAGGTTGTTGAGCGCGACAAGATTGGACGGATAGGTTTTGAGCACCTGCGCGTACTGGCGCGCCGCCAGTGCATGCTGCGAACTGTCCATGTAGTACCCGGCCAGCAACATGCGCATGGCGTCATCGTCGGCGTGCTTGACCAGCCAGTCATGTATTCCCTTGTCCGGCTTGTCGGCGCCGGCGGCGCGCAGTGCCAGAAAACGCTTGATGACGAACGGTCGGTCGTCATTGACCTTCAACCCGTCCTGGTAGGCTGCGGCAGCCTTGCGATAGGACTTGTTCGTCATGTACAGGTCACCCTGCAGCATGAACCCCGCAGCTTCGGTGTCCGACCGTTGCTGCAGCGACTTCGCCAGCGCCATGGCCGCCGGCAAGTCGTGATCGTGCAGCTTTATCGCTGTCAGCAAGCGCACGGCCTGCACATCTCCCGGACGGGTCTTGAGCACTTTTTCGAGATTGGCTTCGGCGGATTTCGTGTCCTTGAGAATGATCTGCGCGCGGGCCAGATTGATGCGGTAAAGCGCCCTGTCCGGCGCAAGCTTCACGGCTTGCTTGAGGGGTTTCAACGCCTTGTCGGCCTGATGGGCGTTGAGTCTGGCCATACCGAGGGCGTTGAGGGTTGCCGGATTGTCCGGCACGGCGTCGGCCAGTTCCTGGGCCATGCTGGCCGCCTTGTCGAACTGTCCGCTTCGGCTGTAGAGCATGATCAGCCTGATGTAGCCCTCGGTGGATTTCGGCGACGCGGTGGTCGCCTGCCTGAACCATTTGACGGCATTCGCGCGGTCGTGCTGCAGCATGGCAAGTCGTCCCAGCGCGGTCAGTGCCACCACGTTGTCCGGATGCTTCTGCAGCACCTCCTTGAAATACTTTTCGGCACTCTCGTAATGATGCTCATGCACATCCAGGCTGCCCAGGTTGAGCAACGCCGCGACGTTTCCGGCATCGAGCTTGCGGACTTTCTCGTACTGGGTACGCGCCTTGTCGTATTGGTGATCGGCCACCAGCGCGGTGCCGTAAAGCAACTGCGCGGCGCTGTCGCGTGGATTGGCCGTGGCATGGGCGGCTGCGGTCTTGACCGCGTCGTCGGCATGCTTGCCGCGCACGTAGGCCATGACCAGCAGCGTGGTGCGTTTGGCCTCGGTGGCTGCGTCGCCCTTGGGCATGGCTCGTAGCAGATCGATCGCCTTGCCGATGTCGCCACTTGTCAATGCACGGCGGACGTCAGTGAATTGATCGTCTTGCACACTGTCCGCCACGTTCGCCATGGTCGCCATCGTGGGCGCACTGCCCGCACCGGCCATACCGTTTGCCGATCGGGACACGTTGTCGTCATTGGCAACCGCTCTTTGCAGGCCGGCCAGCAATGCGGCGTCCGATACCTGCCTGGGCGCCATCGGGCGCAGCGTATCCAGTGCCTGGGCCGAGCGGCCTTCGCGGTAGTAGGTCAGGGCCAGCAACTTGCGGGCGGCGACATTCTTGCGATCCATGCCCAGCACGTTGCTGAGGTACATTTCGGTCTGGCCGTAATTGCCCTTGCCGTAGTTGATCGCCCCCATCAGGATCTGCGCCGGAATGTTTTCCGGGCTTGCCTTGAGCACCTCCTGCAACTGCGCCACGGCATCGTCCGGATGTCCTTGCTGGTACAACACCACCGCGTGCAGGTAGTGCGGTTGCGGCTGTTGCGGCGCCATTTTTTCCAATGCCTGGATGTTGGCCAAGGCCTTGTCGAACTGCCTGCGCTGCATCTGGATACTGGCCAGCTTCAACCGGGCGATGAAGCTGTCCTGCGGCAACCAGCTTTGCGCGTGAAAGCCCAGGGCCTTCTGATAATCCGATTCGGCATCCGCCAGGGCACCGTTCCCGAACGCCAGGTCGGCTTTTCCCATCCAGACTTCCGGACTCTCCGGAGCGGCGGCCAATGCCTGTTGCACATGCTCCCGTACGGCGTCCGGATCATTCGCGGCCGCCGCCAGCCTGGCCAACCCGATCAGCGCGAGCGGGTTGCGGGAATCCAGTTTCAGCGCATGCTCGTACGCCTTTTTGGCTTGCGCGGGCTTGTTCAGTCCACGCTGGGCATCGCCACGCAGCACGGCCAATGACGCCTTGACGCCAGGCTTGAACGACTCGTCCATGGGCAAGGTCTTCAGCAATTTTTCGTACTGATGCGTCACCCGCAATGCCTCGCCCATCGGCACAACCCACTCCTCTTTGGGAACGCCGTTCGCGCGGGCCTTGTCGAGGTCGTCGATGGCGTCCATCGGTTTGCCGAGCATCAGCGACGCCTTGCCGAGCAGAAGCCATGCATCACCGTTGTTCTGCTCGCGCTGCAGAACCTTCTTGGCTTCGATGGAGGCTGCGCTGTACTTTCCTTCGGCCTGATATTCGGTACCCGATGCCAGGCTGCCGCGATCCGCCAGCCCGCAGGCCGCCAGCACCAGGCCGGCGCAAATGACTGCCAGTACGCAACGTGGCGTCCGGGAATGGAACAGGGTGATGCTCATATTTCTTCCTCCATGGGCAAACGGTCGAGTGGTCGTCAGCCGGAATTGCCGGGTTTCTTCAACCCGCGTTTGTTCATCAGGTCGTAAAGCGTCGGTCGGCTGATGCCGAGCAACTCCGCCACGTACGAGAGGTTGCCGCCGGCTTTGGTGAGCGCCCTCTGGATGGCCCGCGTTTCGGCGTTGTCGCGTATCGCGCGCAGGCTCAATGTGTCCGCGTCACCAGCCGCGTCCAGGTGCAATGCCTCGGGTCCGATCTGTTTGCCGTCGGCCATGATGACCGCGCTGTTGACGGCGTTTTCCAGCTCGCGCACGTTGCCGCGCCAGGGATGCGCCTGGATCGCCTTGAGCGCCTTGGGAGTGAACTTGCACCCGACGCGCCCGTGGCGGCTGGCAGCCTGGTCCAGAAAGTGCCGCGCCAGTGCCGTCACGTCGCCCGCACGTTCGCGCAGCGGCGGCAGGCGTATGACCACCTCGCTGATGCGGTAATAAAGATCCTCGCGGAACAGCCCCTCGTCGATCCGCGCCTTGAGGTCCTGGTGCGTGGCGCCGATGATGCGCACATCCACCGGAATCGGCTCACGACCGCCGATGCGTTCGACGACCCGCTCCTGGAAAAAACGCAACAACTTCGCCTGCAGCGCGATGGGCATGTCGCCTATCTCGTCCAGCAGCAGGGTACCGCCCGCGGCCATTTCGATCTTGCCCCGGGTCTGTTTGTGCGCACCCGTATAGGCGCCCTTCTCGTAGCCGAACAATTCCGCTTCCAGAAGGTTTTCCGGAATGGCCGCGCAGTTGATGGCCACGAACGGTCCGTCGCGACGCGGACTGCGGCGATGCAGCGCGCGCGCGAACAACTCCTTGCCCGTGCCGGTCTCGCCGAGCAGCAGCACGACGGCATCGGTGGCGCCGACCTTTTCCACCATCCGGAAAGCCTGCAACATGGCCTGGCTGGTGCCGATGATGCCTTCCAGCGTCGGTTCGGACTGGCTGCGCAGCTTGCGGTTTTCCGCCTCCAGCTCGTGCACGCGGAAGGCGCGATCCACGATCATGCGCAACACGTCCAGATCCAGCGGCTTGGAGCAGAAATCGTACGCGCCGCTGCCGATGGACTTCACCGCGTTGTCGCGGTCGCCGTTGCCGGTGACCACGATGATCTTGGTGTGGGGCGCCTGTTGCAGGATGTCGGCGATGGTGGCGAATCCTTCGTCGGTACCGGATGCATCCGGCGGCAAGCCCAGATCCTGCAGCACCACCGTCGGCTGGTGCTTGCCGAGCTGCCTGAGCGCCGAGGTCCGGTCGCCGGCCACGACGACGGTGTAGTCGTCGAGGCTCCAACGCAGCTGGCTCTGCAGTCCCGTGTCGTCCTCGACGACCAGCAGGCAACGCGAAGAGTCGCTCATGATGCCATCACCTTCTGCTTGCCGATATTCAGGTCATCCGCCACGGGTTCCGCCAATGGCAACGTGATCGTGAACACGGTGCCCTGCCCCGGCGTACTGTCCACGCACAGTGTTCCGCCCAGAAGGCGCACGTACTCGCGGGCCTGATAGGCGCCGATGCCCATGCCCCGGCTTCCCTTGGTGGTGAAGAACGGCTTGAACAACCGCTGGCGGATGAACTCGTCGTCCATGCCGTCTCCGTCGTCGGCGATCTCCAGCACGACCTGTCCGGCCGCATGCTTCAGTCGCAACATGACGTGCCCGCCGGCGGTCGCCGCATCCTGCGCATTGCGGACCAGATGCACCAGCACGGTGGCCAGTTGCTCGGCGTCGGCGCGTACCCACGATTCAGCCGTGGACAGTTGGCATCCCGGCAGGGGCAAATGCGTGCGGCACTCATCCAGCGCCTTGTCGATGACCGTCGCCAGCCGCACCCGCCCCCAGACAGCCGGCTTCGATTCGCCGCGCAACTGGTCGAGCAGCCGCGTGATGCGGTGCACCGAGTTGTCCACCGTCGCCAACATGTCGTCCACGAACGCCGGATTGTGCTTGT
This sequence comes from Rhodanobacteraceae bacterium, assembly GCA_035708045.1. Lineage (GTDB taxonomy): Bacteria > Pseudomonadota > Gammaproteobacteria > Xanthomonadales > Rhodanobacteraceae > Oleiagrimonas. The sequence continues at coordinate 56,290 of DASSTF010000201.1, read as the reverse complement.
GGCGTGCGGCGTTCTGCAGCAACAGCGACTGCTGGGCGACAACGTTCTTGAGGTCGTGCATGAGAAAGGCGGTCAGCCTGTTGAAGCCTTCGAACTGGCGCGCCTCGGCCAACTCGCGGGCGTTGGTTGCCTGCATCAGCGTGCCGGCGATCTGGCTGCCTGCGGTGCGCAACAGGTCGATGTCCTCCCAGTCGACGGTGCGACGCGCACGCGCATGCGCCAGCACCACCAGACCGATCAGCCGATCCTCCAGCACCAGCGGCACCAGCAGCCACGCATGCGGCAGCGCGCTCAACGCGGCCGGCGCCCTCAGTCGCTGGTCGCGCATCGGCGGCACGCTGCCCAGGTCGTAGATCCAGCGACGTTCGCACATGAACTCGAAGACCGGAGCAGTGGCCGCAAGCTTCAGGCCGTCGGGTATCGGCATGTTCCATTCGGCCTGCGGCACGAAGCTGTCCGTGTCATCGCGCGTGAACAGTGCGCCGGCGGGACTGTCCATGGTCTGCGCCACGGCACGCACCGCGCGCAACGGCAGTTCGGTGTCGCTGTCACTGGCCGCCAATGTGGCCGTGAGGCGCAGCCACTGCTCGCGATAGTCGTGGCGGAAGCTGAAGAAATTCTTGTGCAGGAACGACTTCAAACGCGAGCGCGCCTGACCCGAGCTTGCGATCATGAACACAAGCAAAAGCGCCAGACAGACGAAAGCGATTTCCGCCACCCGGCCCCAGTCGCCTCCGTACATGCGCACGTAATAGCCGCCCGCTGCAATGGCGATGATGTAGCAGGCCACCACCAGCAGACTGGTGGAATAGAACACCATCCGACGCGACACGCCCACGTCCAGCGACCACTTGCGATTGCGCGCGGCGGCGACCAGCAGCAACGGCGCAAGCAGCGCATTGACGAAACCCCGGGCAGCCCACGCGCTTGTGCTGAACTGGTGATAAAGAATCGCATACGAGTACAGGAAGATGTCGTAGGCGAACATCCCGACCAGTGCGATCAACAGGAACTTCAATGCCCAGCGCCGTTCGGGATCGGTATTGCGCAGGATCTGCTCCAGGAACACCACGCCGATCAGCGCCAGCAGCAACACGCCCACCAGCGGCACGTCGATCCGGAACGGCGCTGGCGCACCAAGCGCCAACGCGCCCGCCGGCCACAGGCAATAAAGCGCAAGCAGCGCCCACGTCCCATGTGTGACGGCGCGCAAGCCGCGCAAAACCTTCGCAGCGCCGAACAAAGCGCTCACGAATGCCAACCAGGCGCCGTAACGCAACACTTCGGCCAGCAGCAGCCAGTGGATCGCCAGCGCGCGCTGCCACTCCGCGTAGGCGACAAAACCCGCCCACAACATGGAGACCGCCGTAGCCAGAATCAGCAGCGCGCCGATCCGTTGTCCGCGCCAGCTCACCGCCAGCAACACGGTGGCCACGAGGAACATCGCGGCTGCAGCCATGTAACTGCCGATGATGATGACATGCATGGTTGAACATCCCCGTCGTGATGTTCCTGATTGTTGGCGACCGCAGCGTAGCCGCGGCTGAAGTACGGCCCGATGGTGTTCGTCGCGTTCATCCGCGGGCAGGCAATGGCAACGTCGCGTGATTGCCGGCAGGCTACATGGCGGGGGTTTCGGCGCCGATGCTCACGTCGACGTCGGTATCGGCGTCGACATCGACAGCCGCATGCAACAGCCGGCGACGGATGTCGGCCACCACGCGCCCGGCAGCGTGTCCGTCCCACAACGCGGGTCTGCGCCCGTGCGGCCAGCGACCCGCCAGAACAGTACCCACCGCCGCATCCAGATCGGCGATTTCCACCAGCCGATTGCTGCCCTGGGTTAGCGTGATCGGACGCTCGGTGGTCGTGCGCAAGGTCAGGCAGGGAATGTCGAGGTAGGTGGTTTCTTCCTGGATGCCGCCCGAGTCCGTGACGACCAGGCGCGCACTGCACACCAGATTCATGAAATCGACATAGCCCAATGGCGACGTGACGGTCAGGCCGGAGGTTTCGGACAAGGCCCGCCACAAACCGAAAGCTTCGAGGTTCTTGCGCGTGCGCGGGTGCACGGGAAACACCAGCGGCAACCGGACCGCCATGGCCTTCAACTGATCGACCAATGCCGTGAGCGGCGTCGGCGCATCCACGTTGGATGGGCGATGCAGGGTCACCACCGCGTAGCCGCGCTCGTCCAGTCCCAGCCGCTCACGCTCGCCGCTGGCCCGGATGCGCTCGCGCATCAGTTCATACGAGTCGATCATGATGTTGCCGACCTGGGTGATCTTGTCGGCCGCCACGCCTTCGGCCACGAGGTTCTCGTCCGCATCCGGCGACGGCGTCCACAGGATGTCGGCCAGCGTGTCCGTCACCAGTCGGTTCAACTCCTCGGGCATGCGCCGATCGCCGCTGCGCAGCCCGGCTTCAAGATGCGCCACCGTGATCCATCGCTTCGCGCCCACCAGGGCGCACGCCAGCGTCGAATTGACGTCGCCGACCACCACGATCAGATCCGGCCGGTCGTTTTCGCAGGCTTCCTCGTAGGCCAGCATCACCCTTGCCGTCTGCACGGCATGGCTGCCGCTGCCGACCCCAAGGTGCAGGTCCGGCCACGGCAGGCCGAGATCCCGGAAAAACGCGTCGGACATGTTGGCGTCGTAGTGCTGGCCCGTGTGGACCAGCCGTAGACGGCACCACGACTGATCGCGAAGTGCGTGAAACAAGGGCGCGACCTTCATGAAATTCGGCCGCGCCGCGGCAATCAAATCAATCCTGACTGGTTGCATTGGATGCTTTCCCTCATTCGTGAACGGATGTCGTTGTAGTCCATGCCGAATGAACACAAGGCAAGTCCTTCCGTTCCACTGTTGCGGTGAAACCTGCGAAGCAAGCCCGATGCCACGATGGCAAGCACCTGACAAACATGCCTGGCATTGCCCGTGATTTGAATTCGAAAGCGAAACCTGAAGTAAATGTGATGGTGCAATGAAAATCAAAACCCTCGTTCGTTCTGAAGTATCGAAGGGCGAACAGCGCCATTCCAGATCGGGCTGAGGCTGTTCATGGTTCGATACCTCACCACGAACGGTGAGATCGGGCCACGAACGGTGAGATCGGGCCACGAACGGTGAGTTCGGGCCACGAACGGTGAGACGGGATCACAAACGGTAAGCCCGAATCCCTGAATGGGGGATCCAGCGCAATGGCGTGATGAAAGAGTGAAAACTTCCGTTCGCCCTGAGGTATCGAAGGGTGAACAGCGTCATTTCCAAAAGGATGAAATAAAACCATGCAATTGAGGTTCATGAACATGGGTATAGGGTTGCCCGATCAACATCGACACGTGCTGTCAACGGCGCGGGAAACCCGACTATTGAAAGACCACCCGACTTGCGTCACCAAGGAGTCACCTACGTGGGTATGAGCACACCATCGGCAACGCGCCATCAGGCGCGTCGATTCAACCCAACCTTGACGAAAATCCTTTGTCGCTGTGCGACCTTTTTCCTGCTGATCGGCGCTGTCACCGCGCAGGCGGCAACGGTGGTGACCGATCACGTGATCAGCCAGTCGAAACACGCGCAAACCCACGTTCCGGTGACCTTCGGCCAGGTCTTCAAGGCGGGCGACGTACCTCACGGAGCAACATTGACCGCCACTCTAGATGGTCATCCCGTGGCATTGCAGGTGGATGCCAAGGCCACCCATCCGGATGGAAGCCTCCGTCACGCGGTGCTGACCGTGATGGTTCCATCGTTGCCGGACGATGCGGATCTGCCGCTGGTGCTTTCCATCAACGCTGGATCCACCAAACCGCAGCGGAGCCCTTCAATCACCTTGCCGCAACTGCTCGCGACCGGTTATGACGCCAAAGTGTCACTCAAATCCGCCACGGCAACCTACACCGCGGACGCGCGCAGCCTGTTGCAGGTCGCCAGCAAGACGCATACCTGCAAGGCCTGGAATCCGCACTGCAATGTGTGGTTGTCCGGCCCGCTCGCCAGTGCGTGGGTCGTCAATGGCGCCGTGACGGCTCCCAACGGCGATACGCCGCCGAACTTGCGCGTGTATTTCGTGGTACGCGCCTATGCCGGCCCCACGCCCGGCACGGTCGGGCAAGTGCGTACCGACATCATCGTGGAGAATTCGGACGCCTTCGCGCCGCAGACGCAGCCACGCTACACGGCCACCTTGACGTCGGGAAGCGCGAGCTACACCAGTCCGTCACTCACGCAATACGCGTACACCCGCTGGCACCATGTGCTCTGGTGGAACGGCGACGAACCGCAGGTGTATTTGCGCCAGGACACCCGTTACATCCAGGACAGCAAGGCGGTGTCGCGCTACATGACGCTGCAGCCCGACGCGAAATTCCTGGACGGATTGCGCCAGTCCTGTCCGCCACTCGACCACTGCGATCAGACCAGGGCCATGCAGAGTACGGGCGCGCAGGCCGCCATTGGGCCACTGCCACGCTGGGCCAGCGTATACATCGTCGACCCCGACGTGCGCGCATACCGCTGGATGCTGGCCAACACGGATGCGCTGGGCGCCTACAGTATCCATTACCGTGATGCGCAAACCGGCTGGCCGGTCAGCATTCGGAAACATCCCTATGCCACCATCGCCAATTCGGCGTCTGCCGCCCGCATGGCGAAGCAAAACGGCAGCAAGGGCGCCAAATACAAAGCCGACCTGCTGCACAGTTGCACCAACAACGCAGTCGTCAACGGCTGCAATCATGACTGGTACAGCACCGACAATCCGAATCACTGGGACAACGCGCACCAGCCGGCGGAATCCTACGTCGCCTACATGGTGACGGGGGATTACTACTACCTGTCCGAACTGGCGTTTGGCGCCTCGCACAACAACATCTGGTCGAACGAGCGCTACCGCGGTTTCTCCAAGGGACTGATCGGCCCAAGCCATGGCCAGGTACGCGGCAAGGCCTGGGTGCTGCGCGAGATGGCGGACGCCGCCTGGCTGCTTCCCGACGATTACCCGCTCAAGGCCGAATTCAACGCCAACGTCATCCATTCCCTCGAATACTGGAACAGGAGATACACCCACAATCCGAAGGCCAATCCGTTGGGGCTGATGCATGGCGGCGCGATCTACAACTTGAACGGCGGCAAGCGCAACGGCGTCGCTCCATGGCAACACAACTTCCTGACGTGGTCGGCGGGCCATGCCGCGGAACTGGGCTTTGCCGGGGCGGCGGCATTCCGGGATTGGCTGGCCAAATTCGAAATCGGCCTGATGACCGACTGGCAGAGCAATCCCGCACACGGATATTGCTGGCTGGAGGCATCGGCATACAACATCCAGGTCAAGGACAAATCCGGGCGCTGGCTGCCGTCATACACCGCCGTTTACGCGACGACGTTCCCGACCCTCGTCGGCCATGTCTGCAATTCATCCGGAATGGTTTCCGCCATGGAAAAGTTGACGGGAAACGCATGGCAAGTCGGTCAAATGGCCGGATATCCCTCTTCGGCAACTGGATTTCCGGCCAATTTCCAGATCGGTCTTGCCGCGGCAACCGACAGCGGTCTGCCAAAAGCCAAAACCGCATGGCGGATTTTCCAGTCCCGCAGTGTGAAACCCGATCCACCGCATGCCTACAACAACTACCCCAACTTCGCGGTACTGCCGCGCACGGTATCGCAATGATTCCCGGCGCCATGCGAATCCGTCGGTGTATCCCCTATCGGCTGCCCAGAAAAAAGCCCAGCACGATCAGTCCGACGCCCACGATCCAGCCGCAAAACATGGTTGCCGCAAGCCGACCGATACCGATGTTTTTCAATCGCCAGACCATGTCGCCAAGCAACCACCACAGGCCCGTGAAAACGGCTACCGAAAAAATGCCCCAGCCCAAATGATCGTATGCCCATAGAAAACCGTTCATGGCGACTGCAAACCCTGGGCGACAGCCGTTTCTCCCGCCCGCACGCGATCGCCCTTGTGCACCAGCAACTCGGTCGTGGCCGGGAGTTCAAGCACCACCGTGCTGCCCAGCAGGATCCTGCCGATCCTCTGGCCCCGCTCCACCTCGTCGCCCTCACGCACCCAGGTTTCGATCCGGCGTGCCGCGAGGCTGGTAATCAGGCGCACGGCAACATGTCCGGTCCCGGTCGACACCACCAGACGTTTTTGCACAGGACAGGGTTTCTCATCGAGAAAGGCAAATCCGCGCCCCTCGCCATCCATGAAGTCGTCGCCTTTCGACTCCACGCCCAGCACCCTGCCGGACACCGGGCTGCGTTGCACATGCATGTCCCAGAAGCTCAGCGCGATCACCAGGTAACGTATGCCGGCGCGCACTTCCGCGCTGGTCACCAACCCATCCGCAGGCGCCAGCAGGCTGGTGCCAGGCGGAGGTATGCGTTCCGGATCGCGATAGAAATAACGCACGAATGCGCGCTGAAACCGTTTCGTCTTCAGCCAGCGCCGTACCTGCGCTTCCGGCCAACGCTTGCGTGGCGGCAACCAGCGCCGCACGAGTGGCGAGGGGTAAGGAAACCAGAAAAGCCACAAGCCCAACGCGACCGTCAACGCGAACAGAACCAGCGCCTGCACAACCAGAGTTCCCATGAGCGATACCCGCGATCGAAGACATGTCAATTACGCATGTATTGGGGATTTCCCGCCCATGATGGCACTGCCACTTGTGCTCAACCTGAATGCCGGGTCGATTTGCGAATGCACGGCGACGCCATGAAATACGCCAACCCTTTACCGGAACGACGCTGAAGCGGACAGGCATCCGCATGCGAGGTTCGGACAATTTTTATGGCCAACAGCACCTATCCACGCGAATCACAAGAACAGCTCCACATGAGCCTGCGCAACAACGTCCTGCATTCGCTGAAATGGCTGACGGGCGTGCGCTTCGTCGGCCAGTTCATCGCATGGGTGATCACGCTGGTGGTGATCCGCGTTCTTCAACCATCCGACTACGGGCTGATGGCGATCGCGGGCATGATGGTCGGTTTTGCGGCCCTGTTTCGCGAAATGGGGCTGTATTCGGCCATGGTGCAGAAGCGGGACATCACTACGCGCCAGGTCGAGCAGGCATTCGGATTCCTGATCATCACCAACAGTGCCATTTACGTCGTGGTGTTCTTTTGCGCGCCGCTGCTGTCCGTCTTCTTCGGCGATCCGCGCCTGACCGGCATGATACGCATCCTCGGCATCCAGTTTCCCCTTGCATCCATCGGCGTGGTGCAGGACGCCATGCTCAGCCGGCGCATGCATTTCAAGCACAAGTCGATCGTGAATCTCGTGGTGACGATGGGCAACGGCTTCACGACATTGGCGCTCGCTTTGCTCGGTGCGGGTGTATGGGCGCTGGTCTATGGCAGCCTGGCGGGAGCGGTCATACGTCCCATCGGGCTGATGGTGGCCGCGCGCTACCCGTGCCGACCGCGACTTCCCCGCGCGGAAGTGGCCGACATGCTCCGTTTTGGCGGCTTCGTCACGTCCACCCGGCTGCTCTGGTATGCGTACTCGCAGGCCGACGTTTTCATCATCGGCAAAATGCTCGGCAAGACCAGCCTGGGCTTCTACTCGATCGCCATGGAACTGGCCACCCTGCCCATGCGCAAGGTCAGCGAGTTGCTGAGCGAGGTGGGTCTGGCGGCCTACTCCGCCGTGCAGGACGACATGGCGGTCATTCGATCCCATTACCGCAAGGCGATACGCGTCATCAGCATCCTGTCCTTTCCCATTTTCTGGGGTATTTCGAGCGTCTCTCCGGATCTGATCACCGTCGTTCTTGGACAACGTTGGGACCGCGCGATCGTACCGCTGCAACTGTTGAGCCTGATCATGCCCGTGCGCATGGTGTCCCACGGCGGCACGGGGGCCTTGACGGCGATAGGGAAGCCGCACATCGGCACGATCAACGTACTTGTCTGCGTGATCGTCATGCTGCCTTCGTTCTACGTCGGCACGCGCTACGGCGGATTGCTGGGAGCTTCCCTGGTATGGCTTGTCGCCTATCCCATCGTACGTTTCATACAACTCATCATTTCCCTGCCGCAACTTGGATTGCGATTCCGCGATTACCTGCAACCCATGCTCGGGCCGGCACTGGGGGGAGCGGTGATGTATCTCGCTGTGATACTCGTGCGCGAGGCAATGACCCGCCATCTCTCCAATGGCGTGGTGACATTGATCGTCATGGCCGGCGTCGGCGCACTCGTCTACAGCCTGTTCATGTGGGTCGCGTTTCGCAAGGAGTGCCTGGAAATGATCCATTTGTTGCGAAAATCGGAGTGACGACAGGGAAGCCGAGGTTCGGTGATGCCCGCCATCAACAGCCCGGATCGACACCCGTCAGGAATCACCATGTCTCCAGATTCGAATCATCCACGCATCACCCATGCACCGTACTTCATGGCGGTCAAGCGCGACGGGCGATGGGAAACGTCGGGACAGGCTGCCGCCGAGTGCGGCCACCGTCTACCTTCGGCCAACCATGACGTCGACGATGGCATTTTCGCAAGCTGGCGCTGGGACGGCGTGCGTCTTGTGGTGCACAACGATCGGTATGGATTGCACCCGCTTTTCTGGTTCCAACCTCCCGACGGCGGAATCGCCATTTCCACATCGCCGATCCGTCTGCTCGAACTCGGCGCGTCGCCGGCGTTGAACACCGAGGCGCTCGCCGTTTTTTTCAGACTGGGATCATTTGCCGGTGACGACACGCCATTCTCGGCCATCAAGGCCGTGCCACCCCATGCCGTGTTCACATGGGAAAACGGCAAGCTCGCATGTCACGGCAGATACCCGCCGACACCCAAAGCAACACAGGCATCGCGTGACGACGCCATCGATGCCTACATCGCCCTGTTCGCACGATCGATGGAAAAGCGTGCGCCCGAGCCCGGCAACTTCGCCGTGCCCGTCAGCGGCGGCCGCGATTGCCGGCACATCCTGCTGGAACTGCATCGCACCGGGCGCCCGCCCGCGCTTTGTGTTTCGGCAAGGGACAACCCGCCGTATCCGAACCAGGATCCCGAAATCGCCAGGTTGCTGTGCCGCGAACTTGGTTTCAGGCATGTCGTCATCGATCAGCAATTGTCGTTGCTGGCGGCACAGCTGCGCAAAAACCGGGAGACGGGATTCTGTGCCAGTGCGCATGGCTGGTACATCGCATTGGCCGATTTCCTGAATGGACGATTCGAGGGCGTTTATGACGGCATCGCGGGCGACGTATGGTCACAGAGCGTCTTTCTCGACCCGCACCTTGCCTCGGCCTTTCGCGAACGCGACCCGAGGGCTGTGGCCATTGCCCTGCTGGAAAAACATGCCGCCTCGTACTCGGGCCTGAGCCGCGTGTTGAGCGGCAGGCTCAACAAGGCCACCGATCCGGAAATCGCCATCCACCGGATTGCGCGGGAGGTGGAAAAGCACCTCGACATGCCCAATCCCGTCGCTTCCTTTTCCTTCTGGAACCGCACGCGCCGGATGATCGCGCTCGCACCCTACGGCCTGCTGAAGGGCATACCCCAGGTGCATGCGCCTTATCTGGATCACGACCTGTTCGACTTCATGATCACGCTGCCGATCGGCATGTTGATGGATCGCACCTTCCATACCGACGCGATAGCGCGCGCCTACCCCGCCTTTGCACATATTCCGTACGCGAACCACAAGACAGCGGCACCCACCGACGATACACATGCGAGAGCGCGTTTTCTGGCCGAGGCCACCCACCGGTTCCTGTTGCGCAGGCCATCGCCGCTGCTGAACAACGTCATGCCGCGAGCCAAGTTGCTGGCCGGGATGCTGACCCGCGGCCACGTCCATCCCTGCATTTCGCCACTGGTCATCTACCTCGATCAGATTGACTCCATGATAAGAGACCTGCGCAAGCGAACCAGCCTACGGGAGGTTCTGGCCGATGACGTTCAAGATCGCGATTCAACCCGATGAAGTCGTGCACCACAACGGCGAGTACCAGTCGTTTTCCAAGCGCTGGACCGAGCTGGCGCAGCGCCACGACATCGACGTGGTCCCCGTGGACGTGTTTTCGCCCGACATCATTTCCCGAATCGCCGCATGCGATGCTTTCATGTGGCGCTGCGATCCTTCCGCCCATCCGCGTCTGTACGCCAAACGGCTGCTTTACGCCATCGAGGCCGGCATGAACATGCCGGTATTCCCGTCGCTGAAAAGCTCATGGCATTTCGAGGACAAGATCGGCCAGTATTATTTTCTGGCCGCGGCCGGAGTGCCGACGCCGGCCACCCATATCCTGTGGACGCGCCAGCAGGCGGAACAGTTCTGCCATGCCGCCACGTACCCCTTCGTGCTGAAGCTGGCGACCGGTTACCAGTCGACGAATGTGCGGCTCGTGCGCAAACGCAGCGATGCGCTGTTCTATGTCGATCAGATGTTCGGAAGCGGCCTCGTGTCGCTGGGATATCGTCCTGCCCCGCGAGCACGGCTCATGCTGCGCAGGCTGCGCAACGCGGCCAAGATCGTCGAAGGCCACAACCCCAACGGCTCGACCAGCGATGCCGAACTGCAACATGGCTACTTTTTCGCCCAGCAATTTCTCGCCGGCAACGAATACGACGTGCGCGTCACCATCATCGGCAATCGCGCTTTCGCCTTTCGCCGTTTCAACCGCCCCGGCGACTTCCGCGCCAGCGGCAGCGGACGCATCGACTGGGATCCGGCGCCGATCCGGGAGGACGCCATCCGGCTCGCCTATCAGGTGGCGCACGCAATGCAGGCGCAGACGGTGGCGGTGGACATCCTCCGCCGCGGTTCCGAACCGGTCATCGTCGAACTGACCCTGAGTTACGCAAGCTGGGCCGTGCGCGATTGTCCCGGCCACTGGATCCTCCACGGAGAGCCGAGACTCGGGAAACTGGAATGGGTGGATGGCTCCATGCGTCCCGAAGACGCCATCTTTGCCGATTTCGTGCCGCGCATTCCACACGCGCAACTTGCCATTGCCTAGTAGCTGTCCCGTCGGGAGTAAGCCACGCGTGAAAGACCTGTTCAGACGCACACCCCTGCAGCAGTTTGCGGAATACTCGGCCAGTCACATGCACGCCGGAGCCGCGTACCAGGCCCGCTTCCGCGACCGGCCCGGCCGTGCCGCCATGTGGGCGCTGGAGGAACAGCTGATCAAGGATATCTTCGCCCGCATCGCTCCGCGGCGCGCACTGGATTTTGCGACGGGGACGGGGCGCATCGTGTCGGCGCTCGAAAAGGATTTTCCCGATTGCGAATTCCACGGCATCGACATCGCCGAGGACATGCTGGCCATCGCCCGCACGCAGTGTGCGCGGACCACGCTTCACGAAATGGACGGCAGGCAGGCATTGAACCACTTCGGCGAGGGAACGTTCGACGTGGTTTCGGCTTTCCGTTTTTTCCCGAATGCCGAGCCGTCGTTGCGCGAAACTGCAGCCAGCCAGATCGCCGGGCTGACCCGGCCCGGAGGGTATGTGGTCCTGAACAACCACCGCAGCTTCTGGTCCCTGTCCTACATGCTGATGCGGGCGTGCGGAAACAGTGATGGCAGCTTTGGCTCGCGCAACGCGGATATCAGGCGCCTGTTTGGCGGCAAGGGATTCAGCTGTGTGCAGCAATATTCATTGGGCGTCTGGCCACAGACCGAATTCCGGTCCGCGTTGCTTCCGTGGCCCATGACGAATGCGCTGGAACGTTTCAACATGCGCCATGCGTCGCGTTGGCACCGCATGGGATACAACACGATATTCGTGTTCAGGAAAACCATGTGAATCCATTCACGACTTTGACGGCAAGACCACCGGAGCACGATCCGCACGGCTCGTCCGCTCTCGCCACATCATCATTCCGGCGCACCGTCTGACCCCATGAATGTCGTGCCGACGACACACAGGGCCAGCAAGCTCGCCATCCATTTCGGTGCGGACGCGTCGCAGCGCGTGCGCACCATGCTGCATCGACAGAACCTGGGCAACCAGGCAATCAGCCAGCGCGGGCTTCCATCGGGTGCGATCGGATGTCTGGGGCACGCGGAGATGCCGGAGCAAGACAACCTGCTCTTTTTCACCGGACTCCCGATTCATGGCCCCGACATCCGCCAGGTGGCCGACGCGGACACCGCCGCGCGACGACTTCCGGATCACGACGGCGCGTTTGCCGGCGTGTTCTGGGACGAACAACGCGGCATCCTGACCGTCGTCACCGACTGTCTCGGCATGCAGCCGCTCTACATGCGACACGCCGAGGGCGAGCTGACGCTGGTATCGACCACGGCGGCCATGCACGGTGATCCGGATCTGGCGGCATGGGGCGCGTTCATCTCGATAGGTCACCCCATCGGCGAGCGCAGTCTGATGGACGGTTTGCAGCGCGTGCCGCCCGCCAGCATCCTTACCTGGGACAGTGCGCAACGCCGGCTGGAGATCCGCCGCTACTGGCATTGGCCGGAACCGTCGGGGGCATGGCGGGATCACGATTTTCTGAATGCGCTCGAGCAGGACGTTCGCGCCTACGCGGCGCTCGGCCATCACGGCACCCTGCTCCTGAGCGGCGGATTCGACTCGCGGCTGCTGCTGTTCCTGCTCAAGCGCGCAGGCATTCCGACGGAGGCCCTGATCGTCGCTCACGCGGACGAATACGACGACGCGGATGGCCGGCTGGCGGAGGCCGTGGCGACAGGATCGAACATGCGTCATCGCAAGGTGCATCCACCCGCCGATTTTTTTTCCTCGCCCGCCTATCTCGATTATCTGCGCGCCAGCGACGTCGGCTACCCGAGCCTGGACTTGTTCATCGCCAAGGTCGCCTCGCAGATCGACGATGCCGCGGTGTGGGACGGACTCGCGCCCGGATTCGTGTTCATGCCGCTGCATCAGCACGAGGGCGGCTTCGACGCCTATCGGCAACACGAGGTCCGCGGGCGCGACAGCGCGATATGGCGCGCGGCGAGAACCTTGTTCAAACCCGAAATCGCGGAGGCGATGTTCGAGGGATTTTCGGACGATTTCCGCACCGAGACATCGCGCCTTCCGCAGGACATGCACGGACTGGCGCGTTTCGTCATCGAAAATCGCAGCCGCAACCGCGCGTCCATGAACCCGCTGAAAGTGTATGCAAGCCGCACCGATGCCTACACGCCCGGCCTGTCGAAGGATTTCATGAACCACGCGGCGACGATTCCGTTTGCGGAGAAACGCAACGGACGCTTCTACAGAAGCCTGTTTGCGCGCCTCGACCGGCAGGCGCTGGCCACGCCCTTCCTGAGCGGCGGCGAATTGATGCGCGGATCATCCGCCGGCTCAACCTATTGGCGCGAGCGGGCACGCGCGCAGTTCAATGCGCAACGCGCGCGCCATCCAAGGCTGTTCCCAGGTTCACCGCCACCGCGAGCGGCGCACTCCGCCTTTCTGGGCGCGCATCTGCTCGAACCCGATCCGTGGCTCAATCCACGGCTGCGCGATGCATTGAAAGACGTCAATGCCGACAACTATCTTGCATGGAAACTGCTGTTCCACTGGAAGGCCTGGCAATGGCTGCACCGGGGGCGATTCGAACGTCTTGCCGGCGGACATGCGTCATGAGCCTTAAAATCGCCATCCAGCCGGATACGGTGATCCATCCGAATGGCGAGCGCCAATCCTTTTCCGACCGCTGGACAGAGCTTGCGCGCCGCCGGGGCATCGATGTGGTTCCCGTGGACGTGTACGCACGCGATGCCATCTCCCGAATCTCCGCCTGCGACGCATTCATGTGGCGCTGCACGTCGGCGGCGCACCAGCGTTTGTATGCCAGGCGCCTCCTGTATGCGCTCGCGGAAGGACTCGGCATGGCCGTCTATCCGACGCTGGCGGACACATGGTATTTCGAGGACAAGATCGCCCAGCAATGTTTCTTTTCCGCAGTCGGCATTCCGGTGCCGCGGACCGAAGTCTTCTGGGATCGCCAGCAGGCCATGCAATTTTGCGATACGGCCCGATACCCTTTCGTGCTCAAATTGGCCGGCGGCATCCAGGCCTCCAACGTGCGCCTCGTGCGCCATCGGGACGAAGCACTGTTCTATGTCGAACAGCTTTTCGGGCCCGGCGTCGTGTCGCTCGGATACCGGCCCGCATCACGCGGACGCCAATGGCTGCGCCGGCTGCGAAGCGCGTCGGAAATCATTCGGGGAAGACATCCCGGCAGCCCCACCCTCGACGCGGAGCTTCAGCACGGTTATTTCTACGTGCAGGAATTTCTTCCGGACAACGCGTGCAACATCCGCGTGACGATCATCGGCAAGCGCGCCTTCGTCTTCCGCATGCTCAACCGACCCGGCGACTTCCGCGCGAGCCTCATCGACGGGAGCATGGACTGGGATCCGGACAAGGTCGGCGAGGATGCCGTTCGCCTTGCCTGGCGCGCGGTGCACCGGCTGGGTGCGCCGGCGGCTGCCGCTGACATCATTTATCGTGGCCCGCAGCCGGTGCTCGTCGAATTGACGCTCAATTTCGCCAGCTGGGCGGTACGCGATTGCCCCGGCCACTGGACTCTGGAAGGCGAGCCCGATACCGGGAAACCGACATGGACGGAAGGCCACATGGAACCGGCGGATGCCATCTTCGAGGACTTCCTTCCCCGCATCCGGCAGCGCCATGACGATCAGGCGCTCGCCTGATCCAGCATGCGGGCAAGCAACGTCGCACCCTCGCGTCGCGAAAGCCTGGCGACGACATCGGGATGCGCGCGCGGCTCCCGGCCATCGCGCAGCGCGTGGATGAAGGCAGACAGTCGTTCGGCAATGAGATCGGGGTCGTCGATAGGTGCCAACTCGGCGCCGCCGGTGGCGCGCAGGAACGCCGCCGTATCGCCCTGCTCGCCGACGAGCGCAAAAACGGGTCGTCCCACGCGCAGGTATTCATACACCTTGGCGGGAATCTGCCGATCGAAACGACTGCCCTGAAACACGAGCAGGGCATCGGCATGGGCCTGTTCGATCAGCGCCTGCCGATTGGAAACGGGAGCGGCAAGCTCGACCATGTCCGCCAATCCGAGCTGCCGCAACTGGCGCGCATAGGTCGCCTCCGAACCACTCGCCCGCAGAACGATCCGGAGACTCGAGACATCCACGTGGCCCGCCGACCTGAGTCGTGCAAGCGCCCTGAAAAACGGCAAGGGATCGCGTCCATCCGGATACAGGAAACCACTGTGCACCATGACCAGGGGCTTGCCGGCCTGGCTCGGAACCGGCTCGGGAACATCCACGAAAGCGCGTTCGTCGTAACCGTTTCCAATCACCGCAAGCCGTCCATCGGCGTGCACTTCCGGATAAGCCTCGACACAGGCCTTCAACGCTCCGGGCGTCGTGAACACCACCCGCGATGCCCGCGACATGACACGCTGTTCCCAGCGTTTTTGAGAAGCGGTCGCCCAGGGATTCTCCCTTGAAACCGAGCCCGATACCGGATCCCTGAAATCGGCGATCCACGGCAGATCGGCAAGCTGCGCCAGCGTATGCGCGATGCAATGCGCCGTCATGATCGGATAGGTCGACCAGATCGCGCGCACACGATGACGACGTATCAGACGC
Organism: Rhodanobacteraceae bacterium; assembly: GCA_035708045.1. Lineage (GTDB taxonomy): Bacteria > Pseudomonadota > Gammaproteobacteria > Xanthomonadales > Rhodanobacteraceae > Oleiagrimonas. The sequence goes on along the minus strand of DASSTF010000201.1, from coordinate 40,722 downwards.
AGCCCCTGATACACGGCCGCGGGCCACCAGCTGCGCCAGCGATCAGGCTGCGCCAGGAAACCGGGATATTTGCCCGCCACGCCGAAATGACGTTGCGCATCCAGCGCCAGCGCACGGTGCACCACGCATCCAGGCGGAATGGATTCGCCGTCCAGCGGCGCCGTGCTCGGATAGGCGAGCGCCCGCGCCGACAACACGATCGGATCCCAACCCAACGCCGGAAGGTAGCGCGCAAAACCCATCGTGCGCAGGTGGCCGCTGCCCATGGCCGCCGGCGGGACGTGATAGGCAATCATCAGGACCGCATTCCCCACCGATGCCTCCTACGCCAGGGTGTCGAGCTTGATGCCGGAATCCGGCAAACCGGCGCGGACCGGCGACCTGGTGGCGCGGGTCTGCGCCACCATCATTTCCATCACCTGGCCACCCAGCAGCGCAGCCACCGCCATGAGCTGGTACGTAAGGTCGAAATAAGGCATGGGCAGGAACGCACCCGCCACCATGAAGGCGACGAGACAGACCTGCAGCATGGACGCGAGATCGAACGCCCACGTCAACGCCTCATTGTCCCGCGCATGCTTTCGCACCTGGCTGCATTTGCGCCAACTGGAAAAAAGCAACCCCAGAAACAGGGCCAGCCCCACAAATCCCTGCTCGCCCAATACACGGAAATAGATGCTGTGGATGGCGCGCGGTTTGGCGCCTTCCGGACCATAGCTCCGCCACATGGGAATGCTTCGGTATATCTCGAAGCCGCCGCCGCGCAGCGGCCGGTGGATGGCCACGTTGGCCGCGAATTCCCATGACTGTATGCGCGTGCGCGCCGTATTGACGGTGGTTGCGTGATGCAGCGTATTCATGCGCGCCGTCCACTTGGCGGGCATGAAGCTCCAGGCAACGAACCCGACCACCAGCACCGCCAGCACCATGGCCAACCGGCGCCGGCTTTTGAGGAACAACGCGCCGGCGACGATGACCAGGGCGACCAAACCGCCGCGCGAGTAGGTGCCCAGTATCGCGACGCCTGTCAGCAACATGCTGGCGCCAAGCCCCACGCGCACCCACTTCCTCGCCGCGTGCAATTGCAGATACCGCATCAGCGGCACGGTCATCGCGAGCGCCAGCGCCAGCGCATTGTTGTCGGCAATGAAGCTGGCCCGTGGGCCGACCACGTGGTAGTGCCCGCCATGGAGAACAGTGAACAGCCCTCCCTTCACGCCATAGAAACCCAGCGACACGACGATCATCCAGATCAGCCAATGCAGGCGCTCGCGCGAACTGACCAGCATCAAGGTCACGAAAACCATGACCATGATTTTCAGGAACTCCATGAATTTTTCGAAGGCGAAGTCCGGCACGACCGCAAAAATCGTCGTGATGCCCGCCCATGCAATGAACAGGAACAGCAGCAGGCTGACCGAGGAGAGAGGAATGCGCTTACGCTCCGAACTGAAAACGATGCCGACCATGGTGACGACGGCCACCAGCTCCACCCAGGGAAAACTGTAGGCGAACCCGAAAGTGAGGCGATTCGGGTTCATGTAGCCCAGCCACGACCACACCAGCAGGCCGATGTACGGGCGCGTCAGCATGAACGGGATCAAGCCGAAGATGAACAGGGCAAGGGCGACGTCACGCATCGTTCCAGCCTCCTTCCAGCTGCAGCATCAGCGCGTCCATGAAAAATTTGGCAGCCCAGTTGGGATAACGATGTCTCATGTAGCCGCCTTTGCGTGGATGGGATCCCGGCATGGCGCCGCGTATCCCGTCATCGGACGTAGTCGTATCCTGGATGGACATCAAAAAATGGCAGGCATCTTCCGCCGCCAGGCTGAAGGCATGCTCGCCCGTTTCCTTCACCAGTCGTTGCCAGATGACGGCCATCTGGGCATTGCCCGTGACGCAGGTCCAGCGACTTGCCGGCTTCCAGCCGGCATCCAGCCTTCCGGGCAATGCGCCGTCGCGACGCTGGGTGGCGGCGACGGCCTGCGCCATGCGCGTGGCGGCATCGACGAAGCGACTGTTGGAGGCAAGCAAGCCGACTTCAAGGATGCCGCGTATCGCATAGGCGATCGTGTGCGTGAGCGGCCGATGCCTGTCTTCCAGATCGTTGCTGTCCAGCCACCCGTTGGGATGCATCTGCATGAGCGCCCAATCCACGTTGCGCGTGGCCGCATCCAGATAATGAGGCACGTCCAGTATCCGGCCCGCCTGCGCCAGCGCGAAGGCGACGCGGGTGTTGTAGGTGTTGATCCTGTGCGTGGCAAACGGAGAAGCGAAGCGCCGCCACGCGCCGTCCGGATCCTGGGCGGCGATCAGCCAGTCGGCGGCGCGTACCGCAGAATCGCGGAAGCGCGCATCGCCGGTGCGTTGCCAGGCGCACAGCCATCCAAACAGTACCTGCCCGGTATTGAAGATGGTCGGCACCACCCGCTTCGCGTCGAGGGTTCCGGCGCGCACGCCGCCGTCGGCAAGCTGGATGTCCGATTCCCATTCGGCCATCGCGATGGCGCGATCCCGGTATTCATCCCGGCCCGACATCCCGGCATAACGAAACAAGGTGGGAATGATGTACCCCGTGGTTTCCGGATAAGCGCCCGCCCACCGGCGCTTTCCCACGTCGTAATACGCACTGACGCCGCCGCAACCCGTGACATCCTGGGCGCGCGCCAGCCATTCGGCGGCGGCATCCAGCGCACGATGCACATCCGGCTGCTGCGCCGACCACTTTGGCAGAAACCTGTCGACCACGCTCATCGTGGGCTCCCGGCAACTTGCGATACCGACGTGGTCTTCGGTGCCCCATGCAGCAAGGCACGCCGCGCATGTCGCAGGCATTGCACGACGAACGGCATGGGGTCGTTCCATCGCCACAGGGCATCCATCACGCGCGCGCCGCGCGGACAACCCTGCGCGAGTCGCTGATCTTGTGCGGCGGCGGACTGGAAATCCTCCGAGCGGACGCGCCAGACCACGAAGCGCTTCGCCGTCGTGGAAGCAAAGTCCGCAAGACCCAACTCCGCGCAATAGGCCGCATGCGGCAGGTTCACGCCATTCAACGTGGCCACTTCCTCCTGATAGTCGGTGCGTCCGATGGTCGGTTCCACCATTTGGAACGCGCCACTGCGCGCGTCGCGCTTGTACTCCATGCCGGCCATGCCCACGACGCCTGCATCGCGGAAGAACCGATCGGTCAACGCGACGAGTTCCGCATGGGCTTCGGGCGCGGCGACGCAGCTGGCCGTGCCGCCCACCTGGGGCGGCCACGAGCGAATCTTGCGGCCGGTGAACGATGCGGTGGCATGTCCATGCGTGTCGCGGTATTGCAGGCAAAAATGGATGTCGGCATCCGATCCCTCGATCCATTCCTGCACCACCACATCCGGCATCACCGGCAAAATGCGGCGAATCAGGTCGATCGCGTCCGCCGCGTTTTCGATACGGTATGCCTTCCGGAATTGGCGCACGTATGACGCATGCCGCTCGCCGGGTTTGACCACGACCGGGTACCGCAGGGACTCCAGCGCCGCCAAGTCCACGACCGAGCGAACGCGAACCAGCGGCGGGATGGGCGCGCCGAACCGTTCGGCGATGCGCTGGAAGCCGTGCTTGTGGGTCAGCGCATAAAGGACATCGCGAGGCGGCAAGGTGAAACGGTACAACGCAGCCAGTCGATGCCGATGCCGCGACACCGTCCTGACGGTGTCTTCCCGGGTCGGGAACAGAACCGGACGCAAGCCGCGGAATTGCGATGTTCCCAGGCGCACCAGATCGTCGATGAGCGCATCGCCATGCAACGCGCGCACCGGCAACGCATTCGCCGCGCGGGTATGCATTTCCACGCGCCGCACATCGGCGTCCAGCAACCATGCCGGAACCCGCGCGCGCGCCAGACTGCGCGCCACACCGAGGCCGTTGATGCCGGCGCCCAGCACCAGCGCAGGTACATCAAAAGCCATGTCGCCCCCGTGCATGCCCTTCGACGTGCGCCAGCACGGCGGCGTAGACGTCGCGGTAGCGCGCGACGGTGGCTTGCCAGTTCCGCTCGCGCTCCACGAACGCACGTCCGTTGCGAATGACCTCGCTCCAGGTCGAGGGCCGTTCCAGCAATCCGGTCAGGCAATGCGCCAGCGCATCGATCGAGCCGGCGCGAAACAGATGCCCGTTGTGTCCGTCGTCAATAAGCTCCCGGTGCCCGCCCACGTCCGATGCGGCGACCAGCTTGCCCATGGCCATGGCCTCCAGCGGCTTGAGCGGCGTCACCAGTTCCGTCAGCCGCCGCGAGATGCGCGGGAAAACCATCACGTCGATGACGCTGCAATAGCGGGTGACATCGCGGTGAGGCACGCGTCCGATGAAATGCACGCGATCCCCGATGCCGAGTTCGCTCGCCAGCGTTTGCAATGCGGTTTGCTCGGGCCCTCCGCCCAGCAACAGCAGACGCGACTGCGGGATCACGCGCAGTACCTGCGGCATCGCCCGTAGCAATGCATCCAGCCCTTCATAGGCATAGAAGGAACCGGCGAATCCCAGCGTGTAGCCACGCGTGAGGCCATAGTTCTTCAACAGCGCGGCATCGGGGGCGGCGGCGAACGGGAACTGCGGCAAGTCCACCGCATTGGGAACCACCGTGATCTTGTCGGCGGGAATACCGCGACCAAGCATGTCCGTGCGCAGACCGTCGCAGATCGTGGTCACCGCGTCCGCATGTCGCATCGCGTGCGTTTCCATCGCGCGGGTCAGCAGGTAGCGCGGCCCCCACTCGCGCGCGGTGCCGTGATCGACGGCGGCATCCTCCCAGAAGGCGCGAACCTCGTACACGACGGGAATGCCGAACGCCTTGCCTGCTGCGAGCACCGGCAAGGCGTTCAGCACCGGCGAGTGCACATGAAGGATGTCCGGATGCGTGCGCTCCACGACCTCGACCAGCCGTCGGTGCAACGCCTGCATCGATGAACGGTGCCGGATCAGCGGCAGCTTTGCCGCCAGGCCGAATTCCAGCGGCGTGCGATGGAACACCCAACCGTCAATGTGTTCCTCGTATCTCAGGAAACTCCCCTGCCTGCAACCGGTCAGCTGAAACGTTTCCCAGCCCAGGGCGCGTTGCTGCGAAAGAATGGCCAGCGTGCGGAACGTATAGCCGCTGTGCAGCGGCAGGGAATGATCGAGCACGTGCAGGATGCGCAAGGGTCGACCCAGCTCCACGGCTCGCGAAGTCTCGCGTGGCGCAACGGCGGGAGTGGCGTTCACGACCATGCTCATGGCCCATTGCCTTTCGTGGTTGCCGCCAGCACCCTGGCGTAGAGTTCGATCTGTGCCTGCACGACCGGATCCCATCCCAGTTGTTCGGCGACGTGGCGTGTCGCGATGCGCGTCGGCGCACGTCGGCGCAGCCACATCCAAGCGGCGACGATCGCTTCCTTGCTCCGCTCGGAGGCGATTTCGCCCGCATCCGGCGCTTCCAGCAATTCCGCCACACCCTCGAACGGCGCAGCCACGACCGGCGTGCCGCACGCCAGCGATTCCAGCACCACATTGGGCATGCCTTCCCGGCTCGACGCATGGATCAGGGCGTCCGCCGCGTTGTAGTAGTCGCACAGCTGCGCATGCGGCACGGCGCCGACGAAACGCACGCGCGAATCAAGCCCCAGCCGCTGGACCAGGGCGCGCAGCCTGCGTTCCTCCGGACCGCTGCCGACAATCAGAAGCGTCACATCCGGGAACTCCGCCAGGGCCTCGATGGCAATGTGGACGCCCTTGATTTCAATCAGGTGCCCTGCCGTCAACCAGACGGGGCCGGTGAGGCCGAGGCTCGCACGGATTTTCAGGCGGTCGCGCGGACCGAACTGTTCGAGGTCGACGCCATTGCGCAATACCGTCACCTTGCCGGAATCCACGTCCAGATCGACCAGTCTTCCCTTCAACGCCCGCGATACCGTCACGACCGCCGCGGCATGTTCGGCGGCCCACTGGATTTTCCGCCTTGGCCCGCGATGGCGCGGTATGAACGTGACGTCGCTGCCGCGTGCCGTGATCACGACCGGTTTGCCCAGCATCGCGCCAAGCCTCGCCGCCGCCACGCCGTCCGGGTAGAAGTAATGCGCATCGATCAGGTCGAATCCGGGCGCGCCCGCACACAGTTTCCGCAACACCGGCAGCAACGCGCGAACCATGAGCGACGGTGCGAGGCCCGTGCCGAATTTCGGAATCGTGGGATAGCGGGGGTGGATGATATCGATGCCGTAACGCCGTTCACGTTCCGGCACGTTCGCAAGGGCGGCGTAGGCGCCGAAGTATCGATGCCGAAACGGAAACCACGGCACCGGCGCCACGACGGTCGCCTCGACGCGGCCCGTTTCGACCAGATGGCGCAGCCGTTCCTCGACGAACACGCCGTGGCGCGGCTGCATGGCATTCGGGTACAGGCTCGCGAAAACCAGCAGGCGAATCTTGCGTTGGTCATCGATGGCGCCGTCGAATCTGGCCCCATGCCAGCGCGCGTACCACTCGTCCCAGGGCGTCGGCTCGACGTGATCGACAGCGTGATGGGCTGGCATCGCCTTCATGCCTCGGCCTCCGGCAGCGCCGATGACGTCTCGACATCATCGGGATAAAAACGGGACAACGTGCTCATCCGCAGAATCCTCAGAATGCGCTCGATCACCTCCGGCGCCAGCTCGTAACGCCAGCGTTCCGCCGCCGCCTGCGAAGGTTTGAAAACGCTGTAGTAATCCGTGTCCGTCGCGCGCTGCACGGTCTCGGTACTTGCTCGGACAAACGCACCGGTCTGGGCTTGCCAGTTGAGACCGGTGAACTCGAACATCTTTCGTGTCATCGTGAAGGGCTCCGCGCAGACATCCTCATAGCGCACCGTGAGCACACGTCGATCGTGGGCGACATCGGCAAGAATTTTTTCCTCGGTCAACACCCAGCGCCATGCCAACCGTTCTTCCGGCGCCAGATGCCTGGCATCGTCCAGCGTGAGTTCATGGGCTTTTCCGGCAGACGTTGCGAGCAGCATCTTCAGCGTCCAGGGATTGTTCGCATCCGCCTCGGAATTGCTGAGACGCTTGGTCGCGGCGCCACGCAATTGCGATGCGACGTAACCGCACGGATGGCGCATCAGGTGAATGGCGCGGGCCTTCGGGAGCGCCTCCATGCATGCTCCCAGACGTCCAGGCGACTCGATCGACTTCCAGACGATCCGTGCCTGCGCAGTGCCGTCGGCCGTCGGCCGGTACGGGCAGGGAAAGTTTCGTTTCACGCGGCTCGCCGCCTTGGCGAAGATGACGCTCGCCCGATACGCGGCAAGCGCTGCACGGGACTGGTAACTCTTTGCGAACAACGGCTGCTTGCCCACCACTTCCGGCGAACGCATGCGCGGCAGCGAGGCAACGAACTGCTCCAGCTCATGACGGTAGAACCGTGCGGATGCCTCATCGGGATACAGCGGCAGGCTCAAGCGGTGCACGCTGTCCGGCTCATGACGGTAGAGCGTGTCCGGATGGCTGTCGAACAATTTGCCGACCCACGTGGTTCCGGAACGTGGCATGCCGAATACGAGAATGCAGCCTTTCATGGCAACGCTCCCGCCGCGGCGGCGACATGCGCGGCATCGGCATGCGCCACGGGCTGATCCACGCGGCGCAGGAACGCATCCAGCATCAGCAGCTTCCACAATGTCGCGCTGTGGTCGTGTTGTCCCGTGGCGTGCTGGCGTTGCAGCCGATCGAGTGCGGTCGGCTCGAAATATCCGCACCGGGCAATCGCGCCCGTCAGCAGGGCGTCGCGCGTGCGCTTCCGGAGCGGCCCGCGCAACCATGCCGCCAGGGGCACGCTGAAGCCCATCTTGGTGCGATAGAGCACATCGCGCGGCAAGTCCGGTTCGAGCGCCTTCTTGAGAATGTACTTGCCCGTGCCGCCCTTGAGCTTCAAGCGGGGCGGCAGCGACGAAGCCCATGCCACCAGTCGATGATCGAGCAGGGGCACGCGAACCTCCAGGCTGTGCGCCATGCTGGCGCGGTCGACCTTGGTCAGGATGTCGCCGGGCAACCACGTCTTGAAATCGAGGTACTGGGCCAGGGACAGCGGATGCTCGGTGGGCGCGTGTCCGGCATGCGTGCGAAACACGTCGAGCGTGCTGTAACCCTGCAGCTCGCGTTTGAAGCCGGCACTGCAAAGTTGCCGGCGCCATGCTGTCGAGGTGGTGCTGACGCCGTGGCAATAGGCTTCCACGTTGTCGCGCGCCAGCGCCGCAAGCGTGGTCTTTGCGCGCAACGGACGGGGCGCCCAATCGGCCTTGGGGTAGAGGTTCCCCAGCGTGCCGAACAGGGATCTGCGCAGTCCGGCCGGCAAGCGCGCGCGCAGGCCGCTTTCGAGCGCATGCAGGCGGTAACGTCGATAGCCGGCAAAATTTTCGTCGCCGCCATCGCCCGACAGCACGACCGTGACGTGCCTGCGCGCCAGCTGGCAGACACGCCAGGTCGGCAGCGCCGAGCTGTCTGCGAACGGTTCGTCGTAGATGCCGGCCAGGGTGTCGATCAGGTCGTGGTCGTCCGCACAGACAGTTTCCGCGACGTGGTTCGTGTGCAGATGTTCGGCAACCTGCCGCGCATAGGCCGTCTCATCGAACCGCGCGTGGTCGAAGCCGATCGCGTATGTATGCACGGGCCGACGCGACAGCCGCGCCATGCTGGCCACGACGGCACTGGAATCCACGCCGCCGGAGAGAAACGCGCCGAGCGGCACGTCGGCCATCATCTGTCCGAGCACGGAGTCGTCCAGCACGTCCCGAAGCTGCGCGACGGCTTCGTCTTCGACCAGGCTGTCGTCGACGGCGCAAGGCACGTCCCAGTACTGGCGCGCGACCGGTACGCCCTCGCCCGCACGCCAGCTCAGCCAGCATCCCGGCGGCAATTTGAAAATGCCGCGATAGATGCACTTGGGATCGGGCACGTAGCCAAGCGTCAGATAATCCTCCAGCGCCTGCGGATCGATGCGGCGTTCCACGTCGGGATGCACGAGCAGCCCCTTGAGTTCGGACGCAAACACCAGATCACCGCGGCGGGTGAAGCCGTAATGGAGCGGCTTGATGCCGACATGGTCTCGCGCGAGGAAAATGCGTTCGGCGCGCATGTCCCAAAGCGCAAACGCGAACATGCCGCGCAGACGGGTCAGGCACTGGTCGCCCCAGTGTTGCCATGCCCGCAACAGGACTTCCGTGTCGCAACGGCTCGCGAACGTATGGCCCTGCCCTTCCAGTTCGGTCCTGAGCTGCTCGAAGTTGTACAGCTCGCCGTTGTAGATCAGCGCCAGTCCGGCCGCATCGTCCACCATCGGCTGATGGCCATGACCAAGGTCGATGATGGACAGGCGGCGATGCGCAAGTCCCACGCCCGCGCCAAGATACAACCCGGCATCGTCCGGACCGCGGTGACGCTGCACGTCGCGCATGGCGACGAGCGTGTTTTCATGGGCCATGTCGCCACGGCGTGACATCACCATTCCGGCCAGGCCGCACATGTCAATGCTCCTCGCGCCGGGCCAGGCTGGAGGCAACGGCGCGATGCCCGTCATCGCATGCGCGCTTGCCCAGCACATCGTCATAAAGCGCCGTGTATGCCGAGATCATCGAGGCGAGGCTGAAGCGTGTCGCCACGCGCGCGTATCCGGCGTCGCCATGTCGACGCCGCAGTTCCGCATCGGTGAGGTAGGCGTGGAGTGCATCGGCCAATGCACGCGGATCGCGCGGCGGCGCCAGCGTGCCGGTGACGCCTGCTTCCACCACGGCGCCGACGCCGCCGACATCCGTGGCCACGACCGGCAGGTGCGCGGCCATCGCCTCCAGCAGGGTGACCGGCATGCCCTCGGCAATGGAGGACAGGACGAACACGTCGCACTCGGCCAGCAGGTCGGCGACGTCACCGCGGTTGCCGAGAAGGCACACCGACCGTGCCAGACCGAGCGCCGAAACCTGTCGCTCCAACGCCCCGCGTTGCGGTCCGTCGCCGACGATGACCAGACGATACTTGTCGCCCTCGGTCCCGGTGGTCAGGTGCCGGAACGCACGCAGCAATCCCGCATGATCCTTGACCTTGTCAAGCCGCGCGACGTTGCCGACCAGCAGCGTGTCCGGCGGCGCGAAATCTCCCAATATCCGTCGCTGTCCCGAGCGCGGTGTTGCAGCATGGAAGGCGTCGAGCGCCACACCATTGGCGATATACGCGACCCTGGCCGCACGCAAACCGACAACGTCGATCAACCAGCGTTGCAGGTCGGGAGACACGACCACGTGGCGATCGATGAACGGCGCCATCCACCGGCGCAGACGTTTGTAACGGAGGCTGTCGCCCATCGGGTCGGCCGCATCGCGCCCATGTTCGGCATGCACCAGACGACGCACGCCGGCCAGCCGGATGATCGGCCCCAGATCCAGCGTGCCGATGTTGTAGGTTTGCGCCATGTCCGGCTTCAGCCGTCGCAAGGCACGCCACAGGCGGAAATAAAACAACCAGTCCTTGCCCGGTTTCTTGCGCAGCGCCACGCAGGGTACCGTTGCATCCGCGATCTGCGCGCGCATGGCCCCGAAATCGGTAAGGCTGACCACGGCATGATGGTAGCGTTCGCCGGTGCCGTTGATCAGCGAAACCACGATGCGCTCCATGCCGCCGGTGTCCAGCCGGTAAAGCACGTGAACGATGAGCGGACGACGTTTCATCGTGCCGCTCCCGCCAAGGCCGATGCGCTGCCGGTGGATTGCAACGCGGATGCATCGGGCATCACGCGTGCAAACGCACGCAGCGTCGCGCGCGCGCGATCGTCCGCGTTGCGTGCAACCGGCAGCGACAGCGCCCACACCGAGGATCGCGGTATGCCACCGCGCAATGTCTGCCACACCTGCAGCAGTTTGGTCATCACCGGCGACGCCGTGCAGCGGCCATCCACGCAGTACCAGTACCACACGAGCCGTTCGCCCCGCGGCGTGGACAGGCGCAGTTCCCTGGCCGTGACGGCCGTGCCATCGGCAAGTTCGATACGTCGGTCGGCAGAGGCAAGGATACGCGCCTTGGACGGATCGTAGACATTGTTGCCGTAGGTGATCAGGTTGTGCCCGCTGCGCGGCTTGCCGGTGTAGATGGCATGGAACAGTTCGATCGATCCGTCGCCCGTGGTCGTCCGATAAGCGGCTCGAACCTGACCTGCCGCACCATGGAAAACGGGTTGCCAGTGGCTCCGCGCCATTTGTGGCCCGTGCCAGCCCGTCACGTCGGGTGCGACAAGCGCAAGCGCTTTCGGCGGCACGGCGCTGACAAGCGTTCCGGCGAGTACCGGCCCGGCAACCAACAGTGCCAGTGCCGCCAGCCAGACGCCGGCACGCATCCGGATCGGCTTGCCGGGTTTTGCCGACACCGTTTTCTCCGCAACAAGGCGATCGCGGAAGAACCAGCCAAGCAACAGCAGCACCACCAGCACCGTGCCGAAGAACTGCCAGCCGAATACCAGATGATCGGTGCCGGTGGCGTAATGCAGACCCCATGTCTCGCCGATCAGGATGGTGAAGTACACACGCAAACCGTTGGCCACGATGGGAACGATCGCCGACAACACCACGAACACCACCCGTTTCCACGGACGCCGATACATGAGGTAGGCATACAGGCTGCCGAGTGCGACGCACGCGATGAAGAACTTCACGCCGCTGCACGCCTGCTCCACCATCCAGGTCGCCGAAGGCGTGACGATCTCCCTGCCGTTGAGCAGCACCGGCGTTCCGGTCAAGTCCAGCGCGTGCACCGCCATGCGCGCGGTGACGTCCTGCAGCGGGCCGACCAGTCCATCGCCCCAGGGCACCGCAAAAATGACCAGGTAGGCCAGTGGAAACTTCAACGTCCACAACGCACGCCAGCCCCAGCAGGTCAGCACCAACGCCGGAAACAATGCGACAAACGCAAAATGCTGCAGCAGGTTGATGCTCAACGCATGGCCGGCGTACCAGATGCACACCAGAACGGCCGCCGCGGCCAGGCCCCAGACACTCGGCACCGGGGGAGATGCGCGCAACCGCTGACGCATGCCGTACGCCACCCACACACTGAGCGGAAAGATCAGGAACGCATATTGGTAGGTTCCGTCATGCCCCCAGACCCAGACCAGGGACGCGGCGGTCCGCCAATAGCAGGCAAACAGCACCAGCACGGCAACCGCAAACGCGACCAGCGCGAATCTCCAGCTGGACATGCGCGCGATCGCGCCGCTCGTGGTGGCAAACTGCACGTTCATGAACACGCCTCGCTGGCCAGCGCGCCACGTGCGGGTCGAACGTTTTTTCCGGATCGGGCGCTTTGCAGCACGGCCTCGTACGCATCGAGGTTGTGCGCCCAGTCATAGTCGGACATCACCATGGCGCGGGCCGCCGGTACGCGAACCGGCCGTGTCTCGGCAAGCCAGCGCAAGGCCTCGGCGGCCATGGTTTCGGGCACGTCGCTGATGCAGCCCTTGCGGCCGGAAAAATCCTCGATGCCTTCCCAAGCCTCGGGTGTGGCCAGCACCGCCTTTTCCATCGCCAGTGCTTCAAGCACCTTGTTCTGTATGCCTCGCGCAACGCGCAAGGGAGCCGCCACCACATGCGCATGCGCCAGATAGGGGCGCACATCGGCCACCTGCCCTGTCACGGTGATGCCCGCACGCTCGCCCAGCTTGCGCACCGACCGCGCGGGATTCGATCCGACGATGCAGAAACGCGCATTCGGCTGACGGGACACGATCGACGGCCACACCTTGCGCACGAACCAATGCACGGCATGCACGTTGGCGCGGTAGTCCATGGCCCCCACGAACACCACGACCCGCTCGCCCGCGGCGTACGGATTGGGATATTCGCGCTGCGGATGCCAGTACGTGGCGTCGACGCCATTGGCGATGCCGTGCACCTTGCCGGCCAGTGCCGGCGCCTGGCGGCAAAAGAATGCCGCCTCGGCGTGCGAGACGAACACGCTGGCATCGAATTGCGTGGCGACCGCACGCTCGAACCCCGCAAGATGATCCGCCTCGCGCTGATAAAGCATGCGCGCGGGGCTGCGCCGGATCCGCGCATACTGCTGCCATTTGTCCGAATCGGCGTCCACGAAATCCATCACGCGGGGCAGCCCGGCATGGCGCATGACCAGCGGCGCCACGCCCGATGAATAACACAGCGCAAGATCGATCTTGCGCCCCGCCACAAGCGCATCGACCCAATACTGCATGATCCTGTCGCGATAACTGCCGAGCGTGAGCGCTTCCCTGCGCGCCAGCGCTGCGAGCGCACGCCCGCGCGCCTGCCACGGCGGCAAGGGCCGGATGCAGGTTCCCGCGCACACGGCCTTGACCTCCGGCACGTAACGCCAGTCGCGCGGATCATCCACGTACGCGCCCAGATACACGCGATGGTGTTCGGCCAGACGGCGCAGAACATGGTACGAACGGATCTTGTCGCCCTTGTCGGGCGGCCACGGCAGTCGATGGCAGAGAAACAGCAGTGAACTCATGGCTAGCCCAGATCCCTGGCCAACCACGGGCCCAGCGTGCGACTGACCCGCAACGGCAGGCGCTGCCAGGCCTTGATGAACAAACGGTATTTGCCGTTGGTGGGGCTGATGTTGGGTACGCGCGAGGCGCGCACCAGGTGATAGGCATAGGGCAGCGGCTGCGGCTCGAAACCCCAGTGCTTCTTGAAATCGCAGGAACCGGTGCCGTACTTGCTGCGACCGAAGTCGAACAGCCGCGCACCGCGTTCGACCGCCCGCTGCATCACCGCCCAATACATGAAGTCGTTGGCGGCAAGCGCGCGGCCGCGCCACACGCTGCCACCGTAATAGGGATGCACCTCGTCGCGGAAATAAAAACTCATGACCGCGGCCACCGGCTCTCCCTGATGGGAGACGACGGTGATCTCGCAATCCTCGCCGAACGTTTCCTTGAGCCGCGCGTAGTATTTGCGCGGCAACACCGGCGTGCCGAGATTGCGCACGCTCTCCGCATACACGCGGTAGAACGCATCCAGGTCGCCCTCGTGATCCGCCTCGAGACCGGCCTTGATGCCCTTGCGCACCATGGCGCGCTGCTTGCGCGGGATCGCCTTGAGATTGCTGTCGTGATCGGGTTCGATCGCTTTGCGGAAGCTGACGTACAAATCCTTGACGGGCCAGTCCGGGTGATCCGGTTGGCGATCGCGCAATTCGAGATAGTCCACGTGCAACTTGTCGGCCAAGGCGACCGCCTCCTCCGTCAGTCGCGTTTCACTCTCGGCATCCGTTGCCACCATGCCGCCATAGACGCAGAAGGGTGTCGAAATCAGCGCATGCCCGAACAGCCAGCTGCGGATCTCGGCCAGAGGCAGCACCCCGGTGATGACGCCCTGTCTTTCGGCATACAGGTAATGGCAGCGATGGCCGAGGCCGTTCTCGATGATGTCGCGCCAGGCGACGCGATGGAAAAACGTGGCCTCCGGCGCGCCCTCGACAAAAGCGTCCCAACGCCCTGCATCCGCACGCGTCAGGTTTCTGACGTTGCAGGCGCCCATGCCACGGCCGTCGTTGACAAAATCAAGCATGGCGCACCCTGCCCTGGCCCATGGGAATGACCGCCTCCAGCTTCACCACCGGATAGCTGGCGCGTTCGACGTCGAGAAACACGCGGTCCATGCGATCGAAGCGAAAATCACGGACGAGACGCTCGACCCGCGACGCCGTGCGATCCAGGTTGAGGTAGTGACGTATGCGGTTCCTGGTTGTCGCACCGGTCACCCGCGGCTGCCGTGGATCGACTTCCCAGGGGTGGAAATAGAACACGCCGGGGCGCCGATCGCGATCGTTGACACGCCTGAAGCCGCGCATGAACAACGCATAGGGCAACAGGCGGAAGTAGCCGCCGCCGCCGCACGGCCAGTTGCGTCCGCCAATCCGCACGGTGGTCACCGGCACTTCGAGCAGCCCCGGGCTGCCCGTGAAAAAGGGGAATCGCGGCGCCGCCGGCATGCCGTAAAGATCATGCCGGATCGGCACGATGCTGGAGCTGTATCGATACCCGCATTGGCGCAACACCTCGTGTGCCCACAGCGTGGTCGGGCCGATGGAATAACTCGGCGCGCGATAGCCGAACACCGCCGAACCGCCGATGTCTTCCAGCAGATGCTTGGTGCGGACGATGCCCTGCCGGAACTTGTCGCGGCTCAGGTTGACCAGCCGCTCATGGCCATAACCATGGCTTGCGATCTCGTGCCCGGCGGCGCCGATGGCGCGCACCAGCGCGGGAAAACGCTCGGCCACCCAGCCAAGCACGAAGAAGGTCGCATGGATGTGCCGGCGCGCGAACAGTTCCAGGATCCGCTGCGTGTTGGTTTCGACACGCATGGGCCAACGCGACCACTGGTCGCGCGGAATGCAATTTTCAAAAGCCGCCACCTGAAAGTAATCCTCGACGTCCACCGTCATGGCATTGACGATCGGCGCGGCTTGCGGCGACAACGTGCTCATGCGTTTTCGGATCCTGCGTTGATGGGCTGGGCGGCAGCGAGCCGGGAGTCGTCCGTGTCGAGCGCCGGATCCTCCGGCGGCTTCACCTGCTTGAGCCGCAATTCGTCGCGCATCAGCCGCAACAGGGCGTTGTTGAATTTGAGCTGCAGTTTCAACGCGGCGAGATCACCGCCGGACATCGCGTACGGCGGAACGCGTTTCGGTTTCGGCTGCCGGTCTGCCGAAGCGGGTTCCAGCGTTTGCGGAACGTCGGCCATTTCCTCGCTCATTTCCTTCATCACGTTGGCGAGCGCGGACTCATCCAGCCTGTGGAGCTCTTCCAGATATCCGTAAAGCAACAGGCGATCCATGATGAGGTTGATCTTGCGCGGAATGCCGCGACCGGCCTCGTGCACGGCGGCAAAGATGTCGGGGTCAAGCTCCGGATCGTTGCTCCAGCCGACGGCATGCAGACGGTGCAGGATGTACTCCCGGCTTTCGTCCACATCCATGGGTTCAAGCCGATAGGAAGCAATGATGCGCTGACGCAACTGCTCCAGGTTGTTGCTGACCATGATGCCCCTGAGCTCGGTCTGGCCGACCAGGAACACCTGCAGCAGCGCCCGTCCCTTGACTTCGAAATTCGACAGGATGCGCAACATCTCCAGCGCCTTCGGCGTCAACGTCTGCGCTTCGTCCACCACCAGCAGGGCGTGCGTATGCTGGTTGCACAACGAGATCAGGTGCCGTTTCAGATCCTGCAGCAGCGCCTCCTTGCCGCGTTTCTCGAAAGGCAGGTCGAACTCCGCCGCTACCGCCGGCAGGATGTCCTCGCCATCGAGGTTGGCCGAGGCGATGCTGGCCATGGCGATGTGGCGATGCGAAAGATCTTCCATGAGTTTCTGGATCAACAGCGTCTTGCCCGTGCCGACCGGGCCGGTGATCATCACGAAGCCCTCGCCCTGCTCGAACCCGTACAACAGGTAGGACATGGCGCGCTTGTGGCCCTTGCTGGGGAACAGCATTCCCGCGTCCGGAGTCAGACGGAACGGCTTGCCGTCAAGTTTGTAGAACGTTTCGTACATCTCAGCCTCCCTGGAAAAGATGCGTCCAGCTGAGGAAGATCACGTTGGCCTTGTAGCCAAGTCCGTATGCCGCTGCGGCGTTCGTGCTGCGCGATTCGTGACGCAAGCGCAGGCTGATGGAATTGACGGGACTGAACTCGTGAACCGCCGACAGCTGCACGTAGCGGGTGTAGTTGATCTGACTGTCGGCAAACCGATAGCGCCGCCAGCCGAGCGTCGGGGTCAGCGCGGTGAGAGGGCCCAGGTCGACGCGCCACGACAGGTGCGCGTCCGAAATCGTTTCGTGGCCCGTGTCGCGCAGAAAATAATCACGCACTTCGTTGAACAGCGTCAGGGACAAGCGCCCGTTGGGCATCAGGTAATCGGCCGAAGCCGAGGCGCGCTTCATCAGATAGACGCGATGTTCGAGCAGCGAAGGAATTCCCACGCCGATGTCGGTGAAATACAGGCCCACGCCGGTATAGGATTCCATCAGCTGCTGATTGAGATCCGTCGGTCGCTCCATGTACTCCACATGGGTGGTCAGCCGACTGGCCTCATGCCGCCAGTAGAACTCTCCACTGCGCCCATAGAACCGGTGCCCGCCGGTCAGCCTGAACGTGTTGCGCGGATTGTTCCATGTGTAGCCGACGGCCCAGAACGTGGCCCCAAGCGTGTCCACGTGGCCGTCGGGATAATAATGATTCTCCTTGCCGCCCTCGACCAGCACGCGGCCATGCATGCCGAGCTCCCGCGACAGCTTCGCCTTGGCCTTTGCAAAGTGCAGCGACAAACCCTTGTCCGACTTGATGCGGTTGCCGGCATACGACAGCCCCCAGCCCCATGTCTGATCCATGGGACTGACGATGCTGAAATCGAGACCGTAAGTGCGGATGTCGGGAACGCCGGCCAGCGGATTGTCGCTCACGCCGGGAATGCCGTTGCGGTTGTACGTCACCCACCCGCGCGTGTAACGCAAGGTCATGGTGCCGACGCGGCCAAGCCCCTGGACCCAATAGGGGCTGAGCATGGCGGTTCCCACATTGGCGCGGTTGTTGCTAAGAAAAAACGTGCCCGAGCCGGCGGGGCGTTCATGGTTGATGATGGCGCGCCTGTAGGTAGCGGCGCCGTCCAGGAACAGATGCTCCTGCACCATCGCCAGCGTGCCGTGGGCATCCAGATGCTGCGCCAGCTGATTGTCGTTGCCGTGGTTCGCGTACAGATACCCGGTGAGCGCGGCATCCAGCACGCCGGAAAACCGTCGCCCGCTGTAGGCCGCCTTGACGAACGGCTTCACCACGGTGATCCACCCGTTTTCCTTCGACTGGTTGTCGCTGGCGAGCCTCAGGTTGTCGGTATACAACTCGCCAAGCGTGAAACCCGTGACCAGGCCGGGAGACTCGAGGGTCGGCTGCCAGATGACGCCTGGCGGCAGATCCGTCTTGTCCGTGGATGTTTCGCCAGAGCCGATGGTGTCGCCATTGGCGCCGGTGGTCACGGTCGGCGTCGTCTGATGATCGACATCCTGCGCCATCGCCTGCGTTGCCAGGGCGGCCAGGATCATCGACGACAAGATTACCGGAACATATAGTGTGCGCATTCCTTCTCACTCACTCGCTGATCGCGGAGTAGCAGTTGCTGTAATAGCTGTCGTAATAGTGGTTCTCGCTTGCCTGCAAACGGCTCATGTTGAGCACGAAGCCGATGTATTGGGACTCGCTCAAACTCTGCATGGCGGTATTGAGTTCCTGCCGGCGGGTACGCCCCGCGGCCACGATCATGACGACCTGCCCCATGTGCGAAGCCAGCACCTGGGCTTCCGACGTCGCCAGCAGCGGCGATGAATCGAATACCAGAAGGCGCTGCCGATCCGGTCTGTCCCATGCGTCGAGCACATGCTCCATGCGGCGTCCACCGAATAGCTCCGTGGTCAGCGGGTGGCGCTGGCCCGCGGGCACCACCAGAAAATTCGGTACATCCGTTCTGACGATGACATCGGCCGGCTGCATGTCCTTGTGCACCAGCAGATCCATCAGTCCGGGCCTGTCTTCAAGCCCGAGGGACTGGGTGATGTTGGACTTGGGCACGTCGCCATCGATCAGCAACACCTCGAAATCCGGCTCCCGCGCCAGGCTCAGGGCAAGATTCAACGAGGTGAACGACTTGCCCTCGCCCGGCACCGCACTGGTCACCACGATGCGCTCGGCATGAGCGAACCTGGCCGCGCGCTTGCCGCCCAGGTTGTTCAACAAAGGGCGCTTGACGCGACGCACCTCGTCACCGAGCCGGCGTGCGGCATCGACCTCGCCGGGAATGAGTCCCGCACGCTTGAGTCGCTTCATATCCACGTGCCATGGCGGCGTGGCGGCGTCCGCATCCGCCGGTTTCGCTTCCTGCATCCGCTCATGCGCGCGCTCCAGCGTCGATGCGACGGGAGGCACTGCAGCGTCGGCATCCTGCGGCGGCGGCAATTCGCCGGGTTGCAGGTTTTTCAGTTTTTCGGCCGCTTTTTCGACAATGCTCATGAGACACCCGCGACAAAAATGTGCTGAACCGTGTTGGCGAGAGATTCGTCATAGGCAAAGCCCAGCGCGAGGACGGCCGCCAACAGGAGGACGCCGGTACAAAACCCGATGACCTCGCCGCGCTTGGCCACGCGCAAGGCTCGGGAACGGATAAGCTGGAAAGTACCCATCACCGGGTAATCGCTGAAATCGCGCAGACTTTTCAGGCTCGTGAATACCGGTTTGATCTTGTGCAGGAAATACGCGAAAGCCAGCCCCAGGCCCACGGCGAATGCGAACACGACGAGCAGAAGCAGCCCGCGTTTCGGGCTTTCGGGCAATACCGGTACGATCGGCGGGTTGACCACGCGGAATTTCAGGTTGTTGCCACTCTGTACCGCCGCCTGCGACAATTTCGCCGTATTCAACCGCGACACCAGTTCGTCGTACTGGGCTTTGGTCGTCGCGTAATTGCGCGTCAGCTGCTGCAACGTCACCTGCACGTCGGCAGCTTTGCCGGCCTTGCTTTCCAGATCGGCTATGCGCCGTTTCTGACCGGCAATCTGCGCGGCCAGATACCTGGCATCACCCTGGCCGCCGCCTGAACCGGCCGCTGCGGTTCCGCCCATCACGTACGTGGGAAGCCCTTTGCGTCTTTCCTGCAACTCCTTGATTTTTCGCTTTATTGATACCACATCGGGATAGGCGTCCGTGTAACTCAACAGCAAGGTGTTGAGCTGCTTCTGATAGACATCGATCTGGTGGTTGATGTCAGCGACGCGTGGATTCACCCGCCGCTGAACGGGCGATGGGCCGACAGTCTCCGCCGCGGCATACCGGCTTTGCAGTTCCTGCAACCGGGCTTTTTCATTCTCCAGCCGCGAGAAATAATCGCCTGCGTTTTGACTTGGCAGATAGCCCAGATGGCTTTTCTTGAATGCCGCCAGTTTCTGCTCCGCGTCATTCAACTTGTTGCTGTAGTCGTCGACCTGCTGTTGCAGAAACTTCTGTGCCGTGGCGCTGGAAAAGCTGTTTTGCCCAAGCGTCTCGTTCATGAGAATCTGGAGGAACGCCTGCACGACTTTGGGCGCCATTTCCTTGTCGGTATCGACGTAGCTGATGTTGTAAAGGTTGCTGGCGCCGGCGTTGCTGATTTTTACCCTGGATTCCAGATCGTCCAGCAATTGCGCCTTGTCTTCCGGCGTGGTGGCGCGCAGGGACAATCCGGTCTTGTCCGCCACGGATTCGAGATTGGGCCGGGAAAGCAGCGTATGCGTAATGATTTTCAGACGCTGACGCACATCCGGCTTCACCGTCACCCCGTGCAGCAGCGGGTTCGTCAACGCATCGGTGTCGGCATACACCTGGGCGCTGGATTCGTACTGGTTCGGGAGGGTGAAGACGAGCAACGCGCCCGCGATCGCCACGCACCATGCAAAGATCAGCGCATGCCAGCGGTAGCGCCAGGCGGCACGCGCCTCCAGCAGCACGTGCTGGTACAGCTCGTTGAATTCAACAGACGATTTCTGCTTCATGCGTTCTCTCCCGGCATCAGGAACCATGGTTGCGTCCTCGCAACCACCGACTCAAAACATCGATTGGGGAATGATCAGGATGTCGCCGGGATGCATGGCCTGGTTGTATTTGACCTCGCCATCCATCAGGTCGGCGAGCCGTACCCGTATGGTCTTTTCCTGGCCATTGGACAGGCGACGGATGATCTTGGCGTCGTTGCCGTCGGCAAATTTGGTCATCCCGCCTACCCTGATCATCACGTCCAGCAAGGTCATGCCGCGGCGGTACGGCACCGCCTTGGGCGTCGTCGCTTGCCCCACGACGCGTACCTGCTGGTCGAACGCCCCGACGAAACCCTTCACGATGACGGTCACCATGGGCGACCGGATGTACTGGCCCAGCGCCGTTTCCAGCTCGCTGGCCAATTGCTCGGGTGTCTTGCCGGCGGCCATCACGGACTGCACCAGGGGGATCGAGATGCGCCCATCCGGACGCACCGGGACGCTGGTCGTCAGATTCGGGTTGTTGCGCACGAAAATCTCCAGCGTGTCACCCGCTCCGATCTCGTAATGCGTCATCGGTGCGGAAGCCGCGGGATCGTATGTCGGCGTCGTGCCGCAGCCTGCCAGCAACAGCAAGCCCGAAGCCATGACCAGCAGCAGGATGACCTTCAACGAATGTGATTTCACTGGCTTTTCCTCCAAAGTCTCAGCGGGCACCGCGTCCATACAGCACGACCTCGACCGTCTGGATCAGGATCGCCATGTCGAACACGATGTTGTGGTTTTTCACGTAGAACAGATCGAACTTCAGCTTTTCCACGGCATCCTCGAACGAGGCTCCGTAGGGGTAGCGAAGTTGTGCCCACCCGGTCAGGCCCGGCTTGATGCAGTGCCGCAGCGGGTAATAACGAATGCGCACGTTGAAGTCGTCCACGAAATTCGGTCGTTCCGGGCGCGGACCGATGATGCTCATGTCGCCGCGGAGGACGTTCCACAGTTGCGGCAGCTCATCCAGCCGCGTCTTGCGGATGATTCGCCCGACCCTGGTCACGCGCGAATCGTTCTGGCTTGCCCAACGTGCGACGCCGTCGCCTTCGGCATCCACACGCATGCTGCGAAACTTGATCAGCGGAAACGGGCGTCCGTGCTCGCCCACGCGCAATTGCCGGTACAGAACCGGCGCACGCCATCCCGATTCCAGCCAGATGGCCAGCGCGGTCAATCCCATGAGCGGCAACGCCAGCAGCAGCACGACCGTGGCCACGGCCAGGTCGAACCCGCGCTTGATCACGCGCTGGATCGGTGAATGATTGAAACCCTCGGAAAACACCAGCCATGACGGGCTGGTCGGGTCTATCTGGATGGTGCCGGCTTCCCGCTCGAAGAAGGCTTCCAGCTCGGTCACCGCGATGCCGCGCTTCTTGCATTCGAGCAGGTCGTCGATCTGCAGCGTGCCGCGACGATCATCCGGGCCCACCACGATCTCGTCCACGCCGAACCGCTTCGCCCATTCGCAAAGCGTCATGTGCGGACGGAGCAGCGCCGAAGCCGGAACGGCCACGGGATCGTTGCCGACCGGTACATATCCAAGTATCAGGAACCCGCGCTGGTCGATCTTGTTCGCCATCCGGTTCACCACCGCCACGGCGCGCCTGCCGGCGCCCAGCATGACGATGCGACGCTTGAACAAGTTGGCGTCCGCCAGACCGGCAAACACCATTCGCCACAAGACCACGACCGCGAATCCCAGCAGCAGCGAGATGCCAAGCACGCCACGTCCGACGTACGCGGTCGGGAATGCGTAATAAAGCACCGTCAACGCCACCCAGCCGAGCACGAAGGCGACCACCTGCCGGTTCAATCGACTGTGCCAACTGGACGGCAGATGCACGTGATAAAGACCCAGGGCCGACATTGCCAGTATCAACACCATCGCAATCGGCAATGGACGCCAGTCAAGAGCATCCAGAAACGTGGCCTGCGTGCCCTCATGCCCCAGGTAGCGGAGATCCGCAGCGGCGTAAACGCAGCCTGCCAGCAGCATGAATTCGACAAGTACCAGAAGAATCTGCCATTGAAAGGCTCTCTGTCGAAACCACCGATACATGACCTCCGCCACCTCCATTGCATGCGATGTCGAATCAATAACCCCCGTAATGCGGTCGTTAGTATGCGCATTTCGCGTTTCATAACAAGTACTTTTATGTACGCAGGCAAACCCATCCATGAAATGCACGACGGCTTTATCTCCATGAACGTTTCAAATGCGCCTTTTCACTCTTTGCGGACACACCTTGGATGAAGTACACAGATATACATAACATGATGATTTAAAAAACATTTTTTTAATCAATATCCTTCACTTTCCGGCCACGTTCCGCAACGCCATAGACCATGACATGCATGGGCTCCATGAACGACATTGAACCGCCATGGCGTCCACGTTCGTTTCACGTGCATGAACTATTGCCGTTTTTGAAGGAAAAAAAGGCACATGCACTTTGCCAGTCTATCGAGACATGCACATTATTTTCATGCCCGTGAATACTTGCTGTTCGTCATGCATTGAATATCAATCACGTTCAGTACACACCTTGTAAAAATCTGCATCATTTGCACGGCACGTTGTTTTCAATGGTGGGTGTTTCGTCAATTCAACGAGGATGAACACGAAGTGCTTCAACGAATCCTGGTGGTATGCACCGGCAATATCTGCCGCAGCCCTACGGCTGAAGCCCTGTTTCGTCACTATGTGCCGGGGCTGACCGTGTCCTCGGCAGGTCTTGGCGCCCTGAGTGGCAGCCCCATGGATCCCATGGCCAGGGCCGTACTCGAAATGCATGGCCTGGATGGCAGCATGCACATGGCCCGCCAGTTGTATGTCCGCCTGATCGCCCAGGCGGATCTCGTCCTGGGCATGGAACAGGCCCATGTGGACAGCATCAAGAAGGACGCCCCGGACGCGAGCAGACGCATCTTTCTCCTGGGCCAGTGGCAGCAACCATCGGACATTCCCGATCCCTTCGGCCAGCCGCCTTCGGCTTTCGACGATGCCTATCAAATGATCGATGCCGCCGTGCAGTCCTGGCTTCCCCACCTTCGATCCGGTTGAGCATGCAACCGCGCGGCAATCCGCTCTGCCGCTTCGCCTGCTTCACCGTCACAAGCCATTCCCTACTCCGGCACCGGTACGAAATACACCGGTACCCATTCAAAAGGACACGCCCATGCACACATTGCACGATCCGAAGATTGCCATCGTCGGTCTGGGGTACGTCGGACTGCCCCTGGCCATCGAATTCGGCAAGCAGTTCGACGTCATCGGTTTCGACATCAACGACGCACGAGTGCGCGAATTGCGCGAAGGTCATGACCATACGTGCGAGACATCGCCCGACGAACTCGCTGCAGCCACCCGGCTCGTCTTCGCATCCGATCCGCAGGCGCTCAAGAAGTGCCATGTGTTCGTGGTCACGGTCCCGACGCCCGTGGACGTGCACAAACGCCCGGATCTCACTCCGCTGATCAAGGCCAGCCGCACCATCGGCGAGTTTCTCGAACCCGGCGACGTGGTGATTTACGAGTCCACCGTGTACCCCGGCGCCACCGAGGAAGTCTGCGTCCCGGAACTGGAGAGCACTTCCGGGTTGCGCTTCAACGAGGACTTCACGGTGGGCTACAGCCCCGAACGCATCAATCCCGGCGACAAGCAGCATCGCGTGGTCGACATCCTCAAGGTCACCTCCGGCTCCACGCCCGAAACCGCCGAATTCGTCGACGCGCTGTACCGCAGGATCATCCACGCCGGCACGCACAAGGCACCCTGCATCAAGGTGGCGGAGGCCGCCAAGGTGATCGAGAACACGCAACGCGACATCAACATCGCACTCATCAACGACCTGGCCGTGCTGTTCCACAAGCTCGGCATCGACACGCTGGACGTGCTGAAAGCGGCCGGCACCAAATGGAATTTCCTGGCCTTTCGGCCCGGCCTGGTCGGCGGCCATTGCATCGGCGTGGATCCGTACTATCTCACCCACAAGGCGCAGCAGGTCGGCCACCATCCGGATCTGATCCTGGCCGGGCGGCGCACCAACGACGGCATGGGCCGATACATCGCCAGCGAGGTCGTCAGGCTGATCGTCTGCAAGGGCATCAACCCGGTCGGCGCACGGATACTGCTCCTGGGGCTGGCATTCAAGGAGAACTGCCCGGATTTGCGCAATACCCGCGTGGTGGACATCATCGAAACGCTGCGCCGTTACAACGTGGACGTCGACGTGCACGACCCGTGGGTCAACGCGGACGAGGCCGAGCATGAATACGCGATTCGACCGGTCGCGCAGCCCGAACCGGGTACGTACGACGCCGTCGTGATCACCGTGGGCCATCGTCAGTTCGTCGACATGGGCGGGGCGCGCATTCGTGCTTTCGGCAAGCCCACGGCCGTCGTCTACGACGTCAAGGGTATCCTTCCCGGCGACGCCGCCGACGCCCGGCTTTGACCAGATCATGAAAATACTGGTCACGGGAACCGCCGGTTTCATCGGCTCGCACGTCGCGCTCCGACTGCTGGAGCGCGGCGACGAGGTCGTCGGCATCGACAACCTCAACGACTACTACGACGTCCATCTGAAGAAGGCACGACTGGCGCGCTTCGCCGACCATGCCGGCTATACCCATGTCCATGCGGATCTGGCCGACCGCGCCGCCATCGAGAGCACCTTCGCCACCCACAAGCCGCAACGCGTGATCAACCTGGCCGCACAGGCCGGCGTGCGTTATGCCGCGAAGAACCCGCATGCCTACGTCTCAAGCAACGTTGTCGGTTTTCTGCACATACTGGAAGGTTGTCGCCATCACGACGTGGAACATCTGGTTTTTGCCTCCACCAGTTCCATCTACGGCGCGAATCTCGCCATGCCCTTCTCCGAACATCAGCCCGCCGGACACCCGCTGACAATTTATGCCGCCACCAAGAAAGCCGACGAAGCCATGGCGCACGCCTACGCGCACCTGTACGGTTTTGCCTGCACCGGCCTGCGCTTCTTTACCGTCTACGGCCCCTGGGGCCGGCCGGACATGGCGCTGTTCCTCTTCACCAGGGCGATCCTTGCCGGAGAGCCGATCAAGGTGTTCAACCACGGCCATCATCGGCGCAGTTTCACGTACATCGACGACATTGTCGAAGGCGTCATCCGCGTGCTGGACAAGGTTCCGACCGTGGATCCGGCATGGGACGGCCTGGCGCCGGATCCCGGCAGCAGCGGTGTTGCGCCCTACCGCATCTTCAACATCGGCCAGGAACAAACGGTGGAGCTGCTGCGCTACATCGAGGTGCTGGAAAACTGCCTCGGCAAAAAGGCAAAGATGGAGATGCTGCCGTTGCAGCCGGGCGACGTGCCCGACACCGAAGCCGACATGACGCAATTGAGGCAGGCCGTCGGTTACAGGCCGCGCGTATCCGTGGATGAAGGCGTTCCGAGGTTCGTTCGCTGGTACAAGGACTACTACCTGTAAATCTTCTTGCCGCCGTCGGGGCACGCTTGTCCCGGTAGTAAGATCATGCCGACATCCACCCTGAGCGCCATCGCATGAACACAGCCGACACCGGCTTTTCGCTGGATCCGCGCCTTGCAGCCGACACCGTCGTGCTGACCGACTTGCCGCTGTGCCGGTTGTGCCTGATGAACGACAGCCGGTTTCCATGGCTGATCCTCGTACCACGACGCCACGGTGTCACCGAAATCGATCGGCTGATTCCTGTCGATCGGGAAGCACTATGGCGTGAAGTCGATCAGGCCATGGCCGCCTTGCGCGCGGCCACCCCACTGGACAAGCTCAACGTGGGCGCGCTTGGCAATATCGTGCGTCAACTCCACGTGCACGTGATCGCAAGGCGCGAAACCGACGCCGCCTGGCCTGGTCCTGTCTGGGGCGCCGGCAAGGCCGAGCCTTACGCGCCGCAGGCATTGACGGACATCCGTGCTCACCTCCGGAACGCCCTGTCCTGCCGGTAGATTCACCTGCGGCTGATACGCTCCACGGTTTCCGGATCGGGGCGAGCCACCAGTGCCCCGGTACGCATCAGGCTGACCGTGTAGTGACCGTCCTGTACCAGCGGCAGATAGGCACCGCTGCCATACACGGTATCCACCTGAAACAGCCAGCGCGTGTATTTTTCACGCAGGGCAAGCAGATCGACGTAACCGGCATGGCGCAAATCGATGACCGTGCGCGGAGCCGTGGCCTCCTGGGCCGGATCCTCGTAACGGCCTTCCAGACGATCCAGCCGATACAACGGCGGCACACCGGCGAGCACCGCTGGCAGCTGCCATTTCAACACCACCGCCTCGATGCGGAAATCGTCCCCTGCCAGACGCACGTGCCGGGTGCGGCCATCCGGCCAGGTCAGCGTCATTGCCCAGCGCTGGGGCGCAAGATGCTGGGCATCAAGCGCAACCAGTTGCTGTTCCTGGCTGAGAAACCGGTAGCCATGCAGACTGGCCCCGAGCCCTGCCAGCATCAGCCCCAGTGCACAGGCCACCAGCAACACCAGACCGTGGAATCCCGCTGCCATGTGCCGACGAGCACGCAGGCGCCGCCAAGTAACGATCAATTGCACCAGCGCCCACAACAAGGCCACCGCCGCAAGTATCAGCAGCACGGTGCTCGGGAAACGCAACAGCATGTTCCAGTCCATCAATGGCTCCGTCGTCGGATGCACCCCGACCGCAACCCCCGCTTCGCAGGACGGGTCTTGGCCCACCGGGCGAATCACTCATACGGTGTTGTGGGTCTGGTCTGCGCTCGGGGCGGATGGAAATTTCCAGCCAACCGGATTTCAGAACGGATCAGTTCGTGCCCGTCGTTCCGGTGCTGCCCGTGGTGCCGCCCGTACCCGGCGTGGTCGAGTGGCTGCTGTTGCCATTGCTCGTCGCCGAAAAAACGACGCCGACAACCAGAAGCGCTCCACCCACAATGGCCATCTGCGCACCATCGCTGAGGGCCGCCGACTGGGCCTCGTGGGCACCCGGGATAGTGGGTTTGGACGTGCCCTGGCTCGTGTTTTGGGGCTGATCCTGGCCACCGTTCAAGGAAGCGGTCCGGGTTTCAGGCTGGGCATTCACCTTGCTGGCAGACGCCTTCGCCGAGTGCACAGCCGGAACGCCCGCCTGCGCCAGACTCATGGTTCCCATGAAACCGGCCGCAACGGCCATCACGATCAACGCTTTCATCTTGTCACACCCCATCAAATCCAACGAGCCCTTGACCAGATCCGCCAACGCATCAGCCACTGAACCAGGCAGCCGACCAAGATCGATACACCCCTAGTATCGGCCAAAGTACGACGAAAACAGAGCGAAGGCAATCGATCTCCGTCACCTTTTCCATGATTCCCTCTCACGTCTGCGCGTCATGGCCTCGTCGAAGGCTTTGCGGGCTTCAGCATGCCGCACGGCCCCACGGCCACGGCGTCATCGAAGTTCGTGTACCAGAATTGGCCGACTATGCGCGTACGATAATGCCAGCGGCGACTGAACAGGCTCCATGTCTCATCATGGCCGGGAAATGTGACGCCGACCATGTCGATCAGCGATTCGAACGTATCTCCTGACAACGTGCGCTTGTCGGCGTTGGCCCGCAGGTTGGCTACCCGCTCGGGGAAATCCCTGGCATAGGTATCGGAGTACCAGAAAAATGCCGGAATCTCGAACTCATGCCAGGTGCCGTTCCCATGGCCAACCTTTTTGCATTGGCCCGCCGGCAACACTTCGCCATGATCGGACTCGTACCACAGCGCCGTCACCGCATTGCTTTGCTTCAGCATCTGGATGATCTGCGCGAGCACATGATCCGTGTACAGAATGCTGTTGTCATAGCTGTTGCGAATGTAACTGCCGTGGATCACATCGCCATGATCATCGGAAAAGATCGGTTTGAAGTGCTCGAACCTGGGCGGATAGCGCATGTCGTAATTGTCATGACTCCCCATGGTGTGCAGCACGATGAAGAGGTCCTGGCTGGAGTTTTGCAAAGCCTTACGCAACGGTACAAGCAGATCCGCATCATAGGCGTGTGGATCGTTCGCCGTCGTGGTGTGGTTGACCCACAGGACGTGTTGCGCCTGATAGGCATACATGGCAACCGGTGAATTGGTTCGGCCAATGGGATATTGATTGGAAATCCACCACGTCTGATACCCCGCCTCCTGCATGGCAGGCAGAAATGATGGCTCGTGCCAGCCCGGCTTGTTGGATGTGATCGGTTTGCGTGTCAGCATCACCGGAACGGAAGCAATGGTTTCCGGCCACGACGTGACCATGCGCGTGATGGGAATCAGGTTCGACAGTTTGGACAGCTCGGGATTGGTTCGACGCTGGTAACCAAAAAGTTGCCAATGACCGCGCGAACTGCTTTCGCCAATGACCATGACATACACCTGACGCTGATGCGGTTGCAGATCGGTACGCCGCGCATGAAAGCTGAAAGAAGCCAGCCTGCGCGCATCCAACCGCATTGTCGTCCACTCCGTGATGAATCGCCCCGCCCGAACCAGCACGCCGAACGGATATCCCGGTCCGATGAAAGCAAAATCAGTCCTCGAGCCATCCGGGTTGCTGACGGTGGGTGGCAACTTGATCCTCACCATGGAACTGATCGAAAGTGCGACCAGCGGTATGGCAATCAGCAGGGCCGATGCACCAATCCATTGCCGCGTACGCCCAAGCCACCTCCACCGCGCACGGTGACTCAACCATGTCGCCAACAACGCAATGACCAGGCCGACGACGGTGGCAAACACGGCGTATGGCAGCAAGTGGCCAAGATACGCGCGCGTCTCGGGAATGGTCGTCGCGTACAGCGTGGCGATGATTTCGGCCGTCGAAGGAGTGTGATATCTGGCGACGTAGAAGCATTCCAGTGGTGCCAGCAAAGCGAAAGGCGACAACACAAGGCATGCCAGCCATAGTCGACGCCCCAGCAAGGCAAACAGGACGATCAGCAGGGCGATCGGTAGAATCAAGCCGGCGATCCATGTCATGCCTGTTTGCGAATAGCTCAGCCAGATCAGATTCGGCAGCATCAACAAGGCGATCAAGAGGATGATCGCGCCAAGCGCACAACAATTGAGAATACCCAGTTTGCCGTTGCGGATTTGAAGAGAAGGCATGCTGCTCGTCCAGAGGCTGTCTGGTGGCGAAGCATAGCAATTGTTCCGCAAAGCGGGTCAGAGCCTGAGGCTTGCTCTCACTCTATCCGAATCGGATCGACAGCATCGAAATCGAGCCGCCCTCGATGCCTTCGGCCGGAAAGCTCGCGGTTTCACCTTTTTCGCTGGCGCCGAGGACGTAAAGCAGCGGCAGATAGTGCTCCGGCGTGGGAATGGAAAGGCCGGCATCGCGGCCCAATGACGCGTAATTTACCAAGGCGTGGTGGTCGTTTTGTTGCACCAGGTCGCGCACAGTGGCATCGAAGCGTGCGGCCCAATCCAGCGGCTGCGCCGGATGCCTGCCCCACGCATAGGTGTGCAGGTTGTGCACGACGTTGCCGCTGCCGATCACGAGAACCCCCTCGTCCCGAAGCGGCGCCAGCCGCCTGCCCAGCTCGTAATGGAATTCGGGAGCTTGCGTGGCGTCGATGCTCAACTGCACCACGGGCACGTCGGCCTCGGGAAATACATGGCACAGCACCGACCAGGTGCCATGGTCCAGCCCCCACGATGGATCGGCCCGCACCGGTACCGGCGCCAATAGCTCCTCGACCCGTGCCGCCAACGCAGGATCGCCCGGCGCCGGATATTGCACCTCGAACAGTTCACGCGGAAAGCCGCCGAAATCATGGATCGTGCGCGGCATCGCCATCGCGGTGACCGCCGTTTCCGGCACGAACCAGTGTGCCGAAATCGACAACACGGCGCGCGGTCGCGGCAGCTGCTGACCCAGCAAAGCCCAGGAGCGTGACCACTCCGTATCGTTCACGGCATTCATCGGATTGCCGTGACCGAAAAAAACCACCGGCATGCGATCCGTCATCTGTGATACCTGTTGTGCTGGAAAAGCATCATGATTACAAACCCAGAACCGGCAGCAGGATATGAATCATGATCGTTCACGAGGCGGAAAATGCCATGGTGACCCGCTCGATGAAAGCATGAAACTCCGTCATGTAGTTGCGCAGGAATTCGGTCGTTCCGTCGTTGGTGACTTCGCCGTCATCGGTAATCAGATCCGGCGTGAAGTGGATATAAGCCTCGATGGCATTCATCAGTGGCGAATTGCAGAAACAAAGCACGCTCCGCAGACTCTGCTGCGCAACGGCCGTGCCGATGGCGCCGGGCGAAGCGCCGATGATCGCCGAAGGCTTGCGGGTAAAGGAGTTTTGCCCCCAGGGACGGCTGGCCCAGTCGATGGCGTTTTTCAGCCCGCCGGGAATCGAGCGATTGTACTCCGGCGTGACGAACAGCACCGCATCGACATCGGCAATCGCCTGCTTGAACTCGCGCGCCACCGGCGGGAAATCCGCATCATAGTCGTAGCTGTACAGCGGCAGATCCTTGAACGAAATCTCGCTCATGTGCAGCGACGGTGGCGCGAGCTTGACCAACGCTTTCGAAAGCTTGCGGTTGATGGAAGCCCTGGCGAGGCTGCCGACAAAGTAACCGACCTTGTACGTATTCATGTGAGCCCCTCTGCTGGTCGATCATCATGTGCTTGTCATCCATGGACAGGTGACAACCGCATCACTTTACGCTTATTTTGATTAACATTTCAGCAACGACCAAGAGCTGCAAGGGCAAAATGCGGAGACGCGATTCCATCGTGCGCATCTTCGTCGCGCTCTTGCCGGATACATCCCACGCGGAGCCGAATACCATGCGCACACGCCTTTCCGCTTTTCTGCTTGCCGTCCTTGTCCTTCCGCTTTCGACGCCCTCGGCATTTGCCGCGAAGGCGACCGGCCCGCGCATCGAAATCAGCTTCACCCGGCAGGCGCACGCCAAGCCCATCACGGGTCGTGTGTACGTGGCCATCAGCCGCACCAACGACAAACCGCCGATCGCGCAGACCGGGCCGACCGGCGTACCGTTGTTCGGTCACGATGTGCATGCGCTGGAGCCCGGCCAGGAGGCGGTGATCGACGCCGGCGATTTCGGCGCGCCCATCGCCAGCCTGGCGGATCTGCCGGCGGGCGATTACTGGATGCAGCCGTTCGTCAACGTCTACACCCGTTTCCCGCGGGCCGACGGGCATACGGTGTGGCTGCACATGGACCACTGGGAGGGACAGCAATGGAAGCGTTCGCCGGGCAATCTGTACGGCAAGCCGGTGAAGGTGCATTTCGATCCCCACGCCAGCCAGCCGATCCGGCTGGTGGCCGACCAGGTGATTCCGCCGGTGAAGGCGCCGGCGGACACGCGCTACGTGAAGCACATCAAGTTCAAGAGCGCGATCCTGAGCAAGTGGTGGGGACACCCGATCTATCTCGGCGCGACGGTGCTGCTGCCACGCGGCTACGACAAGCATCCGCATGCGCATTACCCCATCGTGTACGACGAGGGCCATTTCACGCTGCGCGCGCCGATGGGCTTCGACTACAAGGGCCACGGTTTCCGCAAGTACTGGTTGGCTGACGGCACGCCGCGCATGATCGTGGTCACGCTGCAGCATCCGTCGCCCTATTACGACGATTCCTACGCGGTGAATTCGGCCAACAACGGACCCTATGGCGATGCCATCCACAAGGAACTGATTCCGGCCATCGAGTCGCGTTTCCGCGTGATCGACAAGCCGTGGGCGCGCATCCTCACCGGTGGTTCGACCGGCGGCTGGATCGCGGTGGCGTTGCAGGTGTTCCACCCCACCTTCTATGGCGGAAGCTTCGCGCTGTGCCCCGATTCGCTGGATTTCCGCTACCACCAGATCGTCGACATCTACAAGGACGAGAACGCCTATTACAAGCAGCACGGCTGGGTGCGCGTGGAACGGCCCGACACGCGCAAGACCGACGGCAACATCACCTCGATGATGAAGGACGAAAACCACTACGAATTGGCCGTGGGCGACCACTCGCGCTCAGGCGGGCAATGGGACATCTGGGAAGCCACCTTCGGCCCGGCAGGCTCCGATGGTTACCCGAAACGCATCTGGAACAAACGCACCGGCGTCATCGATCACAACGTGGCGGAGTATTGGAAACAACATTACGACCTGCGCCACTACCTAAAGACGCATTGGCCAAAAGTCGGCCCCGATCTGGTCGACAAGCTGCACATCTATGTCGGCGACATGGACACCTATTACCTCAACATGGGCGTGCGCATGATGGACGCCTTCCTGAAAAAGACGCACGATCCCGAAGCCAAGGCGACCGTGGTGTTCCAGCCGATGGCGCCGCATTGCTGGGGTCCGCGCGGCGCGGATCTGATCCAGCGCATCGACGCCTACATAAGGCAGCAGGCGCCCAAGGGAACAAAGCTGGACGCCTGGCACTATTGAGTGCCGGCATCACGGTGATACAGTTCCGCCGCACCGGCTCTTGAGCCGGGACCCATGGGCCGCGGCCCAGGAGGCAACGACATGCATGCGACGCTGTTCCTCAGCCGTTGGTTGTTTGCGGCCACCTTGATCGCCCTGGGTATCACGGGCTTCGTCAACGGCGATTTCGCCCTCGTCTGGCAGCAGGTTCCGCCCGATCTGCCGGGACGAACCCTCCTTGCCCATGTCTGTGCCGCCATCGAACTGCTGACCGGCGCCGGGCTGCTGTGGTCGCGCACGACAACACCGGCCAGCCGCTTGCTGTTTCCGTTCATGGTGTTGTGGGTCGCGCTGCTGCAGATCCCCCACGTCATCCAGTCGCCGCTGGATACTTCGGCCTGGGGCGGCATCGGTGAAATCGGCATCATGCTGGCGGGCACGTGGTGTCTGTTCGCCATGCATGCGGGAACCCGGGAAACGCGACATGCCGGATTCGTCGTCGGGCCTTCGGGCATCCGCGCGGCGCGCTGGCTGCTGGTGCTGACGCTGCCCATGATCGGGACGGAAGTGATTGTGGATGCGGTCAACATGGGTAACGGCGTCATGCAACCCTGGCTGCAGACACTACCTTGGCCCATGGCCTGGGCGTGCCTGACCGGAGCCGCCAGCATCGCCACATCCCTGGCCTTGCTGTTCGGCATCTGGCCGCGATTTGCCGCGACCATGGAAGCCGCCATGATCGCCGCGATCGGCATCGTCTACTGGGGCCCCGACCTTTACACCGGCCGGACGGCCACTACCGCGTTCATCATCACCATCCTGATCGCGGCAAGTACATGGGTGGTGGCCGAGAGCTATCGTGGCACGCGCTGGTTCGCCACCGGACAACCGGTCTGGAAGATGTGACTGGCCGCCCGGCGGGTCGTTCCGACCCTGATGCAAAGTCCCGGCAAGGCGGCCGGTTCATTGCCGGATCAAAGATGTCCCCGGCAGCTTACCCGCCCTGCGTTTTCTGCCATTTTTCCCTCATCTTATGATTCGAGCCAACCCGTCCGGCACGCGACGGCCAGGGAGACTCCAATGAAACTGCATACCAAAATGGGCATCGGCTTTGCGGTCGGCCTGGCCAGTGGCCTGATCGTACATGCCGTCACCGGCGGCGACGCGCCATGGCTGGACTGGCTGACGACGTGGGTGACGGTG
Organism: Rhodanobacteraceae bacterium; assembly: GCA_035708045.1. Classification (GTDB taxonomy): domain Bacteria; phylum Pseudomonadota; class Gammaproteobacteria; order Xanthomonadales; family Rhodanobacteraceae; genus Oleiagrimonas. Next base: position 6,464 of record DASSTF010000201.1, on the reverse strand, counting down.
CCGGCCGGGCAACTTTTCCTGCGCCTGCTGTTCATGCTGGTGCTGCCGCTGCTGTTCTCGGCGCTGGTGGTCGGCATCGCCGAAATGGGCAGCATGCGCGCGCTCGGGCGGATCGGCTGGAAGACGCTGGCCTATACCGTGGTGGTGTCGTCCATCGCGGTCGTCATCGGCGTGGTGCTGGTCAATCTGTTCCGACCCGGCGGCAACATCGATCCCGCCGTCGCCAGCGATCTGCTGGCGCAGGCTTCCTCGCGCACCGGCTCAATCATCGCTTCGAGCAGTGAACAACCCGGCGGCATGCAGATGTTGCTCGGGATCGTGCCCAGCAACGTGTTTGCCGCCGCGTCCGGCAACGACGTGCTGGCGGTGATGTTCTTCGCCCTCATGGTCGGCATCGGCATCGTGCTCACCGACAAACCGGTGGCACGGCATTTCAAGGCCACGATCGAAGGTCTGTTCGAGGTTTCGATGACCCTGATCGATCTGGTGATCCGGCTCGCGCCCTATGCAGTGGCGTGCCTGGTGTTCAACCTTGCCGCGTTGTTCGGCTGGGGCCTGATCCTGACCCTGGCCGGGTACGTCGGCGTGGCCCTGCTGGCGATGGCGCTGCACATGTTCGTGGTCTACCCGCTGGCCGTGTGGCTGTTCGGCAAACTGGGACCGTTGCGCTTTTTCCGCGGCGTGCAGGAGGCCATGGTGATGGCGTTCTCGACGGCATCGAGCAACGCGACCCTGCCGACCGCGCTCAAGGTGGCCAAGGAAGACCTGAAACTGCCACCGCGCGTGTCGCGCTTCGTGCTGACCATCGGTGCGACGGCCAACCAGAACGGTACCGCGCTGTTCGAAGGCGTCACCGTCCTGTTCCTCGCGCAGTTCTTCGGCATCGAATTGAGTCTTCTGCAACAGCTGACCGTGATGCTCGTGTGCATCCTCGGCGGCATCGGCACCGCCGGCGTGCCGGCCGGTTCGCTGCCGGTGATCGCGCTGATCTGCGCCATGGTCGGCGTGCCGCCGGAAGGCATCGGCCTCATCCTCGGCGTCGACCGCCTGCTCGACATGTGCCGCACCACACTCAACGTGACCGGCGACCTCGCCGCCGCCGTGGTCGTTTCGCGTGGCGAACCCGACGATGCGGCGACAGATGCCGCGCTCGTTGCGAATCGCTAGCAAACCCGAAAAGAGATTCCCGCATGCAAGTTCCCCTCTGGATATGGCTGGCAACGGTTGCCGGCGTCATCGCGCTGCTGGCGCTGAGCTTCTTCACGCACATCCGCAAGGCCCACGAGCCGAGCATCAGGGAAGCGGGAGCATGGACCGCGTTCTTCGTGTCGCTGTCCATCCTTTTCGGCATCGGCCTGACCTTGGTGTGGGGCTGGGATCGCGGCATCGAGTATTTCGCCGGCTACATCACCGAGTACAGCCTGTCGATCGACAACCTGTTCGTGTTCGTGATCATCATGTCGAGTTTTTCCGTGCCCAGGGAGTTCCAGCAGAAAGTGCTGCTCGTGGGCATCATCGTGGCGCTCGTGCTGCGCACCATCTTCATCTTGATCGGCGCCGCGGCCATCGCCCATTTCAGCTGGGTGTTCTACATCTTCGGGCTGTTCCTGATCGCGACGGCCATCAAGCTCGCTTTCGAAAAACATGAGGTCGACGAAACCTACGAGCCCAACGCCCTGGTGCGGCTGGCGCAAAAACTGCTGCCCGCCACGCACGAGTACGACGGCGCCAACGTCACCACGGTCATCGACGGCAAGCGCTACATGACGCCGATGATGATGGTCATGCTGGCCATTGGCATGACCGACATCCTGTTCGCGCTGGATTCGATACCGGCCATCTTCGGCCTCACCGACATTCCATACATCGTGTTCACCGCCAACGCTTTCGCCCTGCTCGGCCTGATCGAGCTGTATTTCCTGATCGGCGGACTGCTCAAGAAACTGGTCTACCTCGGCTTCGGCCTGGCGCTGGTGCTGGCCTTCATCGGCATCAAGCTGATCATCGAGGCCATGCACACCAACAACCTGCCGTTCATCAACGGCGGCGAAGCGATCCACCTGATTCCGGCCATCCCGACGTGGCTGTCGCTGCTCGTCATCATTTCGATACTCGCGGCGACGACCGTCGCCAGTCTGCTCAAAAGCCGTCGCGACGAGGCCGATCTTGCCGACAGGCGATAAGGACAAATACCGGACCTTGACCAATGGCACTGTGGAACGCCGGTCAAAATCGACATCCTTCGACAAGTGGACGGTTGCCACGATGCACGACTCACTTCCAGCACGGGAGCTTCTGCCATGATCATGCGAACCTTCTCCGTTCTTTTCGTCGCTGCAAGCCTTGCCTCGCTGACTGCCTGCGGTGGCGGGCATCCCGCATCGCCGGCCCAGCCCGGAAGCGCCTCGTCATCCAGCTCGCTGATCACGGACGCCATCGACCATGCACTGGACAAGGCCAGCGCCAGCATCGCCCACCAGGACATCACGATTTCCAGCCACGACGCGAATGTTCCCGATGCCAGGATCACGCCGAAGGGAGATTTCCTGATCGCGGGCAAACCCGTGCCGCTCACCTCGGCGCAACGCGAGGAAGTGCTGGCCTATCGCCAGCAGGTCATGCAGATCGTGCAACAGGGCATGGAAGTGGGAAAACAGGGCGCGGCACTGGGCATGAACGCGGCGAGCACGGCCATTGCCGGCGTCCTGTCGGGGCAATCGGAGCAGCAGATCCGCAAGCGGGTCAGGGCGCAAACATCCGGCATCCGTCGGGCCGCGGTGAAAATCTGCAATCGTCTGCCCGCCATGATGGCCAGCCAGCAGAAACTGGCTGCCGACCTGCCCGCCTTCGAGCCCTACGCGGACATGACGCAGGCCGACATCGACGAATGCCGCGACAACGCGCTGAACGACAACAACTGAAAAAAGGCGCGCGGCGTAGTCACGCAGCCTCCCCCGCTGCGTGCCCCGAAGCCCAGGCCCACTGGAAGTTGTAGCCGCCCAGCCACCCGGTGACGTCCACCACTTCGCCGACGAAATACAGGCCGGGCACATGCCTGGATGCCATGGTGCGTGAAGACAAGTCATCGGTATCCACGCCGCCCAACGTCACCTCGGCAGTGCGATAGCCTTCCGTGCCGCTGGCAATGACGGGCCAATCGTGCAACTTGCGCTCCACGTCGCGCAGCTCGGCATCGGTGTACTGACGCATCGGGCGGTTGTCGAACCAGACCTCGCACAGGCGTTGCGCCAGGCGCTTGGGCAAGGCATCGACCAGCACGGTTTTGAGAGTCGCCGCCGGATGCTGTTTGCGCCGTTCCGACAGCCACCCTTCGCCGAGCGTCGGCGCCAAGTCCACGCGCAAGTCATCCCCCGGTTGCCAATAAGAGGAAATCTGCAGGATCGCCGGCCCGCTGACGCCGCGATGGGTGAACAGCATGCCGGCCCGAAACGCCTGCCCACCCACGCGCGCCTCCACTTCCGGCAGACTCACGCCGGCCAAATCCTGATAACGATCCAGATGCTTTCCGCTCAAGGTCAACGGCACCAGCGCCGCGCGCGTGGGCAGCACCTCATGACCGAATTGGCGCGCCAATGCATAACCGAACCCACTGGCGCCCATGCGTGGAATCGACAATCCGCCGGTAGCCACCACCAGTGACTCCGCACGCATCTCGCCATGCGCGGTTTGCAGCACGAAATCCTCATCCGACTTGCGCACCTGCTCCACCGCGCAGGAAGTCTTCACCTGCACGCCTGCCATCGCGCACTCGTCCAGCAACATGCGCACGATCTGCTTGGACGAATCGTTGCAGAACAGCTGGCCCAACTCTTTCTCGTGATACGCGATGCCGTGGCGCTCCACCAGCGCGATGAAATCATCCGGCGTGAAGCGCGCCAGCGCCGACTTGGCGAAGTGCGGATTGGCCGACAGGAAATTCGCGGGTGTCACGCCGAGATTGGTGAAATTGCAGCGCCCGCCACCGGACATCAGAATCTTCTTGCCGACCTTGTTGGCATGATCGATCACGCACACGCGTCGACCACGGCGACCCGCCACGATCGCGCACATCAACCCCGCGGCGCCACCGCCGATGACCAGCACATCCCATTTCACGAAACAGCATTCCCGCGTTGCACAAACCGCTCATTATCGTGCAATCGCGCCAGGACGTGGTCGGATACGAGTCGACATGCGCTGCTCCAGGTTTTCGAGTGCACGTGCTTCACCCGGCATGTATCCGGATGATGGACTGTTCATGCCCATCGCCGATGATGCAACCGTCATCTGGTCCAGACAGTATTCGCATGCCGTGCAACTTCCTGCCAGGCATTGCCATGCTTCATCCACACCGACGTGAACCGCAGCAGCGAGGTCTTGCCGGCCAGCGGCATCTTGCTGGCCCATGCCACCGTTTCGCTGCCCGCGACGATGACGGTGTCGCCATACACGTGGATGTACTCGATCCGCCGGTCGTAGTTCCGGAAACCGAGCTTGTCCGACGCCACGAAGTTCACCACATCCTTCTTGGTGATGAACTTGTTGTACGGATTGGTGACGACGAATTGATCCGACCACAGTGGCGCGAGCATGATCACATCCTGGTGCATGAGCCCGTCCACTTCCCGCGCATTCAATTGCCGGATCTGCGCTTCCACGCCAGCCTGATCCGACCCGGCCATGCATGCCGGACTGATAACCAGCAGTGCCAGCAGGGGAAATACAAGAAGCCTTTTCATGGTTGACCTCCAAGGGACGCGCATACCTATGCGATACAAGCGCTCTATGCGGCAACGGCTTCGATGATGGAGGCACCGGAGCCGGTGGGGATTTCGCGCGTGAAAGCGAAGCCCGCGGCCTCAAGCAACGCCTGGTGCTCGACGCGCGTACGCTGCCGCCCGCCCAGCAGGCCAAGCATCAGAATGTCCAGCACCTTGGCCCACTCAGGTCCCGGCTCGCCCGACAGCATTTCTTCGATCACCAGCAGTTTTGCGCCTGCCGGCGCTGCTCGGCGTATCGCGCTCAGAATGTCCGTGGCCTCTTCATCCGGCCAATCGTGAACGACCTCCATCAACAGGTACAAATCGCAGACCGGCAGATCGTCCTTGAAGAAATCACCGGCCTGCAACGTGATGCGATCGGAGGCAAGCGGAGCATCTTCCTTGATGACATGCGGCAGGTCGAACAGCACGCCATTCGCTTCAGGCGCAGCATCCAGTACGGCACACAACAGATGTCCACTGCCGCCGCCGATGTCGCCGATGCACGCGAAGCCGGAAAAATCATGGCTCGCCATGATGCCGGCAATCTGTGCGTGCGTCTTGCCGACCATGGCGGCATTGAAAATGCCCGCAGCCTCAGGGTGCTCAGCGAAGTAATGCCAGTAGCCATCCGGGACAACCGCCTGCGTGGCCGTGTTGCCGGTATGTACGGATTGTCCCAGCGATTTGAATATCCGCCAGTTGATGTCCAACCCGAGCATCCGCGCGAAAGCCCGCATGGACTGCGGATGATCGCTTCGCAACAACCTGGACACCGGCGTGTGGACGATGGTGTGTCCGTCGACCGCGAAGACACCATGTGCACATAGCAACCGCAATACCCGGGTCAATGCATTGGCATTGACACCCACCGCTTGCGCCAGCTCGTGGGCAGTGCGCGGCGTCTCATCAAGCGCATCCGCAACACCGAGTTCGGCGACGACATGCAGACACCGCGGCAGACAATAACCGCCGGCGATCATCTGCAATTCAAGGAACGGATTGCCTTCATTCATGACGATCCTCCAGCGATCGTGATTGGGTAAGTATCCCCCGGCAGAGCCGGGGGCTTTAGTTGTGTGAGCCGCTCAAAGCGGCTGGCGGGGCCGCTATCGCGTCCCCTTGATTGGAGTCACCTGAAGGTGACTGGCTCTACCGTAACAACTGCAACTGTTCCAAACGACGATCTTCCGCTTCCTGATGGCGGATATACGCCCGAATTACCTGCTCGTCTCTCCCTACGGTCGATACAAAGTATCCCCTGGCCCAAAAGTGCTGCCCAACGAAATTACGCTTACGCTCTCCGTACACCCGCGCCAGATGAATCGCACTCTTGCCCTTGATGTAGCCCACCACCTGCGATACCGGATACTTCGGCGGTATCCGCAACATCATATGCACATGGTCGACCATCAAATGCCCCTCCTCGACCCGACTCTCCTTCCGCTCCGCCAACTGGCGAAACACTTCTCCCAAGTACTTCCGAAGCCCCACATACAACGTCCTGCGTCGGCACTTCGGGATGAACACCACGTGGTACAAACACTCCCACTGCGCATGGCTTAAGCTCTGATACTCGTCCATCGGACTCTCCGGTTCGTGTTGCTTGGCGGCTCACGAATCGGAGTTTTCGATGGACTCCTGCATACGTCAAACTTCTACTGCCTCCCCGGCATAGCCGGGGGAACTCCCAAGTTGGTTTAG
>DASSTF010000200.1:0-21852 GCA_035708045.1 Rhodanobacteraceae bacterium | reverse complement strand
ACGTGCCCAAGCTGGCCAACTTCCTGCACCTGCCGGTGCAGGCCGGTTCCGACCGCATCCTGTCGGCGATGAAGCGCGGCTACACGGCGCTGGAATACAAGCAGCGCATCCGCAAGTTGCGCGAGGTGCGTCCGGACATTTCCATCAGCTCGGATTTCATCGTCGGCTTCCCCGGCGAAACCGAACAGGATTTCGAAAAGACCATGAAGCTGATCGACGACATCGGCTTCGACAACAGCTTCAGCTTCATCTACTCGCGCCGTCCCGGCACGCCGGCGGCCAACCTCGAGGACGACACGTCCGACAGCGTCAAGCACGAGCGCCTGTCGCGCCTGCAGGCCACCATCAACGCCAACGCGAAAAAGATCAGCGATGCCATGGTCGGCACCACGCAGAGCGTGCTGGTGGAAGGCCCGAGCAAGAAGAATCCCAACGAAATGACCGGGCGCACCGAGAACATGCGCTTCGTCAACTTTCCCGGCGATGCGCGCATGCAGGGCCAGTTCGTCGACGTCGTCATCACCCAGGCCATGAGCAACTCGCTGCGCGGGCGCGTCAAGCAACCCGAACCCGCCATTGCTTGAAGCCATTGCCACCGTTCGCCCTGAGCATAGCCCGAGGAGCGAAGTCGAAGGGTCTCGCGCCACCCGCGCTTCGACTTCGGCCTGCGGCCTGCGCTCAGCACGAACGGAGTGAAAAATACTGCCGGCACCTTCTCCCGGAGGGGGAAGGGTTCACCATCCCATCTTCCGCATGCACCATGACCCCCGCTCCCACTGAACACGACTTCGCCCTCGATCCCGCCGACAACGCCCGACTGGCCAACCTCACCGGTCCGTTCGACGAGCACCTGCGTCAGATCGAGCTGCGCCTGGGCGTGGAGATCAGCAATCGCGGCAACATCTTCCGCGTGATCGGCGAGCCGTCCGCCGTCAAGGCCGCCGACAAGGTGCTGCATGCGCTGTACGAAACCACCGAGAAGGAAACCCTGGACGGGCCGCGCATCAACCTGATCCTGTCCGAATCGGGCGTCGACGCACTGACCGCCGATGCCGCCGAGGATGCGCAGGAAGTCGTCATCAAGGTCAAGCGCGGCATCGTCAAGGGACGCGGCCCCAACCAGGCGCGCTACCTGCACGCCATCGCCACCCACGACATCAATTTCGGCGTCGGCCCGGCTGGTACCGGCAAGACCTACCTCGCCGTCGCCAGTGCCGTGGAGGCTCTGGAAACCGGCCGAGCGGAACGCATCCTGCTGGTGCGCCCGGCGGTTGAGGCCGGCGAAAAGCTGGGTTTCCTGCCCGGCGATCTCAGCCAGAAAGTGGATCCTTATTTGCGTCCACTGTACGACGCTCTTTATGAAATGCTGGGTTTCGACAAGGTGGCGCGGCTGATCGAACGCAACGTCATCGAGATCGCGCCGCTGGCCTACATGCGCGGGCGCACGCTCAACGATTCCTACGTCATTCTGGACGAGGCGCAGAACACCACCATCGAGCAGATGAAGATGTTCCTGACCCGCATCGGCTTCGGCTCGGTGGCGCTGATCAACGGCGACGTCACCCAGGTCGACCTGCCGCACAACGCGCGTTCGGGCCTGCGTCACGCCATCGAGGTATTGCGCGACGTGGACGGCATCAGCTTCACCTTCTTCACCTCGCGCGACGTGGTGCGGCACCCGCTGGTGGCGCGCATCGTGAGGGCGTACGAGGCGGCGGAGAATGGAAACGGGACCCGGGACCCGGGACCCGGGTCCCGGAAAAAGCCCGGCCCTGCGGTCTGAGACGGTCACAAGGAATTGCATCCCATGCCACGCACCACCCATGCTCCGATCGCTTCGGGTCCCGGGTCCCGGGTCCCGACTCCCGAAGTACACCTCAACTACGCCCTCCCCCGCCGCAACCTTCCGGCCCCGTCCAGCTTCACCCGCTGGGTCGACGCCGCGCTGGCCGGCGCCGGGCGTGCGCGCGATACGGAATTGTCCATCCGCATCGTCGGTCTCGATGAAGGCCGCGAACTCAATCGTCAATATCGGCACAAGGACTACGCCACCAACGTGCTGTCATTCCCGGTCGAGCTGCCGGAAGGCGTGGAAGTGCCGCTGATCGGCGATCTGGTCATCTGCGCGCCGGTCGTCGCCCGCGAGGCCGCCGAACAAGGCAAATCCGGGCGTCATCATTGGGCGCATCTGACCGTGCACGGCACCTTGCATTTGCTTGGCTACGACCACATCGTGGATGACGAAGCGGAAGTCATGGAAAACCTGGAGCGGGATATCCTGGCGTCGTTGGGCATTCCCGATCCGTACGAGCCGCAGGGCCGGCCTACGGTACGGCCTCGAATTTTCCGCTAAAATCAATTCTCCGCCCGCTGACTTCGGGCTGTTGTTACAAAAGTTATGAACGAAGACCCTGGAAGTACCAGCGCCCTGGCGCACCGTTCCTGGTGGGATCGCCTGGGCCACATCTTCTCCGGTGAGCCACGCACTCGAGACGAGCTTCTCGAAGAACTGCGCAGCGCCCAATCCAACGGGCTGCTCACCGACGACACCCTGAGCATGGTTGAAGGCGCCGTTCGCGTCAGCGAACTGAACGTGGACGACGTCATGGTGCCGCGCGTGCAAATGGTGACGCTTTCCGCCGATGCGCCATTGGCGGACATCCTCGCCACCGTGGTCGAATCGGGCCACTCGCGTTTTCCGGTACACGGCGAGGACAAGGACGAAGTCCTCGGCATCCTGCTGGCCAAGGATCTGCTCAAATATTTCGGCGACGGCGAAAACTGCGACATCCGCAGCCTGCTGCGCCCCGCGGTGCTGATTCCCGAATCGATGCGGCTGAACGTACTGCTGGCCGAATTCCGCCTCAGCCATAACCACATGGCGCTGGTGGTGGACGAATACGGCGGCGTCGCGGGCCTGGTCACCATCGAGGACGTGCTCGAGGAAATCGTCGGCGAAATCGACGACGAGCACGACGACGAGGAACCGCCCGTGATGATGCAGCCGCTGGAAGGCCGCCAGGGCTGGCTGGTCAGCGCACTGACGCACATCGACGACTTCAATGCCGAAACCGGCACCGATTTTTCCGACGAGGAATTCGACACCATCGGCGGCCTCATCACCGCCGAGTTCGGACACCTGCCCGAGGTGGGCGAGCAGACCGTCGCCGGTCCGTTCCTGTTTCACGTGCTGGAGGCGGATGATCGGCGCGTGCTGATGTTGCGGGTGGAGCCGGCGCCCGAGGCGTAGGTGGGGGAAGCGGGTTTCGCTGCTTCGGGGAGATCGGGCTGTTGTCCTTCGATACCTCAGGACGAACGGGGGGGACGCCGCAGAACGAATGAAGGGCATATCGCGGGACGAACGGAGGGCCTGTTCGGGATGCGACATTGAAATCCATGATCTCCCGTTCGTCCTATGTAATCTCCCCGCTCGTCCTATGTAATCTCCCGTCCGTCCTATGTAATCTCCCGTTCGTCCTGAGGTATCGAAGGACAACAGCCGATACCCCACCCCATGACCCAACCACCGCGGCCCCGGTCACCGCCCTTTCATGACGACGCGCGTACATTGAGCACGTACCTGCTCCCGCCCTTCGAGGCTCCGTCATGGAAATCGATCACACCTGCGCCAACCCCTCGTGCAATTGCCGCGTCGAAAACACCGGCGACTTCTGCAGTCCGAATTGCCGCGAACATGCCGACGACAAGGAGCTGACCCACTGCACGTGCGGGCACGCCGACTGCGGCACCTCGACTCCGGAAACCCGCGGCATACCGGACCAGGGCAGCTGACGAACCTCTGTCCCCCATTCACCCGGCGTCATACCACCCGCACGGATGACGGCGTCACCGGTTGACGCGTGACAACGGAAGGCCGCGACAGCGCATCCAGAAAATCGCTGCCCCAGCGCCGGAGGTCCTGGCGGCACAGGACGTTCATCAGCGACTCCCAGCGTGCGCGGCGCTCCTCGAGCGACATGCGCATGGCGGTGCGAATGCCTGCCGCCATGTCGCCGACGTCCAGCGGATTGACCTGCAGCGCATCGGTCAATTCGCAGGCAGCGCCGGAAAACCGCGACAGCACCAGTACGCCCGGATCCACCGGATCCTGGCAAGCCACGTATTCCTTGGCCGTCAGGTTCATTCCGTCCTGCAGCGGCGTCATGAGGCCGACGTCGGCGGCGCGCAGGTAGCCGGCCAGCACCTGCCGGCGAAAATCCTTTTTCACGTAGCGCACCGGCGACCAGTCCGGTCCTCCGTGGCGGCCATTGATGTCGCTGACGTGCCGACAAATCTCGCGGTCGAGATCGCGGCAGTCCGGCATGTCGTAGCGTACCGACGGTGAAATCTGCAGCATCGAAAACGTGCCCGCCAGCTGCGGCGACTGTCGCAGCAAATGGTCGATGGCGCGCAGGCGCTGGCACAGCCCCTTGGAATGATCGACGCGATCGACGCCAAGCAGCAGCTTGTGCGAACCGAGGTTGATGCGAAACCGGCGGAACAGCGCGCGCGTATCCGCGCGTTGCGCCAGACCGGAGATGTGCTTGACGTCGATGCCCACCGGAAATGCGGACAGGCGCAACATGCGCGAGCCGATGCGCAAGCGGTCGCCGTGACGATCGACGGCCGCGTGGAACCGGGTCAGATAGTCGTGCAGGACATGTTCGTCGCGCGCCGTCTGCACGCCGATCAGATCGCAGGCGGACAGGCCGCCGAAGACCTTGTCGTGGCAGGGCAACGAGGCAAGCACGTTGCATGCCGGCAACGCCTCGTGCAGGAAAAGCCCGATGCGATTGTCCACGCCCAGCTCGCGCAGCCTGCCGATCATGGGCAGCATGTGCAGGTCGTTCACCCAGATGCTGTCGTTCGGCTGCAGCTGTTCTTTCAGCCGCACGGCAAGATGGTCGTTGACACGAAACCAGGCAAGCATGTCGTCGCGGCTGAACTCCATGTCGTGTAGACGACTGTGCAACAGGGGATGCAGCGCACGTGCGGAAAACCCGTTGTAGAAAGCCTCGTGGTCGGTCGGATCGAGATCCACCGCCGCGATGTCGAAGCCGCCTCGCCGGTCATGACTCATGGTCAGTCCGGGCAACGGCTTGATCGTGCCGCTCCAGCCGAACCACAGACCGCCATGCATGCGCAGCACGCAACGCAGGATGTCGGCCAGGCGCCCGCCCTGCCCATCGCCTGGAAGGGCGATGCGATTGGATACGACCACCAGCCGACCCGCTTTCGACCTGGTGGACGGCGACGTGCCTGAATGAGTGGGGTGCCGTGCGTGCCTGAACGTGCGGATCGGCTGCGACCGGACGTCGGCGAAATCATGCAGAGACAATGAAGATGCGAAGGCTGTATGCGTCATGCCTGACACGATGGCACGACAAAGCTGTATGCAGCATTTGCAGCGGACATTTTTCTGCTTCCAGACAGATTCCATGCTGCATCACGACAGGTATCTGACACACGATTAAATGTGCGCGCACGCAAACCGTATCGGTTTACTCGGGGTAAACAGGTGGGGATCGACAGTACTGGCGTGCGTCCCTCCCTGTTGTCGGGCCGCACGATCCCCCTGAAACGCTGCGGACATCCTGCTTGCGTGTCCGCCATTGTGGAGACAAGAAACCATGAACGAAGATCGCATCAAAGGCAACTGGAAGCAGCTTTCCGGCAGACTCAAGGAACGTTGGGGCGACTTGACCGACGACGACCTGAAACGGGCCGACGGCAGCCGCGAATATCTCGTAGGCAAAGTGCAGGAACGTTATGGCATCGCCCAGGACGAAGCGACGCGCCAGGTCGAGGAATTCGAAGCCGGTCTGCGCTGAAATGAAACGGCTCGGGTGTGCCGACACGCACCCGAGCCACAAGTGCATGACCGAAAGCCGCGCGAAAAGATCGACGGATCGATTCATGCACAGGGAGTCGATGCCATGCACATCTCGTGATGTCGCGAAAATGGATTCCTCGTCTGCTTCTGATCGTTGCGGGAGTCGTGGCCATGTACGTCGCCGGCATGATCTGGCTCAACCTGCGCGCACCCGAGACAGGCATCGACCAACTGGATGGGCGGGTGGGCGCCGTCGGCAGCATGCAGTTCCAGCGCGAGGCATCGGCCCTGCTCGGGTCGCAGATTCTTCCCGGCAATGCCGTCGCCGATTATCAGAACGGCGCCGAATTTTTCCCGGCCATGCTGAAGGACATCCGTTCGGCAAAGGTCAGTATCAATCTCGAAAGCTACATTTTCCGCGACAGCCGCATCGGCCAGAAGTTTGTCGAAGCATTGGCTGCGCGCGCGAAGGCCGGCGTCAAGGTCCATGTACTGGCCGATCGCCTGGGATCGCGCCACAGCGACAAGGTCGCCACGGAACTGCGCGCCGCCGGAGTCCGCTTCCATTATTTCCGCCCGGTGCGCTGGCGCACGCTGGATCGGCTCAACAACCGTACCCATCGCAAGCTGATGATCGTCGACGGCCGCATCGGCTGGACGGGCGGCTTCGGCATCGACGATCTCTGGAGCGGCAACGCCGGAAGCGGCGACGTGAAACGGGACATGATGTTCCGCATTCTCGGCCCGGTCGTGGCGCGGATGCAGGGATTGTTCGGCAACAACTGGGTCACGACGACCGGGCACCTGCTGACCGGTGAAGCGTATTACCCGCCGCTTTCCGCACAAGGCCACATGAGCGTGCAACTGCAGGCCAGCGCGCCACGCGGCGGGCGGCGCAACGTGGAACTGATGTTCCTGCTGGCGATTCGCGGCGCACGATCCAGCATCGACCTGGAAGCCGCCTATTTCGTGCCCGACAACCTGATGCACAAGGCCTTGCTGGATGCGCTGAAGCGTGGTGTGCACGTGCGCATCATCATGCCCGGCCCGTACGTCGACAGTTCGATCACGCTGGATGCATCGCAGGCGATGTGGGGCGATTATCTTGCCGCGGGCGCGGACATCTACCGGTTCCAGCCGGCGATGCTGCACAGCAAATTGATGATCGTCGATCATGCCCTGGTGATCGGCGGTTCATCCAATTTCGACTACCGCTCGTTCGATCTCAACGACGAGTCTGATCTGATGATCTACGACCACGATTTCGCCAGACACATGAGTGAAGTGTTCGATCAGGATCTCGCGCAGTCGCGGCCCGTGTCCTTGCAGGACTGGAAGCAACGCTCATCGACGAGAAAGCTCGTCGACAAACTGTCGTCGTTGATGTCTCCGCAACTGTGACCGCTCCGTAACTTCCATATCGTCATTCCGGCGAAAGCCGGAAACCATTTTTCGCGTTTGCCATAGTGCTGAAACTGAAAGTCTTCCGCTCCGACGACAATGGATTCCGGCTTTCGCCGGAATGACGGTACAGCGAGAGCGGCACTCATGATTTCGTGAAGCCAATGTCAACGTGCTGAACGCACCCCATCCACTCCCACGGGAATTGATGCCGGATTCAGTGCGGCCGGTTCACCCTTTCCACTGGTGTGGTACGGGCCGACCGACGCCAGCCGTGCCGGGATTTCGAGGCATGGCCGTCGCATCGTTCGCGACTTGCGGCTTGCCCTGTTCAATGGAGAACATCATGCAGACCAAGATTTTGACACTCGCACTCGTATCCAGTCTGGCGGCAGGCATGTTCGCCCTGGCGCCGATCGCCAACGCCGCCGCCCTTCAGGACGACGACACGGCATCCGGCGACACCATCAATTGCGAAATGGATTTCACGCTGTCGGGATGGTCGGCTTTCTACAAGACTGCCAACGGCCACGGCACGGTGACGTGTGACAACGGCCAGCGCATGAACGTCGAACTGGACGTCAAGGGCGGCGGCCTCACGGCGGGCGCGTACAAGATCAACGATGGCCACGGCAACTTCAACGGCGTGCGCAACATCAAGGAAGTGCTGGGCAGCTATGCCCAGGCCACCGCGCATGCCGGCGCCGTGAAAAGCTCGCACGCGGCGGTGCTGACCAAGAACAACGTCACCCTCACCCTGACCGGCACCGGCAACGGCTGGAATATCGGCGTCGGTTTCTCCGGTTTCACCATCAAGCAGGCATCGGACACCAGCCATAACGCCGAGGCGTATCACTGATACGGATCAAGCAGCGGATCGAGCGACATTGCGGCGCGGCCCGGCCAGGTCGCGCCGTCCGTACAGCGTCACGTAGCCGACGAACAGACCGACGGCCAGGGCCGTCAGCACCAGAAACACGATCGGGATGTCGATGACGCTGTCCATGCGCAGCAGGCTCATGGCCAGCGTGGCCAACGCGGCCACACCCATGCGGACAAAACCGAGCATGGACGAAGCCGCGCCGGCAATCTGCCTGAAAGGCGCCATGGCATGCGCCGTGGTCACGGGAACCACCAGCCCCACGCCGATGAAGGCGACGCCGATGGGCGCCAGGAACATGGCCAGCGTGCCCTTCTCGCCCGCCCACAAGGCCACGACAAGCAGCGCCGCCGAAGCCAGTATCAACAGCGCCAGACCGGCGACGATGATCCATTCGTGCCGAATGCGGCGGGTCAGCCAGGCACAGCTTCCCGCACCGATCACGAAGGCAATCAGGATGGAGATGGCGACAATGATGATGCCGATGCTGCCGCGCTTGAGCACGTTGATGACCAGATCCGGCGCGCCGATCAGCGCCGTGTAGACGATGCCGATGCAGCAGCCGCTCAAAATCGCGTTGAAGACGAACTCCCTCTTGACCAACACCTGCCGATAGTTGCGCCAGAAGCGCTTCGGCTGCAGCGCGCGCCGGTTCAACCGCAGGTTGGTTTCCGGCAGGTACCGCCACACCAGCCACAGCAGCGCAACGGCCAGCAGCGTGAGCACGGCAAAGTTGCCATGCCAGCCGATGGGCGTGCGCTCGACGTAGGTGCCCGCCACCGGCCCGATGGCGGGCGCCACGGCGAAGGCGGCATTGATCTTGGCGTAGACGCGCTGGCGACGATCGGCGCTGAATGCATCGCGTACCACCGCATCGGCGATCACGCCGCCGGCACAGGCGCCGATGCCTTGCAGAAGCCGCCCGGCAATCAGCGGTCCGACGGAAAAACTCAGCATGCACAGCACCGAGCCGGCGATCAGGATCAAGCTGCCATACAGCATCAAGGGCCTTCTGCCGAAACGATCGGAGAGCGGGCCGTAGATCAGCTGACTGACCGACGACCCGATCAGGTACGACGTCATGGTGAATTGCACCATGTCGTAATCGGCATGCAGCGCATGCGCGATGGACGGCAGTGCCGGCGTGTATTCGGTATCGCCAAAAGGGCCGACGGCCATCATGAAGGCCAGCAATGACAACGCCGGCTGAGGTACCCGCGGACGTGCGCCGTCGCGACTCACGGGCACGTCCTGGGTCGGGACGTGAACTGAATGCATCCCGCGATCAACAAGTGTTCCACGGTGTGGCTGCCGGTTTCAAAAGGGTCGGCATTCATCGTCATGTGACTATATTGCGTCAATGGTTGCGCCCACTGTATCGACCGCCGGAACAACACTGCGTGACTGGTTTCGCCGAGGTGTGGAAGGGCCGCTGGAGCATGCCGTCGGCGGGCGCGCGAGGCTCAAGGTCATCATCCTGCTGGCCTGCGTGCTGGCGCTGGACGCCGCCGACAAGGCCACGGTCGGCGCGGTGGCCTCGCCGCTGAAACAGGCGCTGGGCATCAGCAATGTGGAAGTGGGCTGGCTGGTCACCGCGTCCACGGCCATCGGTGCGCTGGTGACGCTGCCGTTCGGCGCGCTGGCCGATCGCGTGCATCGCAACCGCCTGCTGGTGACCTGCATCGTCACGTGGTCGACGATGATGGTGGTCGGCGGAGCCTCCACGTCGTACTGGATGCTGCTGTTGAGCCGTCTGGCATTGGGCGCCGTGGTCGCGGCCGCCGCGCCCGCGGTGATGTCGCTCATCGGCGATTTTTTCCGGCCAGGCGAACGCGGCCGCATTCTCGGTTACACCCTCGCCGGGGAACTGATCGGCGTGGCCTTCGGTTTTCTCATTTCCGGCAACGTCGCCGCCCTGCTGTCGTGGCGGGCGTCATTCTGGGTGCTGGCGCTGGTCGGGTTCGTGCTTGCCGGAGTGATCTGGAAATGGCTGCCGGAACCGGCGCGCGGCGGCCATGGCATCGTGCCCATCGGCGCCGAAGATCTGCCCGACGACGGTGACACCGACAAGGCGCAGGCGCACGAGAAGACCGGCGACTACAGCTACGACACGTCCTCCGCCGACATCGATCATGCGGTCGACGAGCAGGACATCTCGCCGCATGCATCGCTGGTGCTGCACCATGGCGCCGACATGTCGATGTGGCAGGCCGTGCGCTACATCCTGTCCATTCGCACGTACCGCATATTGATCGTGGTGTCGTCGCTGGGCTATTTCTATTTCACGGGCCTGCGCACCTTCGCCATCGTCTTCATGAGCCACCGTTTTCATCTCGAACAGGCCGTGGCCAGCAGCCTGTCGGTAGGCATCGGCCTGGGCGCCATCATCGGCGTGCTTCTGGCCGGGCGCATCGGCGACGCACTGATCGGGCGCGGCCGCCTCGATGGCCGCATATTGACGGCCGGAGCGGCCTATCTGCTGGCCACCGTGGCATTCACACCGGGTTTCCTCAACGGTACGTTGTGGATCACCGGCGCCTTCTTTTTCGTGGCGGCAGCGGGCATCGGCGGCGCCAATCCGGCGGTGGATTCGGCACGCCTGGACATCATGTATTCGGGCCTGTGGGGACGCGCCGAAGGCGTCCGCGCGACTGCCCGCTTCGCCCTGGAAGCGATCGCGCCGCCGCTGTTCGGCTATGTCGCTTCCCTGTTCCAGCAGGGTCCCGCGAACGCCTTTGCGCAGGCAGGCAGCCATGGATCGTCCAGCGGCGGCGGACTGGGTCAGGCATTCCTGGTGATGCTGGTTACCTTGGCGGCAGCCGGATTGTTGCTGTTGCTGCGCGCCCGGCACACCTACTTGCGCGATGTCGCCACCGCCGTGGCTTCCGAGCATGCCTCGGGCGGCAAGTCGGCGCACAAATGAAATCCGATTTAAGCACGAAACTTTCGTTTGCCTTGGGCAAACGATCGATACCCGTCATGAAGATTCCCGTTCGTCCCGATCTTCGCTCAGCACCCGGATGATCGCATCGCAAAATGCATCCAGATCATCAGGCGTGCGGCTGGTGACGAGGCCGCGGTCGATGACCACTTCCGCATCGACCCACTGCGCGCCGGCGTTTTCCAGATCCTGGCGGATGGTCGGCACCGAGGTCATGCGCCGCCCCTTCACCACGCCGGCGTTGATCAGCACCCACGGCCCGTGACAGATCGCGGCCACCGGTTTGCAGGCGTCGAAGAAGGCACGGGTGCAATCGAGCACGTCGGGGTTGATGCGCAGTTGATCGGGATTGAACAGGCCGCCGGGAATGACCAGCGCGTCGTAATCGACGACGTCGATGTCGCGGATGGCCGCGTCGACTTCCACGGTCTGGCCTTTTTCGAGATGGTGCAGACCCTGGATCGGATCCTTCTTGAGCGAGATGACGTCGACTTTGGCGCCCGCCTCGCGCAGGACATCGCGCGGCGTTTCGAGTTCGGCCTGTTCGAAACCGTCGGTGGCGACGAGGGCGATGCGGCGCCCATCGAGTGGTGTGGGCATGACATTCTCCGGCGTTGGGCATGGTTTCGAATCTATGGCAATGCGACTGCATTGGCCCTGTACGAAAACACGCCCGCGCCCGGCCATTCACTCGTGGTACGGGCGACGCGGAGTCCGCGCTTATCCCGTGGGCCCGCCCAGCACCGGCAGGATGGCGCCGTTGATGTAGCTGGCGCATGACGGTGCGGCCAGGAACACATAGGCGGGCGACAGCTCTTCGGGTTGCGCGGGTCGCTTCATCGCGCTGTGCGCGCCGAACTCGGTGATTTCCTCGCTGCTCCTGTCGGCCGGATTGAAGGGTGTCCATACCGGTCCCGGAGCCACCGCGTTGACACGGATGCCGCGACTGAGCAGATTGCTGGCCAGCGACTTGGTCAAGGCGTGGATGGCGCCCTTGGTAGCCGAATAATCCAGCAACTGCGCATGTCCGAACAGGCCGGTTTCGGAACCGGTGTTGATGATCGATGCACCACTTTGCATGTGCGCCAGGGCCGCGCGCGTCATGTTGATGTAGCCGTGGATATTGGTGCCCAGGGTCTGGTCGAGGTGCTCGTCGGTGATTTCCTCGAGCGATTTCGCGTGTTCCTGAAAACCGGCGTTGTTGACCAGCACGTCCAGTCCGCCGAAGGTGTCGACGGTTTGTTGCACGGCCGATTGGCAGAACGCCGAGTCCTTCACGTCGCCGGCGATCATCAGGCAACGCGCGCCTTCCTTCTCCACGCACGCGCAGGTTTCGCGGGCATCGTCGTCCTCGCACAGATAGACGATGGCCACGTTGGCTCCTTCGCGCGCAAACAGCACGGCCACGGCGCGACCGATGCCCGAATCGCCGCCCGTGATCAACGCCGTCATGCCTTTGAGCTTCTCGCTTCCCTTGTAATCGGGCGCCATGAATCTCGGACGCGGATCGAGTTCGGATTCGGTCCCCGGCTTGCGCAGGTGCTGTTCGGGTACGGGCGGCTGTGGTTGCGGCCGCGGCGCGGTGGACGGCGCGCTTTCCGACGCGGACGACTTGTCGTCGCCACTGGCCTCGGATGCCTTCTCGCGCTGCTCGGTCTCGCGCTGGATATCACGCTGCTCTTCAACGGTGGTGTGAGTGTCGTTGTGTTTCTGCTCGATGCTCATGGAAATCTGTCTCGGTCGGTGGGGATGTGTGCGGGGCTCGGTCTGCAACTTGCCGTGCTTGCCGATGTACCCGCCGATGCCGACGCCAGGCATGAACGTCGTCACCTGCCGATGCATGCCATCAGGCAAGCGGTCACCCCGACATCGGCGTGAACCGCGACTATGGCGCAGGTTCCGTTTGCCTCGGCTGAAGCGGTGCGGCACCGTGCCGCGGTGGTTTACAACGCGGTCACGGTTGCCGAGATGGCGTGACGGAAGCCCATGCGTCGCGTGCATGAAATGGATACACGCGCTGAATACGCGATGCCGCGGGCAGTCATATTCCGGCCTTGTTTAGACCTGTCGTTCTAACGTCCATGGACGCTTTCGTCTCAAGGAGAACGTCATGGCAGCCGGCATGTCTCGGCGCACCTTTCTCAAGACGACGGCTTTGTCCATGCCGGCAGCCACCGTACTGATGGGCTGCTCCGGCGAGGATCAGGGGGAAACCGCCGAGTACGTGTTTTTCACCGCGGCGGAAGCCGCCTTCATCGATGCAGCCACGTCGCGCCTGATTCCCGGCGACGAGCTCGGGCCGGGCGCGCACGAGGCCAACGTGCCGGGTTTCCTCGATCTGCAATTGGCAGGCGCCTACGGGCGCGCGGAACGCTGGTACATGAAAGGCCCCTGGCCCACCGGTACGGATCAGCAAGGTTTCCAGAACCGTCTCACGCCCGCCGGCATCTATCGCGCGGCGATTGCCGACATCGACGAATATTGCCGCAGCACCTACGGCAAGCCCTTTGCCACCCTGCCCCACGCGCAACAGGACGACGTGCTGAAAGGGCTCGAAGCGAACAAGGTGAAGTTGCGGCACTCGCCCGCCAACACATTCTTTGCCCTGCTGTGGCAGAACACCCAGGAAGGCTTCCTGGCCGACCCGGTCTACCACGGAAACCGCGATTTCATCGGCTGGAAGCTGATCGGTTTTCCCGGCCCGCGTTACAACTACGTCGGCGAAATCGAGGACTACGGCAAACCGTACAAGATGCCATGCGTCAGCCTGGCGGGGCGTCATCCCGACCGTTCGATACGGGAAACATGAGCATGGCCAGACGGCGCGACCCTGTCGACGTGGTGCTGGTCGGCTTCGGCTGGACGGCGTCGATCATCGCCCAGGAACTGACCGGGGAAGGTCTGGAAGTATTGGCGCTGGAGCGCGGCGAGTACCGCGACACCGTGCCCGACTTCGCCGTGCCGCACATCCAGGATGAATTGCGCTACGCCGTGCGCAAGCAGATTTTCGAAGCGCCCCGGCGCGAAACGCTCACTTTTCGCAACAACCGCCAGCAGCGCGCGCTGCCCATGCGCCATCTCGGCTCGTTCCTGCCGGCCTCGGGCGTCGGCGGCGCCGGCGTGCACTGGAACGGACAGGCCTGGCGATTTCTGCCGCAGGATTTCGAGCTGCGCGATTTCGTCGAACAACGCTACGGCAAGAACTTCATTCCCGAGCACATGCAGTTGCAGAACTGGGGCGTCACCTACGACGAACTGGAGCCGTATTACGACCGTTTCGAATACCTGTGCGGGGTTTCCGGACAGGCCGGCAACATCGCCGGCATCCGGCAACCCGGCGGCAATCCGTTCGAGGGTCCGCGCCGGCGCGACTATCCGCTGCCGCCGTTGAAGCGCAGCGCCTCGACCGTGCTGTTCGACAAGGCCGCGCGTGAGGCGGGCATGGATTCCTTTCCCTGCCCCGCCGCCAACACCTCCGAGGCCTATCTCAACCCGCTCGGCGTGCAGATGGGCAAGTGCACGTACTGCGGGTTCTGCGAATGGTTCGGTTGCGGCAACTATTCCAAGGCCAGTCCGCAGACGACGATTCTTCCGGTGCTGCTGAAAAAGGACAATTTCCGCTTCCGCACGCATTGCGACGTCGTGCGCATCAACACCGACACCGGCGGCAAGCGCGCCACCGGCGTCAACTATGTCGACGCCGACGGCGAAACCTGGGAGCAGCCCGCCGAAATGGTGGTGCTGTGCGCGTTCGCCCAGCACAACGTGCACCTGTTGCTGCTGTCGGGCATCGGCAAGCCGTACGACCCGGAAACCGGCGAAGGCGTGGTGGGGCGCAACTATGCCTACCAGATCACCTCGTCGGTGGACGTGTTCCAGAAGGAAATCCTCAACCCCTTCATGGGCGCCGGCGCGCTCGGCCAGGGCGTGGACAACTACAACACCGGCAATTTCGACCACGGGCCGCAGGGCTTCATCGGCGGCGGCTATATCGCCCTGTGGAATACCGGCGGACGTCCGATCCTGCAGCATTACCTGCCCAAGGACGCGCCGCATTGGGGCAGCGGCTGGAAGAAGGCGATGCGCGAGAACTACCTCACCGCCACATCCATCGCCACGCACGGCAGCGTGATGAGCTATCGCCACAACTATCTGGATCTCGACCCGACCTGGCGCGACGTCTACGGCAATCCGCTGCTGCGCCTGACCTTCGATTTCCAACCCAACGAACACGCCATGTCGAACTTTTTGACTGACCGGGCGACCGACATCGCGCGAGCCATGCATGCCACGTCGATCCACCCCAAGCCGCGCAAGGGACACTACTCGATCATCCCCTACCAGACCACGCACAACACCGGCGGTGCGGCCATGGGAGACGATCCGCGTACAAGTTTCTGCAACCGCTACCTGCAGGCGTGGGACATGCCCAACCTGTGGGTGATGGGCGCGTCCGTGTTTCCGCAGAACGCCGGCTACAACCCGACCGGCACCGTCGGCGCCCTCACCTTCTGGGCCGCCGAGGCGATGAAACGCTACATCCGGCGACCCGGCCCGCTCGTGATGCCGTCATGAAGCTTCGCCGCAGACCATGGGCGCGCATCGGCATTGCCGTGGTGCTGGCGCTGCTGATCGGCGCCTGCAGCGGCATGACCGCCCAGCCTTCCGATGCCGATGCGCAGACGCGGCGCAGTCCCGGTTCCTATGTGGAAGTCACGCGCGGGCATTACCTTGCCCGCATAGGCGACTGCAAGTCGTGCCACACCGCCAAGGGCGGCAAACCATGGGCCGGCGGGCGCGCCATACCGACGCCGTTCGGGGTCATCTATTCGACCAACATCACGCCCGATCCCGCGACCGGCATCGGCGACTGGAGCTTCGAGGATTTCTACCAATCCATGCATGAAGGCGTCGCGCGCGACGGCCGTCATCTGTACCCGGCGTTTCCGTATCCGTGGTTCACTCGCCTCAGTCGCGACGACGTCCACGCCATCAAGGCCTATCTGGATACGCTGACGCCGGTGCGCCAACGCGACGTGCCGAACGAGTTGCCATGGCCGTTCAGCATGCGCAGCGTCATGGCGGTGTGGAACAAATTGTATTTCGATGCCGGCACTTACCAGCCGGATCCCGGGCACTCGGCCGAGTGGAATCGCGGCGCCTATCTGGTGCGCGGCGTCGGGCACTGCGGCGCCTGCCACGGCAGCAAGAATTTCGCCGGCGCCACGGACATGGATCATCCCTTCCGGGGCGGCATGGCCGAACACGTCTACGCCCCCGACCTCACCGGCAGCAGGCGCACGGGGCTGGGCAACTGGTCGGTGGCGGACATCGTCGAATACCTGGGCACCGGCTCGAACGACATCACCTCGGCGGCCGGCCCCATGGCCGAAGTGGTCAGGATGTCCACGCAGTATCTGAGTGCCAGCGATCGCCGCGCCATCGCCGTCTACCTGAAAAGCCTGCCCGCCGCCCGCACGCGGGAGCACGGCGCGCAGGATGAAAACGACATCGACGCCTCCGTCATGCGCTCCGGCAAAGCCGTCTACATCGACGACTGCCAGGGTTGCCACATGGACGGCGGCAAGGGCATTCCCGGCGTGTTTCCACCACTGCGCGGCAGCTCGGCGATCGTGGCGGACAAACCGCAGACCCTGATCCAGGCCGTGCTGGAAGGCGCGCGGATACCGCCCACCAGGGCCAAGCCGACCGGTCTTCAGATGCCTGCCTTCGACCGCAAGCTCAGCAATGCCGAAATTGCCGACGTGCTGACTTTTATCCGCAACAGCTGGGGCAACCATGCCGGCGCGGTATCCGAAGGTACGGTCGGCGATTTGCGCGACACGCTTGGCAGCACGCCGCATTGAACAGGCAGGGACATACGCCTCTAGGACGGAGAAACCACACACATGACATCACGGGGAGAATTCGTTGAGCCAGTTGTTCCATTCGTCCTTCGGCTTCCACGTCAGGCTGGCGTTGATCGCCGTCATCGTCATCGTGACGGCGGGATTCCTGGCCTGGCGCGGATTGACCGACGCTCCCAACGTGGTCAACGAACCGATCGAACAACCCGTGCCCTTCAGCCACAAGCACCACGTCGGCGATGACGGCATCGCCTGCCGTTACTGCCACACGTCGGTGGAAACCTCCAAGTTCGCCGGCATTCCACCCATCAGCACCTGCATGACCTGTCATTCACAGTTGTACACGAATCAACCGGTACTGGCTCCGCTGGTGACCAGCTGGACGAGCGGCAAACCCTTGCACTGGAACCGGGTCAACCGCTTGCCGGACTTCGTGTACTTCAACCACGGCATCCACATCGCCAAGGGCGTGGGTTGCGTCAGTTGCCATGGCCGCGTCGACAAGATGCCGCTGACGCGGCGAACCGCGCCGCTGACCATGCAGTGGTGCCTGAGCTGTCACCGACATCCGGAAAAACATCTTCGCCCGCGCGCGTGGGTGTTCGACATGCAATGGCACCCCAGGAATCAGGAAGCGCTGGGCGAGCGTCTGGTGCGCGAGTACCACATCGACAAGGCCAAGCTGACGGAGTGTTCGACATGCCATCGATAGACAAGACCATCGATCAGGCACGCGCGGATCTCGGCGCGCCGAAGACTCCCGTCTTCGATCCGCAGGCGGCGCGCGAGCGGCTGGCGAAGGCGCGCGGTCCGGTGTTCTGGCGCTCGCTGGAAGAGCTTTCCGACAGCGAAGGCTTTCACGCATGGTTGCGCCATCAGCACCCGCAGTTGGCCGAAACCTTGCGCATGGATCGCCGCGGTTTCCTGAAGCTGCTGGGCGCCTCGCTGGCCCTGGCCGGCCTGGCCGGATGCAGCCGGCCGCCGCGGACCCAGATCGTCCCGTACGTGCATGGCGTCCCCGGCCAGACCGCCGGCCTGCCGCGTTTCTTCGCCACCGCGCTGGTGCGGCACGGCTTCGCGCAAGGCGTGTTGGCGGAAAGCAACATGGGCCGGCCGACCAAGATCGAAGGCAATCCGTCGCATCCGGCCAGTCTCGGCGCCACCGACATCTTCGCGCAGGCGGCGGTGCTGCAACTGTGGGATCCGGATCGCTCGCAGGCGGTGATGCATCGTGACGCGACATCCACCTGGGATGCCTTCGATGCCGATTTTCTGGTGCGGCGCATGCGCCTGCAGCCCGACGGCGCGGGCCTGCGCATTCTCAGCGGCAACATCACCTCACCTACCCTGTCCGCACAGCTGGATGCCCTGCTCAAGCAGTTCCCCCGTGCGCGGTGGCACATGCACGAGCCCGCGGGCGTACCGACGCGGCCCCTGTATTACCGGCTGGATCGCGCACGCATCATCCTGTCGCTGGACGGCGATTTCCTGACCGACCCCGCCGCCGGCGTGCGCTACGCGCGCGACTTCGCCGCCCGGCGCGCGCCGGACGATCCCGACCATCCCATGAGCCGGTTGTACGTCGTCGAATCCACGCCATCCCTGACCGGCAGCATGGCCGACCATCGTCTGCCTCTGTCCTCGCTCGACATCCAGTCGCTGGCGCGTCGACTGGCGCGACGCCTGGACGTGGCCGATGCGACGGCATTGCCGACACTCGCCACCAATCTCGACGTCGAACACTGGCTGGACGTGGTTGCCGACGATCTGAAAAAGCATCGCGGCCAATCCCTCGTCGTCGTCGGCGCGACGCAGCCGGCGTGGATGCACGATCTTGGCGATGCGCTCAATGCCACCCTGGGCAATCACGGCCACACCGCAATGCACATCGACAAGGTGGCCAGGCAACCAGATGCCGACGGCACGCTGCCGGCGCTCGTCAAGGCCATGCATGCCGGAGCGGTGGACACGCTGATGGTGCTGGACAGCAACCCGGTGTACGACGCACCGGCGGACATGGCGTTCGATACCGCGCTCCGCCGGGTGCCGCACCTGATCCACCTGGGGCTGTACCGCGACGAAACCGCCCGACGCGCCGAGTGGCATCTGCCCATGGCCCACGCACTGGAATCGTGGGGCGATGCGCGCGCCTTCGACGGCACGGCGAGCCTCATCCAGCCCTTGATCGCGCCGCTGTACAACGGGCGCACCGCCAGCGAAATGCTGGCTCGATTGCGCGGCGACGAAACCAGCGACGCGCACGCACTGGTGCACCGGCAATGGCGTGACCAGCTGCCCGACGAGGCGCACTGGAACACAGCGCTGCAATCGGGCGTGATTCCGCACACGACCGCCTCGACGCATCACCCCAAGTCGTCGACGTCGCACATGCCCGCCGATGCCGCGAACACCCCGCGCGACAATGACGCACTGGAACTGCTGTTCCGCCCCGATCCCACCATCGGCGACGGTCGCTGGTCCAACAACGGCTGGCTGCAGGAGCTGCCCAAGCCGCTGACCCATCTCACCTGGGGCAACCCCGCGTTGATCAGCCCGGCACTGGCCGAACAGCACCAGCTCGCCAACGGCGACGTGGTGGATCTGCACATCGACGGCCGTCATCTGCGTGTGCCGGTGTGGATCATGCCGGGCCAGGCGCCCCGCAGCGTCACCCTTCATCTCGGTTACGGGCGTCGCGCCGCCGGCCACGTCGGCAACGGCCAGGGTTTCGACGCCTACACGCTGCGCACCAGCAAACACCCGTGGAGCATGCAGGGGCTGAAACTCGAAAAAACCGGCGAACGTTACCCGCTGGCCGACACCCAGCATCACTTCAACATGGAAGGCCGCAACCTGCTGCGCGTGGGCACGCTGGACGAATACGAATACAACCCGGCCTTCGCCACCGCCGACGACAAGTTTCCGGAACCGCCGCCCAGCCTGTACGCGGACCGGCCATTCGACAAATACAGCTGGGGCATGAGCATCGACCTCAACGCCTGCATCGGCTGCGGCGCCTGCACCATCGCCTGTCAGGCCGAAAACAACATTCCGGTGGTCGGCAAGGATCAGGTGCGGCGCGGCCGCGAAATGCACTGGATCCGCGTTGACCGTTATTTCGAGGGCAAACCGTCCAACCCGCGCAGCTACCCGCAACCGGTGCCGTGCATGATGTGCGAACACGCGCCCTGCGAAGTGGTATGCCCGGTCGACGCCACCCTGCACGACGACGAAGGCCTCAACGTGCAGGTCTACAACCGCTGCGTGGGCACGCGCTTCTGCTCCAACAATTGCCCGTACAAGGTGCGCCGCTTCAACTTCCTGCAATACGCGGACAAGACCACCGAAGCCCTGATGGCGCAGCGCAATCCCGAAGTCACCGTGCGCCGGCGCGGTGTGATGGAAAAGTGCACCTACTGCATCCAGCGCATCGAGAACGCACACATCACCGCCGACCGCGAAGGCCGCCGCATCGCCGACGGCGAGGTGGTGACGGCCTGTCAGGCCGTGTGCGGAGCCAAGGCGATTTCCTTCGGCGACCAAGGGGATCCGCACACCGAAGTGTCCAAGGCCAAGGCTTCACCGCGCGATTACGCGATGCTCAATGAGCTGGGGACGCGGCCGCATACGACGTACATGGCGCGGGTGCGAAATCCGCATCCGGATTTGGAGGGAAGGTCATGATGGGTCGTTTTAATTTCGCACCCCTGCGGGGCGCTTGTTTCACTCGCCTTCGGCGGGTATCGCGCCCTGCGGGCGCTCGTTCATTTTCTTTGCTTGCCCAAAGAAAACGAACCACAAACGCGTCAGGAACGCGTTTGAACGGCGAAGCCGGCCCGAAGGGCGGAGGGCAGGAAGCCCGGAGTAAAAGAAAGGGCACCCCGACAGACAGCGCCCTTCGGGTGCGCTCCCGGGTTCCGGGGTTTTTCCGAAGGGCCTTCCTGGCCCTCGGACAAAGGCCGGCATCCATGCCAGCCCCCTTCGGGCCTTGTCCTCCACCCATCCGCCGCTGTCTGAAGGGGAGGTCAGCGGTGCACTGCGTCGCCGCTTCCGCGAACCATCCCGCTTTTCGTAGGAGCCTGCCTGCAGGCGATGGCCCGGTTATTCCGCACATCAAGCCATCGCCTGCAGGCAGGCTCCTACAAAATGACGGTGTCAATGACCCTCAAAGTATGTTCTTGCCCAGGATCCCCTCGGTAGGCGGTGGAGCGCGCAGGATCAGGCCCGTCAGGGTGACCGGCAGGACGCCGGTCATTTTCCCGCGGGCCAGGAAGGCCCGTCGGGAAAACCCCGTAGCGCGGAACGCACCCGAAGGGCGCCGGACGGGGGTGCCCTTCTCTTTACTCCGGGCTTCCTGCCCTTCGCCCTTCGGGCCGGCTGCGCCGTTCAAACGCGTTCCTGACGCGTTTGTGGTTCGTTTCTCTTGGGCACACAAGAGAAATGAACGAGCGCCCGCAGGGCGCGATACCGCCGCAGGCGAAACAAGCTCACCGACAGGCATGAAACCATGAACACTGTCGCCCGCCAGCACGAATCCAGGCCCCCGGTAATCGGCCCCGAGCAAACCCACGCGTCGATCACGCGCACCATCAGCGGCATCACGCTTGAGCGCCGCTTCAGCAAATGGTGGTGGCTGAGCCTGCTTTTCGCGTTCGCGCTGACCGGCTTGCTGTTCGTCGGCATCTGCTGGTTGCTGTATGCCGGCGTCGGCATCTGGGGGCTGAACATTCCGGTGGCATGGGCATTCGCGATCGCCAATTACGTGTGGTGGATCGCCATCGGCATGGGCGGCACGTTCATTTCGGCGGCGCTGCTGGTGATCGACAAGGGCTGGCGCAATGCGCTCAATCGCTATGCCGAAACCATGACGGTGTTCGCGGTGTCGGTGTCGGGCATTTTTCCGATTCTGCATCTGGGGCGGCCCTGGTTT
>DASSTF010000199.1:0-3291 GCA_035708045.1 Rhodanobacteraceae bacterium | reverse complement strand
GATGGCGCGTTGTCTGGCGCTGGCCGGCGATTATGCGCGCAAGCGTCGGGTGTTCGGCAGGGCGTTGATCGAACAGCCATTGCATGCACGCACGCTCGCGGACATGCACGCCGAGTTCGCCGGGGCCTTTGCGCTGGCATTCCATGTCGCCGATTTGCTGGGGCGTGTGGAAAGCAGCCAAGCCGCGCATCACGAACCGGTGCTGCTGCGCCTGCTGACGCCGCTGGCCAAGTTGTGGACGGGCAAACTGGCCACACGCATCGCCAGCGAAACGCTGGAATGCTTCGGCGGCAACGGCTACATCGAGGACACCGGCCTGCCGCAGCTGTTGCGGGATGCGCAGGTGTATTCGATCTGGGAGGGCACGACCAACGTGCTGTCGCTGGACAGCCTGCGCGTGCTGGGCAAGAGCGGACTCGGTCCGCTGCGCAAGGGCATCGATGGTTGGCTGAAGGATGTGCCCGCCGACTCGCCCGTCGTGCATGCCATCCACCATGCGCTGGAAACCGTGCAGCAACGACTGGCGGCAACGGCGTCCGACACCGACCACCTCGAAGCTGAGGCGCGAGGCCTGGCGTTGACGCTGGCTCGCGTCAGTGCCGCCGCCCTGTTGGCACGCGACGCCGCCCGGGAACCGGATGACGCACGTGCACGGGCGGCTCTCGACATCTTCCTTGGCCATGGCCTTTTGCGCCTGTCAGCGGAAGACGGCATGGAGGCGATCCGCGCCTTGTGCCGCCCCTGAAAGGAAACTCGAAAATTGCTTTCACCTGAGGCATCGAACCATGAGCGCCGCGGAAGCTTTGAGACAGCCCTTCGACAAGCTCAGGGCGAACGGATTTTGGTGGGGGTTTCCATCTCACCTCAGCCTCCCACCGTTCGTGGTGAGGTATCGAACCATGAACGGCGCGGGGAAACTTTGGAGACTGCCATCTTCGACAGGCTCAGGACAGGCTTCGATACGCGCAGCGTACCCGTGTTGAGCTTTGTCGAAGCATCAGGGCGAACGGACTCCGTTCATGGCAATCGGGATTGAAATGGACATCGCTCACCGGCCAGGTCGCCAACCGGGCGGGTTCACGCGATAATGACGGCTGTTCTCGTTGGACGGCCATCCCGACATGCAGTACCTGAGCATCATCACCACCGGCGGCACCATCGACAAGATCTACTTCGACGCCAAGTCCGATTACCAGATCGGTGCGCCGCAGATCGGCGACATCCTGACGCAGCTGGGCGTGGCGTTCCAGTTCGACGTGGCGTCGATCCTGCGCAAGGACAGCCTGGAGATGACCGATGCCGACCGTCAGCTGGTGCGCGCCACCATCGAGGCGCAGCCGCACCGCCACGTGCTGGTCACCCACGGTACCGACTCGATGGTCGAGACGGCGCGCGTGCTGGAAGGCATCCCTGGCAAGGTCATCGTGCTTACCGGTGCGCTCAATCCGGCGCGCTTTCAGGGTTCGGACGCGGTGTTCAACGTCGGCTGCGCCGTGGGCGCGGTGCAGACTCTCGACGAAGGCGTGTGGATCGCCATGAACGGCCGCGTGTGGGATCCGCGCAAGGTGCGCAAGAACCGCAAGGCCAACCGCTTCGAGGCCATCGACGGCTGACCGGTTTGCACATTCCGCACAGGCGATGTTGACGTCATTGCGGAAGCCGGTGGTTTTCACGAAAGAGCCCGGTCGGTTGACCGGGCTCTGGTGTTTCATTCCCTGAAAAGCACGTCCCTGTGCACGGCATTCCTTGTCAGAACTGCAGGCTCCAATCGTTGATGTAGCCAGCGTAGCCGGTGTACACGTCGTCCACCTTGAGCTTCCAGGTACCGTTGCCCTGGACGGACGAGGCGTCGACCGTCCAGGTCTGGTTGACGTTGCTCGTGGAGTCGTAATAGTCCGGCTGCTTGAGCACGACACTGGCGCCGCTCGGGGCAATCAGCGTGATGCGCAGATCGCCGCTGTACGGATGCACGATGCTGACATGCACCTTCAGATCCGACGGCGCCGCACCGGCTTCGCCGCTCACGCTGATGTTGCTGGTGACGGTGCCGCCATCGGGAATATCCGTATTGACGGGATTGTCGAACAGACCGTCGCCACCACCAGGGGTGGAGACACTCCAGGTCGCCTTGAGCGTGACACCCGAGAAGTTCTGGTAACCGTTCAGCTTGACGTAGTACGTACCCTCCTGCGGAGTGCCGAAGCTGCAGCTTTCGTTGTTGCCATCCAGCCACGGACGGCAGTCGTAGCTGCTGAGGGTAGGCGCGGAGCCGTATTTCACGTACAGGTCGGCATCACCCGTACCACCGGATTCGGTGATCACCAGATTGGTGGCGTTCGCCGGCACCGTCACCTTGTAGGTCTGCGTGAACTGGCCCTGGCTGCCGGAAATGCCGGTGATCGGCACGCCGTTCTGCAACGTGGTACCGCTAGTGCCGCCGCTGGAAACAGCCACCTGCTTGCTGGTGCTGTCGCTGGCGCCGTCGTTGTCGGTGACGGTCAGCGTGACGGTGTAGGTGCCGCCGCTGGCGTAGGTGTGGCTCGGATTGGCCGAGGTCGAAGTGGCGCCGTCACCGAAGTCCCACGAACGCGAGGCGATGGAGCCGTCGCTGTCGCTGGAGGTGTCGGTGAAGCTCACGCCCAGACCGCTGACGCTGTCGGTGAAGCTGGCGGTCGGCGGATTGTTGCCCGGCGGGGTGGAACCACCCCCCAGATCCGACATGGCCTGATCCATGATGATGCTGCCCAGGCCGCTGGCCAGGTCGTAACCCGAACCGGCCTGCTCGCCACCGTTGTTGCCCGAGGTGATGTCGTGGAAATCCGACGCCGGCAAGGCATACAGCAGCGGCGCGGCAAAGCCGACGTTGCTGCCCTTGGTCGCGATCACGCGGGCCCAGAAGCCGGCGAACATCGGCGCCGAAAGGCTGGTGCCGCCGATCTGTTCTGTCTGGCCGTTGACGATCACCAGGGCGCCGGAGTTCGGGTCGCCCGGATAGGCCACGTCGGCCACGCCGCGATAGTTGCCCGAGAACAGGCCGTTCTGCCAGCTCGGCTGCGGCTCGAAATTGCTCTCGCTGCCGCCGGTATCGCTCCACACGGTTTCGCTTGTCCAGCTCGTACCGGAAGTATTGACCCGTGTTCCGGCCACCGCCACCACATACTGCGAGGCCGCCGGCCAGCTCGGCGTGGTGCCGCCGTCGCCGCACTCGTCGGCGCCGCTGTCGCCGGTGGAAATCGAGAACGTCTGTCCCTGCGCGATGGCCTGCTGGAAGATCTGGTCCTGGGCCGCGGC
>DASSTF010000198.1:0-8881 GCA_035708045.1 Rhodanobacteraceae bacterium | reverse complement strand
GCCGTTCCAGGTGTCGTCGATGGTGCTTGAGGGTGTTCGCGCGGAATTGAGCGGCCTCGACCCGGTGGCCGGGCTGGGACATCTGCGCCATCGTCTGGACGCTCTCGGCGTGACCCTGCCGGTGCTGTACCGCCAGTATGTCGACCTGGTCGAGCCTGACGGCGTGCAGTTTCTTGATTTTGGCGAAGATCCGGAATTTTCCGGCTGCGTCGACGGCATGGTGCTGCTGGATCTGGCGCACCTCAAACCGGCCAAGCGTGTGCGCTACCTCGGAAATCGTGAGCACGATATGGCGTAGGGCGGGCACTGCCCGCCATCGAACCGGCATGATGGCGGGCAGTGCCCGCCCTACAGTTTGCCGTCATGACGATGCGCCTTGAGTGGGTGTCTGGCAGCTGTCGAATGGGCAAAAAAGCACTGGCGAAGTGTGCCATTGCTGTTAAACTGGCATTAACGCTGACGTGATCACCGAGGCGGTGCGCGGCGGCATATGACAATCGGGGATATCGGCCACAAGGGTCGGGCTTGCCGGACGGGGCGTTTGGGCAAGGCGTAGGGGTGTCTCCGCTGGTTTTTTTCACACGTTGCGAGCCAAAGCCAATGATCATGACCAACAGAATCCGCAAGAGGATACTGCCGTTTGCCATCGCCTCACTGCTGGCGGCCTCGCCTGCCGTGATGGCGCAGAATGTGACCTCCTCGTCAGTCACCGGCGTCGTCGTCGACGCCAGCGGTCAGCCGGTTTCCGGCGCCACCGTCACCATCGTGAACGAACCTTCGGGCACGACCAAGGTCGTCACCACCGACGCCAGCGGACGTTACAACGCGCAGGGTCTGCGCGTGGGCGGCCCGTACGACATCACCGTGTCCAAGGCCGGCATGGCCCAGGGCGAACGTGAAGGCGTTTACCTGCAGTTGGGCCAGGTCAGCGCCATCAATCTGAAAATGGCGCCCTCCGAGGCCAATGCGCAGCAACTGGCCGGCGTGACCGTTTCGGCCAATGCGCTGACTCAGACGTTCAATCCGGACAACAAGGGCCTTTCCACCAACATCTCGCAGCGCGAGCTGGAGGCCACGCCGAAAGGCAACCGTTCCATCGACGACATCGTGCGCCTGGACCCGCGCATCAATGTCACGGATCAGGGCGACGGCTCGTTCTCCGTGGCCGGCATGCCGAACCGCTACAACGACATCTCCGTCGACGGCGTGACCATCGGCGATCCGTTCGGCCTCAACGCCAACGGCCTGCCGTACCAGAACTCGCCGATTTCGCAGGACACCATCGCCGAGTACAACATCTCCACCGCCAACTACGACGTCGCCTCAGATACCGTCGGCGCTTCCGTCAACGCGGTGACCAAGTCCGGTACCAACAAATTCCATGGTTCGCTGTATTACGCCTTCCGCAATGCCAGCAGCATGGTCGGCAACGCCGGCTGGCTCGACAGCGACAACCCGAACTACAACTACAACGGCTACGACAAGGACTGGACCGGCGGCTTCACCCTGGGCGGCCCGATCGTCAAGGACAAGCTGTTCTTCTTCGTGGCCGTCGAGCGCCAGCGCACCACCGGCATCGGCGCCGACTCCGCCAACGGCATGGATTACAGCCTGGGCAACGGCCCGTCGACCTCCAACAAGCTGTCGCCGGGCGACGTGCAGAAGATCATCGACATCGCCAACGGCTACGGCCTGCATCCGGGCACCTTCGGTGGCAGTTCCGCGGTCACCCTGCAGGACGACCGCTATCTGGCCAAGATCGACTGGAACATCACCACCAACCACCGTGCCAGCCTGAGCTACAACCGCACCGAGGAGACGCTGCCGGAACTGCGCGGCAACTCGTCCAACAGCATCGGCCTGAGCAGCTACAGCGACACCAAGGTGGTCACCACCGACAACGTCTCGCTGGCGTTCTACGACGACTGGTCGATGAACTTCTCCACCGAGACCAAGTTCGCCTACCAGCACTACGTGCAGGACACCAAGATCCCGTTCCAGCAGCCGCAGATCAACGTCTCCGTGGATGGTTACAACTCGCCGACGGTCAATCTGGGCACCGAGCAGTATCGCCACTACAACAAGGTCGACACCAAGAAGAGCACGCTGTTCTTCGCCGGCACCTACTACGCCGGCGACCACACCATCAAGGGTGGCGTGTACTACGAGCGCAACAAGATCTACAACCTGTTCGGGCGCACCGAATTCGGCCACTACTCGTTTGACACCATCGGCGATTTCGCCAGCGGCAACTACTACCAATACGACCTGTATCAGCCGGCCGCCGGCTTCACCATCGACGACGTGGCCGCGAAGTGGACGTACAGCCAGATCAGCCCGTTCATCCAGGACACCTGGCAAGTGACGCCGAACCTGTCGGTGCAATACGGCGTGCGCATCAACTTCCCCGATGCGGATCACAAACCGATCTACAACCCCGAGTTCGAGAAGGCGTTCGGCTATCCGAACAACAACACGCTCAGCGGCAAGAACCGTGTCGTCGAACCACGTCTTTCGTTCAACTACAGCTTCGACACGAAATACATGACGCAGCTGCGCGGTGGTTTTGGCCTGTTCCAGACCGTGCCGCCGACGGTGTGGATGACCAACCCGTACCAGAACAACGGCGTCACCGTCGCCACGTATCGCACGCGTGACCCGCTCACGACGCCGTTCGATGTCAGCGACCCGGTCAACAATCCGCCGATCCCGGCCACCAGCAACACCATCATGGACGTGGACACGATCTCGCCGAACTTCCGTCTGCCGACCGTGTGGAAAACCAGCCTCGCGCTGGATCGCGAATTGCCGTGGATGGGCCTGATTGCATCGGCCCAGTACCTGCGCATCGAAGCGCGCGACGCCATCCTGTACCAGGCGCTGAACCTGGGTACGCCGAGCGGCAAACTGCCTGACGGCCGCTACCAGTACTGGACCATTCCGGGCGCCGCTCCACGCGCCAAGGGTCAGGATCCGAACTTCGGCGCCAATCCCGACTTCGCCAACGATTCGACCCTGCTCAGCAATACCGAGGGCGGCCGCAGCGACAGCCTGTCGCTGTCCCTGCGCAAACCGTTCTCGAATGACTGGGCGGCGTCCATCAGCGGCACGTTGACGCATTCCACCGAAGTCAATCCGGGCAACAGCTCGCAAGCCTCTTCCGGTTACAAGTACGTCGTGCGCGTGAACCCGAATACCGACAACACCACGATCTCCAGCCGCAACATCGCTCGCAGCATCAAGGCCTCAATCTCGTGGCGGCACGCGTTCTTCGGCAACTACTACACCAGCGTGTCGGCGTTCTATGTCGGCCACGACGGCCTGCCGTACAGCTGGATCTTCTCCGGCGACGCCAACGGTGACGGCATCAGCTACGAGGATCCCGTCTACATCCCGAAGGTGAACGATCCGCTGGTGACCTACGGATCGGCAAGTCCGGAAGTGGTCAAGCAGTTCCAGGACTTCATCAGTAGCAACGAGTATCTCAACAGCCATCGCGGTCAGATCGCGCATCGCAACGAGGCGCATTCGCCGTGGAGCAACCGCGTCGACCTGTCGTTCCAGCAGGAGATCCCGGGCATCTTCGAAGGCAACAAGGGCATCATCCGCCTGGACATCTATAACTTCCTGAACATGCTCAACAAGGATTGGGGACAGGTGCGCAACGTCGGTTCGTTCGATACGCGCACGCTGGCCGGCTATGACGGCGTCAATGCCAAGGGCCAGTACATCTACTACCTGCCCACGGACAAGAATGGCAATTACGAGCCGCAGCAGTTGCAGGTGTACGATGCCGGCTTCAATCCGACCCGTACCGTGTCCCGCTGGTCGGCCATGCTCACCGTCCGTTACACGTTCTGATCGAGCATCGCGGGGAATCCACAGCCGGCGTCTCTGCTTTTGCAGGGCGCCGGCTTTTTAGTGTGGCCACATAATCCGGCAGTGCTAAGCTGATCGCTTGCCTCAGCCGATGGTCAGGAGAATCACCTATCCATGAATGCCGTAACCAATGTTCCTGCCTCACCTCTGAAATTGGTCAGTACCCGCTTTTCGCCCGCTGGCGGCAGCCTGGATGTGCTCTCGCGCGATGAAGTCACGCGCTTGCGTGACGCCAGCGATTCGGGCCTGCACGCGTTGCTGCGCCGCTGTGCGCTGGCGGTGCTGACTTCCGGCAACATCAGCGACGATCCGCGCGGCGTGCTGGGCGAGTATCCGGATTTCGACATCCAGGTGTTGCAGCAGGATCGCGGCATCAAGATCGAGCTGAGCAACGCGCCGGCGCGGGCCTTCGTCGACGGCAAGATCATCCGCGGCATCAACGAATTGCTGATGGCTGTCGTGCGCGACATCGTCTACGTGGCCACCACGCTGGAGCGCGGCGGTTTCCGGCTGGACGATTCCTCGGGCCTGACCCATGCCGTCTTCGAGATCCTGCGCAACGCGCGCATCCTGCTGCCGCACGTGGATCCGTGCCTGGTGGTGTGCTGGGGTGGCCATTCCATTTCGCGCAGCGAATACGATTACACCAAGGACGTCGGCTACCACCTCGGCCTGCGCATGATGGACGTGTGCACCGGCTGCGGACCCGGCGCCATGAAAGGGCCGATGAAAGGCGCGACCATCGCCCACGCCAAGCAGCGTCGGCGCCACAACCGCTACATCGGCATCACCGAACCGGGCATCATCGCCGCCGAATCGCCCAACCCGATCGTCAACCACCTGGTCATCATGCCGGACATCGAGAAGCGCCTGGAGGCCTTCGTGCGCATCGGCCACGGCATCATCGTGTTCCCCGGCGGCGTGGGCACCTGCGAGGAAATCCTCTATCTGCTCGGCATCCTGCTCAACCCGGAGAACGCCGGCATCCCGTTCCCGCTGATCCTGACCGGGCCGAAGGAATCGGCCGACTACTTCGAGCAGATCGACCGCTTCCTGCGCCTGGCCCTGGGCGACGGCGTGGCCGCGCACTACCAGATCATCATCGACGACCCCATGGGCGTGGCGCGCGCCATGGCCCGCGGCATCGACAAGGTGCGCAACAACCGTCTGGACACCAAGGACGCGTTCTACTTCAACTGGGGGCTCAACATCCCTTATACCTTCCAGCAGCCGTTCACGCCCACGCACGAAGCCATGAAAGGCCTCAGCATCCACCGCGATCGCCCGCGCGACGAGCTGGCCGCCGACTTGCGTCGCGCTTTCTCCGGCATCGTCGCCGGCAACGTCAAGGAAGAAGGCATGCGCGCCATCGAGCAGCACGGTCCGTTCGAGATCGACGGCGACCTCGAGATCATGCGCGCCCTGGACACCATGCTGAAAGCCTTCGTCTCGCAGAACCGCATGAAGCTCCCCGGCGGCGCCGTCTATGAACCGTGCTACCGCATCGTGACCGACTGAGCGGCAATCGACCCGGACATATTGTCCGGGCCGAACCTACCTGCTACGATACGCCGCTCTCCGGGCGGTTAGCTCAGCGGTAGAGCACTACCTTGACATGGTAGGGGTCACTGGTTCGATCCCAGTACCGCCCACCACTTTTAAGTGGCATCGAATGTTGCGAAATGGCTGGGTACGATGTACCCGGCCATTTTTTGTTGTGTCGGATCGCAGTACAGCGATTTGTGTGGCTACAGCAGCCGTCGGAGACCATCAGGCAGTCTTTCTTCCGGCGGAGTCAGTCCGACAGTCGCCAGGCGACGGTGTCGCCGGCGCGCAGCGGCACGCCCGGTGTGCCGCCGAAATCCATGTCGTCGGGGACGCGCCATGGTTGTTTGTGCAAGGTGATGGTGCCCTGGTTGCGCGGCAGACCGTAGAAGTCGGGACCGTGGAAGCTGGCGAAGGCTTCCAGCTTGTCCAGTGCGCCGGCCGCATCGAAAGCTTCGGTATAGAGCTCGATGGCGGCGTGGGCGGAGTAGATGCCGGCGCAGCCGCAGTCGCTTTCCTTGGCATGGCGCGGGTGCGGTGCGCTGTCGGTGCCGAGGAAGAAATGCGCATCGCCACTGGTGGCGGCTTCGACCAGCGCCTGTCGATGTTTTTCGCGCTTGAGCACGGGCAGGCAGTAATGATGCGGACGCAGGCCGCCGGCAAAAATGGCGTTGCGGTTCATCAGCAGGTGCTGCGGCGTGATGGTGGCGCCGACGTGTGCCGGTTGCTCGCGCACGAAGGCGGCGGCCTCGCCGGTGGTGATGTGTTCGAGCACCATGCGCAGTTCGGGAAAATCGGCGCGCAGCCGGGTCAGGTGGCGTTCGATGAAAACCAGCTCGCGGTCGAACACGTCCACCTCGGCGTCGGTGACTTCGCCGTGCATCAGCAGCGGCAGGCCGTGTTTCTGCATGG
Organism: Rhodanobacteraceae bacterium; assembly: GCA_035708045.1. GTDB lineage: Bacteria > Pseudomonadota > Gammaproteobacteria > Xanthomonadales > Rhodanobacteraceae > Oleiagrimonas. The sequence continues at coordinate 2,545 of DASSTF010000198.1, read as the reverse complement.
CTTCCAGCACCGGGTACGCCTTGCGGATGTCGGTGACGCCATTGCTGGAGTTGGTGGTGGCGCCGGCGGGGTAATACTTGACTGCATGCACGACATCGCTGGCGACGGCTTCGGCGATGTCGTCCGGCGTGGTGGCTTCGGTCAGGTACAGCGTCATCAGCGGCTGGAAATCTGAGCCCTCCGGCAGCGCGGCCAGGATGCGCTCGCGATAGGCGCGCGCCTGCGCCACCGTGGCAACCGGCGGCTTCAAGTTGGGCATGACGATGGCGCGCGCGAAGCGACGTGCAGTGTCCGGCAGCACGGCAGCCATCAGCGCGCCGTCGCGCAAATGCAGGTGCCAGTCGTCGGGGCGGGTCAGGGAGAGTCGTGTATCGCTCATGCGGTCAGTTTACCTGCAACCTCGATGGCGCAATGGCCATAGTTGGGGTGTTGGTTAACCGTTTGATTAACCATGCTTTGTGGATGTCTGGCATGGGCTTGAAAGCAGGGAAGCCATCCCTATTTTGGGCACCAAGTGGCCGCGCAGGGCGGCCGAAGAACCAGACAGGAGGCATATCATGAACATGATCCGCTACAACCGTCCGTGGGGTTCGCAGTACCCGTTGCAAGAGTTCCGGCAGATGCTGGACCGGTTCTTCGACGACGAGGATGCGAGTGACCATTCCGACGTGGTCACCAGCCAGTGGGCGCCGCACGTGGACATTCGCGAAGAGGACAAGCGCTTCGTGATCGAGGCCGACATCCCCGGTGTCGACCCGAAGGATATCGACGTGCACATGGACAATGGCGTCCTTTCCATCCGCGGCGAACGCAGGTCCGAGAGCACGACCGGCAACGGCAAGTACACCCGCGTCGAGCGCTCGCACGGCGTTTTCTACCGGCGCTTCGCGCTGCCCGACAGTGCCGACCCGGACGGCATCAGCGCCGCCGGCAGGCATGGCGTGCTCGAGATCGAGATTCCCAAGCGACCGGAAACCACGCCGCGCAAGATCGATATCAAGACGACGGATGCATAAGCGCATGGAGTTTGCGCAAGCTTGATGGCGGCACCGGCACCGGGTTCATGCGCGTCCGCATGCAAGTCAAGGCGCGTCGGGCCCGGTGCCTTTCTAGGCGGATGGAAACGCCCGTTCGAGCCATGCGGGCACGGGAATGCCCTTGTCGCGCAGGAATGCCGGGTTGAACAGCTTGCGCTGATAGCGGGTGCCCGAATCGGCAAGCAGGGTGACGATGGTGTGGCCGGGGCCGAGTTCGCGCGCCAGGCGGATGGCGCCGGCGAGGTTGACGCCGCTGGAGCCGCCGACGTTGAAACCTTCGTGGATCAGCAAGTCGTGCAGCAGCGGTACCGATTCGGTGTCGGGGATCGACCAGGCGACATCGACCGGCGCATCCTCGAAGTTGGCGGTGATGCGGCTGGAGCCGATGCCCTCGCTGATGGAGTTGCCCTCGGCCTTGAGCTCGCCGTGGTTGATGAAATGGGCCAGCGCCGAGCCGGCGGGGTCGGCCAGGGCGGTGGCGATCTTCGGGTTGCGTGTCTTCAGCGCGCGCGCGATGCCGGCGAGGCTGCCGCCGGTGCCGGCCGAGCAGACGAAGCCGTCGATATGGCCGTCCAGATCGTTCCAGATTTCCGGGCCGGTGACGTTTTCGTGCAGGTCGCGGTTGGCGGTGTTGTCGAACTGGTTGGCGAACCAGGCGCTGCCCTCGACCTTTTCGTTCATGGCGTCGCGCAGGCGCTCGGCCTGGTGCACGTAATGATTGGGGTCGGCGAACTTGGCGGCCGGCACCAGGCGCACCTCGGCGCCGGTCAGGCGCAGGGCGTCGATCTTTTCGGCGCTCTGCGTTTCGGGCATCACGATGATGGTGCGGTAGCCGCGGCTGGCGCCAAGCATGGCCAGGCCGATGCCGGTGTTGCCGGCGGTACCTTCGATCAGCGTGGTGCCCTCATGCACCAGGCCGCGTTGCTCGGCGTCGTCGAGCAGGCCCAGCGCGGTGCGGTCCTTGATCGAGCCGCCCGGGTTCATGAATTCGGCCTTGCCCAGAATCTCGCAGCCGGTCGCCTCGCTGGCCTGGCGCAGGCGGATCAGGGGCGTGTGGCCGATGGTGTCGGCGAAATCGGTACGGATGGTCATGGCGGGAACCTTGCGGGTGTTCCGATCATGCTACAAAAAATGGCGTCTCGACCTGCATGTTTTATGTAGGAGCCTGCCTGCAGGCGATGGCCTCAAGGCTCAATCAGGGCTGAGGCCATCGCCTGCAGGCAGGCTCCTACTCATGGGCGTGACGTACGGGCCGAAGTTCAGGCAGCCGGCGGTACGAAGCGCAGGTAATCGGTGACCTTGTTCACCTGACCCGGATACTTCTGTTCGACCTCGGCGTCGGACAATTTGGGCGACACCACCACGGCGTCGCCGGGTTGCCAGTCGACCGGAATCGACACGCCCTGCTTGTCCGATTGCTGCAGCGCGTCCAGCGCACGCAGGATCTCGTCCACGTTGCGGCCGATCGACGGCGGATAGGTGAGGATGATGCGCACCTTGTTGTCCGG
>DASSTF010000197.1:0-9433 GCA_035708045.1 Rhodanobacteraceae bacterium | reverse complement strand
GTCCGAACCCACCCCAGCAATTCATCGCTGAACTACTAAAGTAAAAGGTTTGGACGTTCTTGCTCTTTGGACAACCATCCATCGCAAGACGCCCACACAAGTCACCTGCGCACACTGTCAAAGATCTTGCTCCGAACCCTCAACCAGAAGGTTCATGCTTCGAGACCTTTCGTCCCAAGCGAGCCGCACATCTTACAGTGGATTCCGTTTCCGTCAACACCCGTTTGCGAAAAATTTTGAAATTTTTTGCGGTGCCGCGCTTCCTGCGTTCCAGTTCGGCAGCGATGCCTTGCCGGGGGTGCGAATCATACTCCGGAGGGCACACCGAGGGAAGCACTTTTTGCGTCTTCCTTCTGAAGCAGGGGTGTTTGCCGCGCCAGGCGTCGATGGCGATACACTGCTCTTTCCCATCACCTCCGGAGCCCCATATGAAGCGCTTTCTCCTGCCTCTGATGCTGGTACTCGGCTGCAGCGCCTGTGCCGCCGCGCCTTTGGCCGCCAGTCAAGAGGATGCGCCGCATGCGGTCGTGCTGGACAGCCATCATTTCAGTGTGGAGCTGGCCACCACCAGCGCCATGCGCGCGCGCGGCCTGATGGATCGCACGCAGCTGGCCGCCGATCACGGCATGCTGTTCGTGTTTGCGCATCAGGCGCCGCAGACTTTCTGGATGAAGGACACACTGATCCCGCTGGACATCCTGTACTTCGACAAGGATCGCAAGCTGGTGTCGATGCAGCTGAACGTGCCGCCGTGCAAGGCCGATCCGTGCCCGATCTACCCCAGCAACAAGCCGGCGAAATATGTTCTGGAACTGCAAGCCGGCATGGCGGTGAAGATCGGCGCCAGCGTCGGCGACGAGCTGACCATCAAGGGCCGCATCGGCAACGTGGAGCCATAAGCGCCCTCAGTCGATCTCGATCATCTCGAAATCGTCCTTGGTCGCGCCGCAGTCGGGGCACGTCCAGGTATCGGGAATGTCTTCCCAGCGGGTGCCCGGGTCGATGCCCTCTTCGGGCAAACCCTCGGCCTCGTCGTAAATGAAGCCGCAGACCACACACATCCATCTGCGCAACGGCGCCGATTCCGTACCGGGAACACTCATGGGATTGCATACACCATTTGGAAAACACCGCCCATTGTCGCAATTTGCCCGACGAAACGCACCCTTGACGCACGCAGCGCGTTGAGATGCATGTTGCGCCGGTGATGACGTTGTCTGTTGCAATACCATGATGGGTTCGCGACGCAGCATTTCCACACACAACCCCGCTTCGGTTTCGGACACATCATGAGCAACAACCACGACCTCTTCCAGCGCGCACTTCACTACCTGCCGGGCGGCGTCAATTCGCCGGTCCGCGCCTTCGGATCGGTCGGCGGCGAACCGTTTTTCACCGCGCGCGCCGACGGCGCCTGCCTATGGGATGTCGACGGCAAGCGCTACATCGACTACGTCGGCTCGTGGGGGCCGATGATCGTCGGCCACAACCATCCGCAAGTGCGTGAAGCGGTGGAACGCGCCATCGGCAACGGCCTGTCCTTCGGCACGCCATGCGAAGACGAAGTCGTCATGGCCGAAACCGTGGCGCGACTGGTGCCGTCGGTCGAGATGCTGCGCATGGTCAACTCCGGCACCGAGGCCACGATGTCGGCGATTCGTTTGGCCCGCGGCGCGACCGGGCGCGGCAAGATCGTCAAGTTCGAAGGCTGCTACCACGGCCATGGCGACAGCTTCCTGGTCAAGGCCGGCTCCGGCGCGCTGACCTTCGGCGTGCCCACCTCGCCCGGCGTGCCCAAGGCCAACGCGGATCTCACGTTGACACTGCCCTACAACGACCTTGCCGCTGCGCAAAAATTGTTTGCCGAACAAGGCGGCGAGATCGCCGGCCTGATCATCGAACCGGTGGCCGGCAACATGAATTGCATTCCGCCGGTCGAAGGCTTCCTCGAAGGTTTGCGCGAACTGTGCACGCGGCACGGCACAGTGCTGATTTTCGACGAGGTGATGACCGGCTTCCGCGTGGCCCTGGGAGGCGCGCAAGCACGTTACGGCGTGACGCCCGATCTGACCACCTTCGGCAAGATCATCGGTGGCGGCATGCCGGTCGGCGCCTACGGCGGCAAGCGCGAGTTGATGGAACAGATCGCGCCGACCGGACCGATCTACCAGGCCGGCACGCTTTCCGGCAATCCGGTGGCCATGGCAGCGGGGCTGGCGATGCTGGAACTGATTCAGGCGCCCGGCTTTTACGACGCGCTGGAAAGCAAGACGGCAAGGCTCACCGACGGTCTACAGGCGATCGCCGACGAGGCCGGCGTGCCGTTCAGCCACAACCGGGTCGGCGCCATGTTCGGGCTGTTCTTCCATGCCGATACCGTGCGCACCTACGCCCAGACCACCGCTTGCGATGGCGACATGTTCAAGCGCTTCTTCCGCGGGATGCTGGAGCGCGGCGTGTTTCTGGCGCCGTCGGCGTTCGAGGCGGGTTTCATGTCGGCCGCGCACGAAGACAAGCACATCGATGCCACGCTGGAGGCGGCGCGGGCGGTGCTGGCGCCCTAGGAGCGCGTGGTTTTCACCAGGTGCCCGTGTTGGGCATGGATGCCCACGGTTCGGCCGGTTCCAGATGGCCGTCCTGCAGCAGTTCCACCGAAATCCGGTCGGGCGATTTCACGAAGGCCATGTGGCCATCACGCGGCGGGCGATGGATGGTGTAGCCCATGTCGGCCAGGCGCGCGCAGGTGGCGTAGATGTCGTCCACGCGAAATGCCAGATGGCCGAAGTTGCGCGCGTTGCCGTAATCCTCGTTTGATTCCCAGTTCCAGGTCAGCTCGACTTCGGCCTCGGGGCTGTCGGGCGCGGCCAGGAAGATCAGGGTGAATTTGCCTTCGGGCACTTCCTTGCGGCGCACTTCCTTGAGACCCAGGCCTTCGCAGTAAAAGCGCAGCGAAGCATCGACGTCGCGGATGCGCACCATGGAATGCAGATATTTCATGCGGCGGGTTCTCCTGCGGGAACAAAATGGGGGTCGTAGCGCGGCACACGGGCATCGCGGAAGGTCACCACCAGGACGTCGCGGTGCGCGGGAAGCGCGGGATCGAGCGGCTCGACCGCGGTCACGCCATGGTAGACGCGGTGATCGTCCAGCAACGTGGCGTCCAGCGGACTGGCCAGGGTGAAACTGCCCAGTTCGCCGCGATCGGGGCCGTAGACGGTGGTGGTGCCGCTGGCGATGTTGGTGCGGTCGACCATCAGCACCAGCACGTAATCCACGCCGTCGCGATGCACGCCCTCGGGCGTGGGCTGACCCGCCATGCCGGCATGCGCCTCGATGCGGAACTGGTGCACCTCGACATGCCAGTCGCGCACGTCGGGCGACATGGCGCCGAACACATGATGGCAACAGGCCAGCACGGCGCGCATGCTGGCGCCGTCACCGATGTCTGGCTCGATCGGCTCGAACCAGCGCTCGACGCCACCGTTCAACGGGTTGTACGACCTGGTCTGGTAATGCGGCTGGTGTGCCTGGCGAACCACACCCTGACCCGCGCTGGCCGCGTAAACGGCGTGCCGGCGGCGGCGATAGCGGCCATGGTCGGCCATGTACTCATCGTGCTTGAGGTAATTCCAGCTGTCGGCAAAAACGTCCCAGTCATCCAGGGAGCCATGGCGCAGCAGCATCTCCCGCATGTCCGCACCGGGCAGCAACACGAAACCATCGCGCGCGATGGCGGTTTCCAAGGATGCCTCGGCGGATACGGTAGCGAATGACACGGCAGGTTTCCGACGCAGTGGGAAGCTCACGATGGCGCCACCAGGGCGAGGTTTCAATGCCCTGCCCGGCTTTTGGCAAGGGTCTCCCCAAAAGCCGAAGGGATCAATCGAGAAACAGATCCGGCATCAGCGGCGCGCCCGGCTGGACGGCATAGGCATCCAGATCGGTGACGCCGGCCTCGCGCAACACCTCGTCGTCGATGCAGAAGTGGCCGGTGAATTCACGTGCATCACGGCACAGGATGGCATGCGCGGCGTCGGCCACGATATCCGGCTTGCGACAGTTTTCCGGCTTCACCTTGCCACCCAGCATGGCGATGGCGGCGGTGGCGATGACCGTGCGCGGCCACAGCGCATTGACGGCGATGCCGGTCTCGGCCAGCTCCGCGGAAAGGCCCAGCACGCAAAGACTCATGCCGTATTTGGCAATCGTGTAGGCGGTGTGGCGCTTGAACCATTTCGGATCCAGGCTGGGCGGCGGCGACAGCATCAGCACGTGCGGATTGGTCGCCTTTTTCAGGTACGGCAGGCAGGCTTGCGTGGTGACGTAGGTGCCGCGTGCGTTGACCTGCTGCATCAGGTCGTAGCGCTTCATCGGCGTGTCTTCGATGCCGGCCAGCCAGATCGCGCTGGCGTTGTTGACCACGATGTCGATGCCGCCGAAGTGCCCGGCCGTTTCGGCAGCCGCTTCGGCAACGCGCGCCTCGTCGCGGATGTCCACCTTGAGCGCCAGCGCCTTGCCGCCCGCCGCCTCGATCTCGGCAGCGGCCGTGTGGATGGTGCCGGGCAGTTTGGGGTTGGATACCGCACTCTTGGCGGCAATGGCCACGTTGGCGCCGTCACGCGCGGCGCGCAGGGCGATGGCCAAGCCGATGCCGCGCGAGGCGCCGGTGATGAACAGGGTCTTGCCGGCCAGTGTGGTCATGACGTCCGCCTTTAAAGAAAGCCAGGGCGTCGAGTCTAACTCACCATACGCGTGCGTAGGGAGATGCCTTGTCAATTACGCTGGAATCGCGGCAACACGTCCCGCAGCCAGCCAAGGCGCTCCATCGGATCGGTCATTTCCAGCAGATGCTGGCGTTCGCCGGTGTCCAGCGGCAGCAGCTCGGCCAGGCGAAAGCCCACCCACACGGCATCGTCGTAACAGGTTTCCGGTGCGTCCTTCCATGGCGGAGCCATCTGCTCGACCAGCCGGCGCAGGATGGTCTCCAGCAGGCCGAACTCGGGCGGCAGCGGCACGACCGGCACGTCCGTCCAGCAGGCGACGTCGCCGCGCAACTGGCCATCGCTGCGTATGCGCACCTGGTTGACGCGAAAGCGTCTGCCGCCTTCGGCGGCGATGCCGAGAATGCCTTCGCTGGTGGTGAAAAAATCGGTGATGCGGGCCAGGGTTCCCACCGCCGCCGGGGCCGCAGGCCCGCCCACTTCCTCGCCGCCGAGGATCAGGCAGACGCCAAAATACTTGTCGCCGCGCGTGCACTCGCGCACCAGATCCAGATAACGCGGTTCGAAAATGCGCAGCTCCAGCGGACCGCCGGGAAACAACACCGTCGCCAGCGGGAACAGCGGGATGTCGGTCAGCAGCGATGACGTGCGAGCCATGGTTTCCAGTGTAACCAGATCACGGCGCCACGGGCTTCGATGGCATCGATCCGGGCACCCGTTGGGTTCATTCGCTCCTGCGTCCTGCGACCAGGGCGAGCGTCAGGTGTTTTGCGCTTCCTCGTCGCGGGGACGGATCAGCACGCGCACGGCGACCAGGCCCAGCTCGTAAAGCAGGCACATGGGCACCGCCAGCATGATCATGGAAGTGGCATCCGGCGGCGTGACCACGGCGGATATGGCGAAGGCGCAGACGATGGCGTAACGGCGCCAGCGACGCAGTTTATGGATGTCGACGATCCTCACCGCCGCCAGCACCACCACCACCACCGGCACCTCGAAGCACAGGCCGAAACCGAAAAACATCAGCACCACGAAATCGAGGTAGTGGTTGATGTCCGTCATCATCTCCACGCCCGCCGGCACCACCGCCGTCAGGAAACGGAAAGCCGCCGGCAGCACCAGAAAATAGGCAAACGCGCAGCCCACGTAGAACAGCAGCGTCGCCGCCACCAACAAGGGGCGCGCCAGGCGCTTTTCGCTCTGGTACAGCCCCGGGCTGACGAAGGCCCACAACTGGTACAGCACCATCGGCATGCTGACGAAAAACGCCGTGTACAGCGCCAGTTTCAGCGGCGTGATGAAGGGGCTGGTCACCTGGGTGGCGATGAGATGCGCGCCGGCAGGCAGACGCGCCACCAGGGGGGCGGCCAGTTCGGTGTAAAGGTCGTTGGCGAACGGCACCAGCACGACCAGCACCACGAGTATCGTGACCACGGCCTTGAGCAGCCGCGAGCGCAGCTCGATCAGATGCGAAAACAGCCCCTGTTCGGCATTGGATGGCTGCTCAGTGCCGGCCATGGTCCGAACCTCTGGCCAGCGCATCGGCAGCCGGAGCCGCATGATCCGTATCGGCGCTGCGCGCGCCCGCATCGCCGTCGTGCATGTCCGCCAACCCCTGCGCCTGGGCACGCGCCTTTTCCATTTCTTCCTGCAACTGGCGCAGGGTTTCGCTGGCCTGCGCCTGGGTGGCCTCGGCGTCAGCGGCCGCCTGGCGCGCGGCGCGGCGGATTTCCTCGACTTCCAGCTCGCGCTCGACTTCGGCGCGTACGTTGTCCCAGCCGCTGCGCAGGCGGCGGATCAGTGCACCCATGGTGCGCGCCGCGCCGGGCAGCTTGTCGGGACCAAGCACCAGCAGCGCGACCAGCGCCAGCAGGATCAGCTTGCCCAGGCTGAAATCGAACATGCCTTGTTACCACCGACGACTACTTCGATGCACCGGCGTCGTGCTGTTCCTGTTTCTGCGCGCTGTCGGCGGAGGCCGCCTGTGCCGGCGGATCGGCCTTGAGCGTGTCCTCGGATGTGGACCCGCTCTTGTCGTCGCCATGCAACGCCTTCTTGAACTCGCGCACCGCATTGCCGATATCGGGGCCGATCTTGGTCAGCTTGCTGGTGCCGAACAACGCCAGCACGATGATGAGCAGGATGAGCCAATGCCAAATACTGTCTAAACCCATAACCACCTCTGGCGGCATCGCGCCGGGCACATCACCACGGCCGGATTTCCCGCCTGTCTGTCATAGGCGTCAAGGATACCCTGTTCCGCCCCCCCATCGACGATCATGGCGGCAATCGATATTGCAACCCCGCGGCGGCACGCCCGCAAAGGCGCGCCGCCACAGGCGATGGGCGTCATTCAGTTCCCTGAACCGGTCGCGGACGCGCCGGTCGCCGGTGTCGAGCCGGCCTGGCTGTAGCGCATCAGGCGGTCGCGGAACGCCGCCACCTGGCTGGGCACGTTGCTGACGCCGCCCTCGAAAATGCGCCGCGGCGTGATGCTGGCACCGTACACGGCCGCGTTGTCGTCATAGTCGATGGTGATGGCCGTGCCGTCCAGCGCCACGCCGGCAAACAGGCCGCGCGAACGCGAGTAGGAATAGATTTCGGCCTTCAACTGCGCATCGGTGGAAGCATGCGCATCGCGCCCCACCGGCCCGGCGGCCACGCCGGCATTGGCGCCCAGCGTGAACTTGCCATTCACGATGCCATCCACGCCGCGCTGGGTGCGGAACACCAGAACCACATCGGTGGAGGAGACCCCAGCCTGGAAACCGACGCTGCCTCCGGTCACGTCGACGTACACCGGATACGACCAGGTGCCGTCGCTCAAGCGCACCGACACCAGTCCTTCGCCATGGCGGCCGCCGAAGACGAAGCCGGCCTTGACCACGTCGGGAATCACCGCCACGGCCTTGGCGTTGCGCAGCAGATCCAGCGGAATGGCATGATCCGGCGCCTGCTCGATCTGATCGAGCACGCGGATGGCATTGTTGGCAAGGTCGAGGCTTTCGCTGCGGTCGGAAGAATCGGCCGCCTGCGCGGCCATGAGCGGCAGACAGGCCAGCAGTGCACCCGCGGCCAGAATCTTGAAAGTGTGTCGCATCATGCCAGTCTCCAATGACGGGGGAGTGGGATCGTCAGCCATGAAGTGTGCCACCTTGTGTCAGACTTCGCCCGATTTGTCGAGGTTCCCTTGGGATTCTCTTTGGATAGGATGACGCCTGCACTGAATTGATCAGAGAGTCTCTGGATGTCGATGACGAGCCATTACGCAGGGCTGGGCGAGGATGTTCCCGCCAGCCTACCCGGCACAGGTGTACTGCTGGTTAACCTGGGTACACCCGATGCGCCGACGGCGGCGGCGCTGCGCCCGTACCTGGCCGAATTCCTGTCCGATCCGCGCGTCATCGAACTCCCGCGCTGGAAATGGTGGCCGATCCTGCAGGTGATTTTGCGCCTGCGCCCGCGCCGCTCGGCGCATGCCTACAGCCGCATCTGGACGTCCGAAGGTTCGCCCCTGCGCGTGCTCAGCGAGGCGCTGACGCATGCCGTGCGCGAGGAACTGGCACGGCGCGGGCGCGACGTCAGGGTTGCGCTGGCCATGCGTTACGGACACCCTCGCGTGGCCGACACGATCCGCGCCATGCAGCGCGACGGCGTGGGCCGGCTGCTGGTGCTGCCGCTTTACCCGCAATATTCGGCCACCAGCAGCGGCAGCGTCCTCGATGCCGTGGCCGACGCGCTCAAGTCCCTGCGCTGGCCGCCGGAGTTGCAACTGGTCGGCGATTACCACGACCACCCGGCCTACATCGACGCCCTCGCCGCCAGCGTGCGCGAACACTGGCAACAACACGGTCGCGGCGAACGCCTGCTGATGAGTTTCCACGGCATTCCGACCCGCTACGTGCGCGCCGGCGATCCGTATTTCGCCCAATGCCATGCCACCGCGCGCGCCTTGCGCGAGCGTTTGCAGATGGACGAAAGCGGCGTCCTGGTGAGCTTCCAGTCACGCGTCGGACGCGAGCCGTGGCTGACGCCCTACACCGATGCCACGGTGCGCCAACTCGGTAGCGAGGGCGTCAAGCGCCTTGACGTGATCTGCCCCGGTTTTGCCGTCGATTGCCTGGAAACGCTGGAGGAAATTGCCATGCAGAACCGCGATTTCTTCCATGCCGCCGGCGGTGAGGAACTGCGCTACATTCCAGCGCTGAACACGCGCCCCGACCACGTGCGGGCGTTGTGCGACATCATCGATATCGGGCTAGCCCGTCCGACCCACGGCCAATCGTAGGAGCCTGCCTGCAGGCGATTGCCCGCCCTGCCACAATCCCAACCATTGCGCCATCGCGCGCAGGCGCGCTCCTACAAAAAAGCGAGCGCTATCCGCAAGCATCGAGCAGGCGATTCAGGCCGATTTGCCGTCACTTGCGGCCGGCGCAGGCGCAGGCGCAGGCGCGGGACTCGACGCCCCGGCATCCCCCGCAAGATTGTGCTTCTTGTCGCCCGCCTTCTTGAAATCGGTCTCGTACCAACCGTTGCCGGCCAGACGGAACGACGGCGCCGTCATCTGGCGGTGCACCGCGGCCTTGCCGCATTGCGGGCAGACTTCGGGATCGGGATCGGACATTTTCTGCAGGCGGTCGAATTGATGGCCGCACGACTCGCAGGCAAAAGCGTAGATGGGCATGAAAGGGATTCTCCGTCAACAACGCCGC